>LCQS01000007.1 GCA_001004265.1 Parcubacteria group bacterium GW2011_GWA2_51_10 | reverse complement strand
TCTGCATGCGTCGCTCTCCAGTACAACCTGAAATACCGCATGACAGACGCACGAACAGAAGGCGAAGTGTCACTCCTCCAAGACTTTCTCCAGGCAGAGGGCTACTTGAGCTCCCAGCCCACGGGATTCTTTGGATTGCAAACGCTGGCTGCAGCTAAAAAGTATCAAGCAAATGTCGGATTAAGTCCGACAGGGTACGTGGGCCCGCTCACGAGAGAGAAAATTAAAGATGCGACGTGTGACGGAGGTGGCGGTGGAGGAGGTCCAGGTGTCGGCGGAATCAAAGTTACGGCGCCCAATGGCGGCGAGCGTTGGGAAATTGGTCAGTTGAATACGATCACGTGGGGTCCATACAGCTACAATCCGAACGTAAATCCCGCAAATGAAGTGTCAGTGTATCTCGATCGCAATCACGGCGGCAACTTATTCACGACAGCCGGCCGCATCATGGACACCGGTAAGGCCTCGCTTCACACGTATTTCAACCTCGATAATTACGAAACGTGGGCGCAACCGGGCGAGTACTACGTTCGTGTCGTAAATAACTCAACCGGAGCGAGTGACAGAAGCGATCGGCCGTTCACACTTCTGCCAAAACCCGTTGATTTGAAGGTGAATGGATCCGATGGACCATTGACGCTCGCATACAATCAAAAGATAACTCTCAGCTGGACCTCAAGCGGCATGAGAGGATGTACCACCGTATCAGGAGTGAGGGCAGCCGAGACACCGCAGTTGACGTCAGAAGGGTTACTCCCTCCTCAGGGAACTTTGCAGGCATGGTCTGATGGTTCGTCAATTACGTTCGGTTGTCAAAAACTTGGTTCGCAAACCGGGTTATATGTCTACGATTATGTGAATGTAAATCCCGCTCCAACGATAGCATCGCTCAAAGTCACGAGCCCCAACGGCGGTGAGAAGTTTGATCCCAACAAAGAGATGGTGATTCAACTCTCCTCAACAGCTCTTCAATCAGCGGCGGTTGCGCTCTACAAGAACGACCAGTGGAAATACTGGATCGACAAAGACGTCCAGTCCTCTGCCAAAGATCTCGATCGGGTCACTGTCCTCTGGACGCCCTCGGCGGCGCTAGCTGGCTTGGGGGAAGGGGATAATGCAGGCGCTATATTCAAAATCTACGTCACTGGTCAGCGCGCTGATGGACAGGGATATGTTGAAGATAAAAGCGATGCACCATTTGAATTTTCTGGAGCTTCCGATCAGACAACCGGTACACTTCGCATGCAATTCAAGGATGCGTCATTGCCAGAAGTGCCGAATGTTATTAAGCGGGTAGCAGCATCGATTTGCGGTCTAGGAAACACGGTGATCTGTACTTGGAATTTCCAAAACATCCAACCCTCGCCACTCTATGGGAAAGAAGGTGATCCACGGATTACCTTTGTGAATCCTGTGGGCGGCCAGAACCAAATCATAGATGTAGCAAGTCCCTCGCATACGATCATCTTGAGCGACTCATCCCTCGGCTCAAACGACGGTATTCTCGGAATGTACCGCATCTATCTCGTCAAATACAACGAGTACGGCGTTGCAGAAAATGTGTACGAAGCGCAAATCCTGAGCGCCGAACGTTCAAGCAATTCAGTGTACTTGAAATGGAATCTTCAGGTGATGCAGGGTAGCGAAAAAGTCGCCATCATGCGCGTACCTGTCGGCAACTACTACTTCTTCGCGGTTAACACAGTCACAGGAACAACAGGCACGGTGAGTGCGTATACGTACCTTCAAGAATTAGGCCCCGCCAATACTATCCAGATCCTGTATCCAACTGCCGGAACGATTCTTCAGCAGGGTCAAGCGACAACGATATCCTGGCTTTCAATAGGTCCGAATGCACAATACGTTATCGGATACACCGCAGGAGGCAAGGGGGATCTCGGCACATATTCAGCCACGCAAGCCAACTGCAGCGCCTCGAGCAAGTGTTACATCTCATGGACGCCACAGTTCTCCTATCCAGACGTGAGTGTAACGGTGCAAGAAGTTACCACAGGCAGATATGGCGATTCCGGCTCTTTTTCCATAGCCCAATCGACGCCAACGCCAATACCGACGCTCACGTTCACCGCGTCCCCAATATCAATTTCTTCCGGTCAATCGTCAACGCTCTCGTGGTCTTCCACGGGCGCGACATCCTGCACGGCAAGTGGCGACACAATGGCATTCTATGGGACGCGAGAGACATCGGGATCGAATTCGACAGGATCACTTTCGACAAGCAAGACGTATTCCCTAACGTGCACCGGACTGGGTGGATCGGTAACGAAAAGTGTGCTGGTCATGGTAGGAACTCAGCCGACGGAGACCGCATCGGTAAGAGTCGTTACTCCGAACGGAGGGGAGCAAATCTCTCAAGACCAACCATACCTTGTGAAATGGAGCGGGAAAGATATTAAATCCGTAACTATAGCAATCTACAAAAATGATCAGCTGCACAAATTGATCGTGCGGGACATGAATTCGCATCGGCCAGAATGTCTACAAAATCCACGTCTCAGGTCAACGCGCGGACGGGCAAGGGTCTGTAGAGGATACAAGCGACGCGCCGTTTGGCTTTACGGCACGCCCAACCGCCACCTTTACCATCAACGGAAAAACAAGCGATACCGTATCAGTAGGAGATACCTACCGGTATGAATGGTCGTCGAAGAATGCGGACACCTTTTCCTCAAACTATTCAGCGTCGTGCGTAAGTGGGGCTACGTGGAGCGACGCGTGGGCTGCTGACAATGCGCAAGGATCCGCCTCGGGCACCATTTCACCCGATGCAGCAGGTTGCACGTATACTGTTAACTACATAGCGAAACAAAGCAGCACAGGATCTGACGCTACCTCACAAGTCACTGTCACCGTGCGGCCAATGACCACCGCAGAAAGTACACTGTATTCAAACCTTGCAGGCGCCTGGACCTCTTTTATGTTCGGCGGGAAAGATACAACCTCGGTGGCTCAAACTTCGGCAGTTGGCGCAAAAACGAACTTCACCTACCGATTCACTCTCGACCTCTGGCGCGGGCAAGAAGGAACGGAAGTACGCGCGCTCCAAGAAGCCCTCACTGCTCTCGGCCTCTACGACGGAGAAATCACCGGCGGCTTCTTTGATCGCACCCTCGCCGCAGTCATAGCATTCCAAACAAAGTACGGCATCAACCCCACTGGCTACGTCGGCCCTGCAACAAGAGCGCAGCTCAATGCGCTGTTTTCTTTGTAATTCCTCGCTTCCTGCACGCCGCGCGCGGCTAGCTTCTTGCTATTGACCCCTCACCACTTTTTTAAAAAGTGGTGAGGGGTTGACGCATATGAACTGTCTGCTAATATGTTTCGACGCAGAGGCGTTTTTCTTTTTGCCTCACAGGTAAGAGAGAGCGATAGTAATGCGTTGGCGTTCGAATTAATATTATTAAGTTAATTGTATCTACAAGCTTAAAGCTAGACGCTACAGGCTATCAAACATATGGCAACAGAATTTAATCGCACGAAGCCGCACATGAATGTCGGCACGATCGGGCACGTGGATCATGGAAAGACGACGCTGACCGCGGCAATTCTGCACGTTCTCGCGAAGGCGGGGAACGGATATTCAGCCACCGTGAAAGGTGTCGAGGATATCGATAAGGCGCCGGAAGAAAAGGCGCGCGGAATTACAATCTCACTCTCGCACTCCGAATATGAAACTCCGAAGCGTCACTACGCGCACGTCGACGCTCCCGGCCACGCAGACTACATCAAGAACATGATCACAGGCGCCGCGCAGATGGATGGCGCTATCCTCGTCGTTGCAGCTTCTGATGGCGTCATGCCGCAGACGCGCGAGCACATTCTGCTTGCGCGCCAAGTCGGCGTGCCGAAGATCGTTGTCTTTCTCAATAAAGTGGATCAGGTGGACGACAAGGATCTTGTGGATCTCGTCGAAGAAGAGGTACGCGATCTTTTGAACAAGTATGAGCTCGATGGCACGAACGCTCCCGTCATTCGAGGATCGGGTCTTAAGGCGCTCGAGAGCCCGGAGCCGGGCAATGAGTGGTCTGACAAGGTGATGGAGCTCGTGAAGGCGCTCGATGAATATATTCCCGAGCCCGTACGCGATCTCGACAAGCCGTTCCTCATGCCCATTGAAGACGTCTTCTCTATTGAAGGCCGCGGCACAGTTGTAACCGGCCGCATTGAGCGGGGCATCGTGAAAGTCGGCGAAGAAATTGAAATCGTCGGAATCAAAGATACTACAAAGACAGTCGTAACGGGCGTCGAGATGTTCAATAAGTCACTCCAGCAAGGCCAGGCCGGCGACAACGCGGGAGTGCTTCTGCGCGGTACCAAGAAAGATGACGTCCATCGCGGACAGGTCTTGTCGAAGCCGGGCAGTGTAAAGCCGCACACGGAATTCGAATCCGAAGTGTATATTCTGACCAAAGAGGAAGGTGGCCGTCATACACCGTTTTTCACCGGATACAAGCCGCAGTTCTACATCCGGACGACCGACGTTACCGGAGAGGTAACTCTCAAGGAGGGCGTCGAAATGGTCATGCCCGGCGACACAGTTACATTCAAAGTTAAACTCGTCGGCCCGATTGCCATGGAGGAGAAAATGCGCTTCGCTATCCGCGAAGGAGGCAAGACGGTGGGAGCCGGAGTAGTCACGAAGATAGTTGCGTAAGCCACAGGTTATAGGGAATAGGTTATAGGTTTCAGTAGAAAACCCGCCGAAAGGCGGGTTTTCTCGTGCTAACGTAAACCTATGGCACTAGATGATATGAACAAACAGCAGAGTCTTAAAGATTTGGCTCGCGAATATGTCGGCGACAGAGGTCTTGCCGCAGACGCTGGGAATAGTGTCATGAGCATTTCAATAAATATGGATGACTCTACTGCCGCGCATCTTATGAAGCGCGCCCTTCGTTACGAAGATTATATTCGAACGATTAAATTTCCGAAGAATTCGGGTCTGGCGGATGAAATTATGCGGGCGAGTGATCCGTCGCTTATCGCGCAGTTTGATGATCTGGTAGATCGCATGAATGCGGAGTTGAAAAAAGAAACTCCGACTGAAGAGAAAAACGCTATGCTCCAACAGTTGTTAGACGATTTCTGGAAATTGATGGGATAAAAACCGCCATTGTTCGAGTAAGTTTATGAAACTCGTTTTGCCGTCAGCGGAATACAAGAACTCGTTCATTGAAGCGGTGAAGGAATTTAAGGCTGACCAAATAAATTCAAC
The DNA here is from genome assembly GCA_001004265.1 of Parcubacteria group bacterium GW2011_GWA2_51_10. GTDB lineage: Bacteria > Patescibacteriota > Minisyncoccia > Phycocordibacterales > UBA2100 > UBA10103. The sequence goes on along the minus strand of LCQS01000007.1, from coordinate 26,419 downwards.
CAGGTACAAAACATATCGCGCTCTCTCGATTGTGGAGCTCGAGAAAGATTTTGAAAGTTATGTTGAGTTCAAGCGAGGCAGAGCCAAAGATGAGAAACTCCCGCCCGGCCGCGTACCGGCCACGGACTTCTGGTTGGTTGATGGGAATGAATTTATAGGACGCATTAGTATCCGGCATCGTCTGACACCGGAATTGCTCGCTTCGCACGGACATATCGGCTACGACATTCGACCAAGCAAAAGAGGACAGGGATATGGAAATAAAATCCTGGAACTCGCGCTGCCGAAGGCCAAGGAGCTCGGCATAAACCGCGTGCTGATCACATGCGATGCGACCAATGTCGCATCGCGCAAAATCATCGAAAAGAACGGCGGCGTATTGGAAAATCAGGTTCCGAATCCCGAAACCGGTGTCGACAAACTCCGTTTTTGGATTGATCTTGGTACCTGATACTCGATACATGATACTTGCGTGCGTCGCGCGCGTAGTGCATACTCTGCAAGTTCCTTAAAAAAGCATGTCGGCTGAAACTACAGCAAAGAAGCGCGCGACGCGCGCGAAAAAAGCGGATGACTCATCTGCGGCTTCCTCGACACGTTCTCGCGCAGCCAAACCTGAAACGGTGCATCGCCTGCGCATCCGTGTCCGCGCCTACGAGCACGGCATACTCGACTCCTCAGTAAAGCAAATAATTGACACAGCAGCCCGCTACAACGCCGAAGTTGTCGGACCCGTTCCGCTCCCCATTGATATTAAAAAATACACCGTGAATCGCGCGGCGTTCATCGATAAAGATTCGCGCGAGCAGTTCGAAATGCGCATCCACAAACGCATGATAGACATTTTAAATCCTGCGCCCAAGGTTATAGAAGCACTGACGAATATAGATTTGCCATCGGGAGTAAGTATTGATGTAAAGATGATGTAGATGCTTGCCCCGTTAGATGCGTAGCTATCTATTGGGGTCAAGATGACGCAACCCTCCGCGCCCGCGAAGGAATATAAAAAAACGGGAGCCGAGGCCCCCGTTTCGGACTATCGCGATAAGTGCGTCGCGCCTGTTGCGGCTAGGGCATCGACAGCGTTACGTTGTCGACCCCTTGTTTTATCGCCTGGCCGCCGTAACGGCCCACGAGCTTCCCGTCTTCCACTCGGAGGTGGAAAGGGGTCTCGCTTTGGCAATCTGCCGTGCGGGCTTTCGAACGATCGATGCGCGTCTTCGCGAGGTTTCCTTCGCAGGTGCCGCGATCGGCAACGCTGCGGAAGTCACCGGCACATCGGTTGTTAGACGCCATCGTGAATTTCACGATTGGTCGCGGTGAAGTCGCGAGAACCTCGACCGTTACGCCTACGGGCGCCCCGTCTGCCGCGGACATTTGGCCCACGAACTTGCCGACGGGAACTGCGCACGAGCTCACCTCCTGGGTGGGGGCGCTCGGGGAAGTTGTCCCGCGTTCGTCTTGAGCGAGCGCGCTCGATGACGCACCCGCAACCGCAACTGCAATTACAAAGAACATTAGCTTGCCTTTCATGGTGGCCTCCTGGTCTAGAAAACAGTTGACACGTGACCCTGTTTATTGTGCCACCGTTGCCGCCTTTGTCAATATAAAAGTGAACGTTTTTTGAAGCGTGTATAATGGTGTACTTATAGTGTTCAGCAACTATCACAATGGAAGAGCCGTCATCGCTCACGTAAAAACGCACTGGAAAACAGCTGTTTTGCTGCTCTTGTTGCTTGCTGGAGGAATCTTAATGACCGCAGCAGATACGCTCCCGCTCAAGAACGCGCGTCTCATTCTGTCGATCACGGCGCAGCAAAAGATCGCGGCGTTGCTCGATATCGCCGACTCGCATCTTTCAAATGCCGCCCGAAGGCCGCGTACGTCGGACGCTTATCTTGCCGATGTAGAGAAATACGTAACGAGCATTTTAGCCCTCCCGGAACTCGTTGAAGGGATAGGAAATCCTGAGACAAAGTTCCATGTCTCTCAAGAAGTGTTTCGGCGGTTATCACATTCCGCTATCACGCTGCGTTTGTTGATGAGGCGCGTGGATTCGGATTTGCCGCTTTCCGGTGTGGACGAGGCTCGTCATGCGAATATGTCGGTACAGGAACGAATCGTGAAGCGCATCGGAGAAGTTGACAGTACGGCCCCCGAGCGGGAATACACGGGCACCATGGAGGCGCTCGCCTGCGAGGACTGCAACGTTATCGTTGTCTCGCTCACAACAGTTCGAAAGGACCATGTCGGCCTTTATGGTTACGAAGAGCCGACAACGCCTGGAATCGACAGCTTCTTCGAGAATAGCATCGTGTTCCATAATGCGCTTGCGCCGTCCGCATGGACGTTGCCTGATGCGGTGACGCTGTTTACGGGGCTTTTTCCATACACACATGGTGTTCTCGTCCGGGAACCGGTGTATATCCCATTGCTCTACAATAAGAACGTTGCGACGCTTGCCGACGTTCTTTCCGAGAATGGATACAAGACCGCGGCGTTTACGGGCGGCGGCGACTACAACAACAGACTTTCAGGACTTAAGCGGGGTTTCGGTTTTTTCCTGGACGAGAGCAATTACGAAGATTTTGGAGTAAATGGCAACTATCCGCTTGGCCGCGGCCTCTTGAGCTACGCCCCGACCCGATCGTATATCGACATTGCGACGCGATGGCTTCGAGCGAATGCCGACGAAAAATTCTTTCTTTTCGTACAGGGTTATGATAGCCACTGTCCCTACCTACCACGCGAACCTTACGCGTCACGATTCACGCACGGACTGGAAACGGATCTCGACTACAGCATCTGCTATGTTACATATCAGAACTCTGAACCAGAGACACGGGATGGGGTTCGGTCCTGGCCGGTCGATACGCTCGTATATGGGAAGCCCGATAGAGTGTATTTGTCTGACGCCGATATACGGTACATGACGGCACTCTATGATGCGCGTATTGCTGAGGCCGATGAGCACGTCTCTCGTCTTTTGAACACGGTGCGTGAACTCGACCTGGAGAGAAAAACTATCTTAATCTTTATGTCCGAGCACGGCGAGATGCTGGGAGAGAAGGGGTGGTTCATGCGTGGCGGTTCTCTGCGGGGCACTGTATATGACCCTGCCGTAAATTTCCCCCTTGCTCTCAAACATCCGTCAATATCTGAGCGCATCGACGTGCGGGAACCGGTACAGACCGCAGATGTCATGCCGTCTCTCCTTTCAATGCTCCGCATAAGAGATCCGCAGGCGAGCATCCGCGACGGACGAGCTTTCGCTCTGGAGCGTTACGGTGATGAGCAAGCACACGAATTTGCATTCGGCGGCGCGCTTTTTATCCCTTTCGAACACAGCGACTTCTTTCAGGTAGTGTCCACAGCAGACACGATGCGCAACGATGAGTGGAAGCTCATCAAAAACACGCTGTTTCCAGATACGGAACCAGGCAGGACGACAGCTTCGTACGAGCTCTACAATATTCAAGAGGACCCAGAGGAAACTCGCAATCTCATCAACGACGAACCTCGCGCGGCGCGTTTACTCACGGGCAAGCTCGATGCATGGCGAGCAAGCCACGGATTTTGACAGGCATGAAAAGGATCGCGATTAGACTCGTTATGCTAACGCTCGTTGCGCTGCCGATCCTTGTCGCTGCTTTTTTTCTCCGCAACGACATACGTCCGCTTGGCAATGCACCTGCGACCCCGTTCACTGAATGGGGTTTTTCGATGTCGGGCATTGATCAGTTTTCAGTTCGAGAGCGCTACGGCTTTTATGCGGATGAGCGAGAAGAAAACGTTAGCGCGTCGCGCGGGAAAGACGCGCTTCGTGTAAAAATATTGTCGGGGGTTTCGCGCGAAGACATGGATACATACGCCGACGGCCAATTTTTGTTGATCGACAGTCAGTATGATACGAAGCTCCCGCCGTACCCGGAATTTCTAACGAACAAAACCGGCTGTGCTCTCGATCTTGTTCCTCGCACGGAAGCTCATCCGCTCGGCGAGTACCGTCTTATCCCCGCCGGCCAGCGGTTCAACTATGGACTTTGTACTCCCGATTTAATACGGTATAGGGCAGGGTTCGGCATTTTCTATTGCAGCGATCAAAAAAAGGTATTTCAAGTGGAGTACTTCACTGACCCGACGCGGCCCTGGTCTGACGTCAAAGTATTTATGAATTCATTCGAGTGCAATGTCCGTACGTAAAGCATATATCGCGATACTCGTTATCGCTCTTCTCGCCGTCATGGCGCTTTTTCTTATTCCGGGACGCGGTGTTGGCTCCGGAGACGGACCGGTGAGCACCGTGTATTGGTTCATTCCCGACGGGACGCGCGCAGACCCAGACATTTTCACGATCTATGAGTGGGCGCAAGAAGGAAAGCTGCCGAACCTGCGCAAGTTGATGCAAATTGGCTCGTATGGATACTCGATTCCAGACTTTCCTTCGCATACCCCGACGAACTTTGCGTCGCTCCTCACCGGTACGTATCCGAAAACGCACGGTATTGCAGATGGGCCGATGCACGTCGAGGGGTTTCCGCTCGCGACGCCCTCGGCCGCGGGTTTCGCCTCCAACGCGAAAAAAGTTGACCCTATATGGACGTTTTTAGAGGAGGCAGGGAAAAAAGTAGCCCTTCTTTCCATACCCGGCTCCACACCGCCCGAGCTTAAGAACGGCATCACAATACGCGGCCGCTGGGCGCCTTGGGGATTCGATACGCCCGCAATAGTGTACGAACCGCTCGAGAAATTGGAAGAGCGAAAGAGTACAGGTCGAGGATTCAAGCTTTTTTACCTCGGGCAAAAGCTTACCCAGTTCGTCGAGACGGCCGACGCGACAAGTTGGGAAAACGCTCCGCGCACCTTTTCGGCGGCACACGAGTTCAAAATGGATGCGCACGGCGCAACGGTGTGGGGGCTTGTGTACGATTCGACGGACGACAGTGCCACCAACTACGATAGGGTTCTCTTCTCCTTCGACAAGAAGACGGCTATCGCGAATTTAAAGCAAGGTGCCTGGAGCGGTTGGTTCCCGATAGAACTCATGTGGAATGATAAGAAAGTGGCTTCGGACGTGAAAGTTAAAGTCATCAAGGTATGGGAGGGCGGTAATTTCAGGGTGCGGCTCTTTTTTAACAACGTGAACGAATTCCTTACGGAACCCTCAAATGTTGCGGCAGAACTCACGGAAGGCGTTGGACCGATGGTGGATTTTGTCGATAATTGGCCGGCACAGCTGCTCTACGAAGAGGAAGACAAAGACACGTTCCTCGAAGAAGCCGAGATGTCTTTGAATTGGCATCGCGATGCGGCCGGATTCATATTCCGCACCTACAAGCCCGATTTTTTTATCCAGGACACGTACACCCCGAACCAGATGCTCGAGAGCAGATGGTGGCATCGTCAGATAGCAGGGCCCAAGTTCGATTACGATACGCGCGCAGCGGCACGCGATGAATGGGAAGACATTTTCTGGTTATATAAAAAGCTCGACGATGTACTTGGCGAGGCGATGAAGAATTTGGACAAGAATTCGGTCGTGATATTTTCATCCGACCATGGCGTCATCCCGATAGAAAAGCAGTTCAAAATAAACAATCTTTTTGCGCAGAAAGGATGGCTTAAATATACGATCGACGCCACGACCGGAGAACCCGCGATCGACTGGAATGCGAGCAAAGTTGTGTACCTTAAAATGGCGTATGTGTACATTAAGCCGGAAGGATTGGGCGGAGCGTGGACACGCGGTTCTGGCACTGCCTATGAGCAGTTGCGCAACGAGGTCATACAAACGCTCGAGTCGCTTACTGATGGCAACAAAAAACCCGTTGTGAATGCCGTGAAGTGGGAGGAAGCTCCGGATTTCTTCGAGTTGCCGGCGGACAGGATAGGTGACCTCGTACTGGAAGTTGAGCCGGGATATCAGTTGTGGGAGGAGGTAGATGGTAGCGTCAACATCTTTGAGGCGCCGCTTGGCGGCGGATACAAGCAGGCAATAAATCCCGAAACCACCAAAGGCATGTGGACGCCGTTTGTAATCGCGGGTCCCGGCGTAAAGAAAGGGCACAGGATAGAAGAACCGATACGACATGTCGATCAGATGCCGACGATACTGTCGCTTCTCGGCATCACGGTCCCGGCGCACGTGGAAGGGCGGGTGCTGACTGAGATTCTTGAGTAATACTTCATGCGTTTGGGCTCTATTCTCAGAGACTGGGGTTGGCGTGAACACGCTGTAATTTTTCTCCTGTCCGCATGCGTGTTGTTCTTTGAGCTGCTCGCGACACGAGCGACCAAGATCATTTTCAGCAACGACTTTGACTTCATCGTACTTGCGCTTGCGTTCCTCGGTTTTGGACTCGGGGGGATAGGGGCATATTTTCTGCGTGTCATTTACAAACGCCATCAGATCGTCCTTACATTTTGGCTGTTGGTCGCATACACCGCGTCATATGCCGCATGTATCGCGCTTCTCGGCATTGACGGGCTGCATACGCAAGTAGGTTTTTTTGCCGCGAGTCTACTATTCTATTCGCTCGCGGGCGCCCTCATATCCCTTCTCTTTTCACGAAGCACGAAGATTATCCACACGCTCTATGCGGCATCTCTCGGAGGATCTGCTGTTGGCGCGCTTCTCTTTATCGGCGTGCTTGATTCGATCGACTTCGAAGTTCTGATGCTTGGCGGATTCATCGCAGCGGGGACTACGATCTTTTTCTACCTGCCCTCATTACGTGCGGGATTTTCGGCGGCTTTCGGGATGGCTACTGTTCTCGTTTTGTTCACGATTCCCGCGCCGCTTGCCATGCAGTGCGGATTTCAGTATCAAGAAGTGAGTGATAAGCATCCCATAAAAACGATAGATAACTCTTTTTCTCACATCGAACTGTATGAGGTCGACCCCCGGTTCGTCCTCCGTGATTGGACGCTGACCGAGGAGCAGCACTCCGCTACGCACGCGTATGCCGCGATCATTGACTGCGTCGGCAATACGACTCTCGTCGACGCACCGATGAGTGAGGGGCTGTCAGATCTTTTTAGCGGCATACGTTCCACGCCGTACTTGCTCGGCACATATGAGAGCGCATTCATCATGGGTTCTGGATTAGGTAGCGAGATACAGCGTGCGGTTGCGGGTGGCACACGCGATATTACAGCTGTCGAAATAAATCCCGTATTGGTGGACGAGTCACGGCGGTTGGGAGGAGAACACTCCCCGTACAATATTGAGGGGGTGCGAGGCGTCATTTCCGAAGGGAGGAAATTTCTTAGCCGCACGAATAACGTCTACGACCTCATCAATGTATCGAACTCGAAACGATACGGGGGACAAGGAGTGCAGCCGTATGCGCTTCTGGAAAATTATTTGTTTACAGAGGAGGCGTTTGAACTGTATCTTTCGCGGCTGACGCCGGACGGGTGGTTCTACAGTACGGATCTGATCTGGTTCGCTACGCGATACAAAGACACGCTTGTGCGTGTGCTTACCGATTCTGGCAGCGACCCCAAGGCGCATGTCATTTTCTTCGATGCCGGATTTTACGGGGGATTTTTATACAAGAATGTTCCGCTTACGGACAACGAGCGCGAGCGCATCGCAGAAACACTTCAACGGCGAGGGATCGTTGCTGCTCCAATAGATGAATTCGACCTACGGGACGCGCTCGGAAGCGAGCGCAGTCTTGTTATCACTGATGATCATCCGTTTTTTTGGAACAGATATGTCTCGCCAATTAATGATGAAGAGCTCTATAACAATTTGCTGTCCGGCAAAAACGAAAAATTCATATCACTCGGGACTCTGGTCAGGATGTTTACTATTGCTGTTCTTTCCCTGGGGTTCGCCCTCATCCTTACGTGGCGCTGCAAGCGCGCGGCATTGCCGTACGTCCCATATTTCCTCGGGACCGGTTTCGGTTTCATGATGTTCGAGATAGCCATTATGCAGAAAGTTGCACCGCTCTACGCAAGTCCCGCCAGTGCAATGGCGTGGTCGCTCACGGGGGTTTTATTCTTCGCCGGCATCGGCAGTTTCTTCAGCAGCGGCATGAGAGCGCATCTGCTTTCTCGTGCGCGAGTATTAAGCCTGCTTGCCTTCGTCACACTCGTTGTGTTTGCGGCTACGCTGTCGCGGATCCTGCCACACTTGTATGCTGCTGACGACACACTCGTTATCATTACGACGCTTGTTTTTACTGGTTTTCCCGCACTCGTTCTCGGCGGACTGTTTCCGCTTGGGATACGAATGCTCCCGTCAGAAGAATATGTGCCCTGGGTTTTTGGCACGAACGGTCTTGCGAGCGTTGTCGGGAGTATCAGCGCGATGCTCGTTGCTCTACTTTACGGCTTCACATACGTTTTCTGGGGTGCAGCGATCGCGTACCTCGTGTGCGCGTTTGTCGTAAAAGGGCGTCCTTGACACGGCCCCCTTTTTTGGGACAACGGTGTCAGTTTTGATTTCGTAACCTGGAGGAGACAGGCATGAAAGCTACAGCACTAATCGTTGCGGTGTTAGCGTTCGTCTACTGTCTGTTCCCAGAGAGCGGAGAACTGAGGAACGAACCGAACAAAGGAGGCAAAGATATCTTTGAAGCGCGACTCGGGCTTTTGCATCTCGCTGCTCACGAATTGTTCGAAGTGGGTTACTTTGCCGGCGTAGTCGCTCGGCTTATCGAGTATTGGTCCGACGATCCGCTGGATGTGAGCCGAGCGACTGTTGCCGTAATTATGTCGGATCATATCGGCATATTGGAAACGTATGAATTGCGAGAGCTGATATTCGTAGAATGTGCTCACCGGATCCAATGTGTTCAAGGCGTTGCGGTACGCAGCTTCTGACTTTCGCAACTGCAGACGTCGCGCATCGTCGTCTTCGCTTACTGCAAAGGCGAAGTAATCGTGCGCCATGCCACTTGCCATATGCATTGACGCGAGCCGCGTTTTTTCAAGATTGGCGCTTAATGCTTGGGGGATTAGATCGTCGCCTTTGTGAGTCCATTCCTTCAAGTTCCTCCGGTTGCCCAGCCCTGTGGCTTCCGGGTTTTTGGCGAATTCTGTGCCATACCACAGCGCTATATTGTAAGCGGAAAAGGGTGACGGATACAGTCCGTGTGCCGCTTCGGAAGCTTTTCGGATTGCAAGAGCAATATCATCTCCTTCAGAAATGGTTGGGAATACGTCCGGACGCAGCAGTAGCCGTGCAAACTCCTCATCTCGTGAAGATTGATATATCGCGATACTTTCGTTTATGGCCGTTGCGCGGACGCGCGGAGAAAGATCAGGGTCAGTGATGACTTTTTTATAGAGCTCCAATGTCCGTGTGCGGTCAGAATCTTCGCTGCGAAGGAACAGGTCCGACGCTAACAGAAGCTGCAAGTAGGCAGTTTTGTCGGCATTATTTGATCGTGCGATGAGACGTTCTGTGAGCGGGATTGACTCGTCGATATTGCCGGCACGATGAAGCTCAAGCGCCTGACGCTCTTCACTTTTATTGTTTACGACGTATTGAACAGTGAGAAATACGATAATTGCTGTTGCAACAGTTAATCCCGTTATAAGGAGAACTGTTCTTTTTGGTGAAGCTGTGTTCATGAGAGTAGACTGTTTTTTTTCGAGATTGGACTCAGCGTCAGTACCCTTCTCCTTCACCTCCTCCAGCTCCACCGCCTCCTCCTCCACCTCCTCCAGCTCCACCGCCTCCTCCTCCACCTTCTTCACCTTCTTCACCGTTGCAACTTCCGCCAGAGCATCCGGCTCCGCCGCAGCTTCCAGCGCCACTGTCGGTGCTGCTCGCGCAAGAGGAATCAGGCTCAAAGTCCTCCGAGCCGGGGTTTCCGCTCGGTGCGTCCGCGTGTGCGATGTTTGTGCTGAAGAGGTCTTCAAGACCAAGCGCATTGTTGTTTCCGCTGCGTATGAAAATTCCTAATACTGCGATAACGACACCGAGCACGAATATATACAGAATCTGAGCGAGCTTGCGAGTCTTGTACATCATATGACTAATCTAATACGGGTTGGAAAAAAGACAACCGGTTATTAACTGTTATGGGAATGGATGAGGTGTCGGATTCACGTTTTTTGCAGGGACGAGTCCCACTGTTGCGTATGCATCTTTCAATCGGGGGTTGTTCAGCGGTGCCATGTACTCATCTAAATACAATTGTATCATGGCCGGGATGATTACTTTGGCAGACGCGTACCCCAGTGCTTTTGAAATGTGGTGTTGCGGAGTAACGCAATAGATGTCATAGCCGGGTCCCTTCGCGCGGAATACTTCTTTGAGCCATGCGAGCTCATGTTGCGGCGATTCGGACGGACGAACGCGCGGAAAGATCAATTTCAAAGGCATTGTTTTTCCCGCGATGAAGAACTCGATATCTTTTTCCATGCCGGGTTTTCCCCAGAGCAAGATTCTCTGCGCTTGGCCGAGCCCCGGCGTGATGAAGGGAATGTACCCTCGTGGCAGTTCGTACGTTTCAGTAGCTCTTCGGCGGCGCAGCCAATAGCGCGTGCTGAGTGCTTCCGAAAGTCCGCGGACGATTGCATGTTCTGGATCGTTACCTGCGCCTGCTCCGACCGTCACGGAAGGGCCTTTGCCGGTACGGTCAATGACGACGATCGCTATGGCGGGTATCGGGATATCAGAGGTGACGTTCACCGCGTGAACTTCCAGATGGTAACGCGCGCAATCAGCGAGCGTCTGGCGCAGCGCCGCATCTTCTATGACAGAGAGGTCGATCTTTGTTGGCGTGGCACGATTCAACCAATGGAGCAGGAATGCATCACGTTGTACGGCTTCGTAGATTGCGGCGGTGATAGCTTCATCGCGCGTGAACATTCCTGCTGCCCCGTTCGTCGTTGGTTGGGTAAGCATCGGCTCATCGGCTGCATAACGATAGTTCCAGTAAATGAATTGCGCAGGGATCCACGTGCGCCTGCCATCCAGGAGCGAATCTGCCGCTGTCCAACGGAACGTGTTCTTCTCGCCAAATTGGAGCCGTGGCGCGGCTTGCTTTTGCTCCTTAGTGAAGAAATCCATCGTAAATGGATCAAGGAATTTTTCACCTCGCGCCCTCATGTCCGCAATGTCACACACCCGAAAGTCTTTCTTCTTGTAGATGGTAAGGCTGTATCGTTCCAATAGCTCGCCGACCATCTTAGATATCGCGACATCAGGATCTGTCGCATATCCATGTCCATAATCTCCGGCAGCAGGTAGGGTATTGCCATCAGTGAGGTCTTCCGGCATACGCTTTGTTTCAAGCCGAACGGCAAACATTTTGGGTTCGTCGTTCGCTATCTTTTCAAAAAATGGAATCGTTGACCGCGTAATGCCAGCCCTATAGAGATAAAGGAATATTTTTTTCCAGCGCATTGGTACTGAGAAGAAACCATTCGTAGCAACGAACGAAGCGTCTTTCGTTGAAAAAAGCCGAAATAGGACTCCTTCTATTCTCAGCCGTAGCTTCTCACGCACCGTAAGAGGCGAGTGGTAGCGTGCGGCCGGCTCTTGCACTAGGCGATAGGCGTCGGCCGAGGAGACGATGTCTTCAGTGTAATCCGGGAGATAATACCCGATATCGTCCAGCTGCTCCGTCGGAGACTCACCTGTTTTTCTCTTACCGGTTTGCCCCATACTCATTTGCCAAGGGCCAGTGCATAGAGGAGAGACTCGGTTCGCCCGTCAATATCGAGTAATTCCTCTAATTTTCTGTCGACTGTGCCGCCGAGTGCATTGCAGTGCAGCTGCAGAGCCTCCGCAACGAGACAAACGTTTTGTGCCGCGTGCCCCGCCTCTAGAAGAATGTATCGGTATCCGCGTTCACCGTATTTCACCTGTGTCCTTAGGAAAATCGCCGTCATAAGGAATACTATCGCAGCACTCGGCACCCAATCGTAGACGAACATGCTCCCGAGCTCATTGCTGTCGGGCGCGTCGCTGAGCAGCACGTCAAGCTCGTGAGTCTTTACGTTGTAATGATACAGTCCTCGCGGAATGCCAGGCGCACTTTTGAGAACGAGCGGATATACTTCAAGTGGGAACCTGCCTCCTCCGGACGGATATGCTCGCGCCGGAATCTTCTTTTGTTCGGACGTCGATGTGATGCCGTACGAGTACTGCAGGAGCACCCCCAGCTCATCCAAAGAAATCGGCTCTGGCGAAAAAACGCTTTTCGATCGTCGCTGCGAAATGCACTGGAACAGGTCTGCGCTCCCGCTCTTCTTACTGAGCGGTATTTTCGGCAAGCGCGGATAGCTTTTGTAGTAAATTGTTTTCCACTCCACGGGCCATTGCGTCGAGTCTTTATGGATAGGGGGGTGCCCTTTCAAATGGTTCTTCGAGGATTGATGAAATAAGCGCGAGAGATCAATGTCCATACTCAGTGCAGGCAATTATTACTCGCGCGCACGTATTCCCAAAGTTGTTGGATTTTTGCCGTTCAGATGGTCGAGCATGCGACACACGCCGATAACGACGTGACTTGTGGCGTCGAGCCAGATATCGGGGGTCGACATATCATAACGAAATCCTCCTAATGCGACGTTGCGTTGGGCTTCAGGGGTGAAAAAGGTGGAATCTTCCGTATATTGCATGCTCTTTAGCCACGCGAAAGCTGCTGTGAGCGCCGGACGGTTTTTTGCCCCATCGATAGCGAGTGCCTCGAAAATCTTCGCAGTGCCTCTCACGTACGAATACGGTGAGCCGATGGATTTTGGGAACGACCCGTCCTGTTGCTGATGGCGTGCATACCATTCTGTCACGCTCGACATCCGCACAGCAAGAGATCGGTCAGAGTGAAGCGTCGAAAGAATGTGCAAGGCAGGGATGAGCTCCGGAAAAAGCGCGATGTTGACATCCGCTCTGTCTGTCTCGAGCGTTCTTGAAAAGTCGGCCAGTGCCGTTTCAGTAAGACGGTGCGCTATACGAGAAAGTTCCGCGTCTTGCTTGCCGAAGCTCGCGAATAGCGAGGATGCGAGCAGAAAGAGTATGGGATCATACGGAGCGCTTTGTATGCCCATGGATGCGGTTCGCGCGATCCCGTGCGCTTCGTCGAATTGTCCACGAGCCTGCGCAGCGCGACCGCGGTAGAGAAGTGTGAGTACGCGGGAGAACGAGGGCGTATCCTTTTCTATGTGAGTGCGGGACACATATGCGAGCGCTTTATCGGCGGCTTTCTGGAAAACGTCGTTCTTGAGGGTATTTCCCGCATGGAGAAGGGCTTCAGCCGCAAGCGCAGTTCGTGGCAGGTCGATGCCAGTTCCAATCTTTCCTGAAAGCGGTTCAATGACGCAAGGAAATGAGCCATTCGCTATCTGGTTACTGGCAATGTGTTCTGCTGCCGCACCGAGTACTCTTGTAAGGTCACTGCGGAGCGCGTCATCAGATACCTCGTGTGCGAACGTGGCCGCGGGCATCGTTCCGCGCAATGTGCAGACGCCCTGACCGTTAGCAGAGTCGATGAAATCGCAGACCTCGAACGTCTCGACACGCGTACTCGGTAACTGCTCCTCAGGAATATTTGCTTTCGCCGCTAATCTCGCAAGAAACTGTTGGAAGTCCGCGAAGCGTTCAAAGTTAAGTACCTCTGGGAGATAGTACGCGTAGTGTCCCGCGTTATCCGAAATGTAGTAGCCCTTTGTTGCATCGAATGTACGCTGTGCACGTTCCCGTTGCGATAGGGGGATCCGCAGGTCATGCAGTACCGTTATTTCGATGCGCGCTTCGTCTACGTCATCGCTCGAGAGCGGCGCAAATCGCTGATCGTGCAGTGCCTCTTTTGCTGCGCTACGGATTGCAGTCGACAACGTGGGCCCCCGTGTGACAATTGAGGCGCGAAGAGTCCCGCGCACCCATATTGCCAGTGCTATAGTGGCGTCTTCTGCGCGCGCTCCGTGCGGATGTTTCGGCGCCACCTCGTTCTGGAGTAGCGCGCGGAGTTCCTGTCTCGCTTGTGCGAGTAAACTGAGCTTTTCAGCGTCAGAGAGTCCAAAGCGAGTAGGCTGATTGTGTTCTGGGATATTGCTGTTTCGGCGTTCCCATATTTCAAGCATCGATGAACGGAATATCGGCACACATGTCTGCGCTTCTAATATGAAGCCCTCGGCAAGCTCTTTGAATGCAGCGTTGCGGCATACGATGAACAGAGGATTCCGTATGACCGGTGCTGCCTGTACTTTCAGATGATCCCTCGTCTTTTGTATCGTTCTGCATTCTTTCCCATCGATAGCGATGAGGACTGTTGCCGTCTCGTGTTTTTCGCTCGCCCATCGGAAGAATGCATCGAGTTGGGGAAGGAGAAGCCTCTCTTCCAGCTCGATTTTTTTTCGCACCAGCAGTTGCATCAATCGCATACCGTGTGCGCATTATGATACGTCTAAGCCCCTTCGGAAACTCGCGCGAATACGCGCGATGCCGATGATATAGTATGCCTACATGTCGCGTGCTCGCGTTTTAGCATCGACCGTCGCCATCTTGCTCTGCGCCTTCGCCTTATCGGCCGGAAGCACTATTTGGCAATACACGCGAAGCGCTTCTCTCGCGACGCTACGTTCTCCTCATGATGCCGCTCTGCGGTTTGAAATTGGTAATTACTATTTCGGCGCCGGGGCGTATGACTTAAAAAAGGCGGAGAAATACTTTCGCGAGACGCTTGAACTTGATGCAGAATTCCAAGGCTCGCATTATCAATTGGCCCGCGTCTATTTTATACGAGGTGATTTTTACGACGCGCTGCGGGAGATCAATGAGGAAATACAAATGTATCCAGATAACAAGCGATCAAACTATGTTCGCGGCCTTATCTATGGATATACAGGAAAACTTCCTAAGGCCGAAGCGGATTTTCAGGAATTTCTGGAGTGGAAACCGGATAGCTGGGCGGGACATAACGATCTTGCGTGGATTTACTTCCAGCGCGGAAAGTATCAAGAAGCAGTCGATGCAGCAGCGGAAGGTCTTCGGATTGCTCCCTATAATCCATGGCTACTGAACTCGGAAGGGGTGTCCCTTCTGAACATCGGAGATAAAAAAGGTGCCAGAGCGGCGTTCGAGCGCGCGCTTATGATCCTGGAATCTATGTCGCCGGAAGATTGGGGAAGAGCATACCCGGGCAATGATCCAAATGTCTACCAAACTGGTTTCGACAGTATGAAATCCGCCATACAGAAGAATCTACAATTATTATCGAACAATGTGGACAACGTCTCTTCGGTCACGGGATCCGTGGTATTTTAGAATACATGTTCTTGGAGCATTTGCGCACCAGGCAGCTTGTCGGGATTCTCGTCGTTTTAAGTTTTGTGTGGATTATTTTGGTTGAGTTTTCGATAGGCACTGCCCAATCGCTTGCTTCTTCAGAGACGGGATTCACTTCCCAGTCACCGAAAGGCGGAGCCGGAGGTGCGATAATCCCCGCATCCTGTGAGTCGGGATTAGGTGAGGGCGGTTTTTCTCATTTCAGTGGAGATACATTCGGTGATTGTGGGACGACACCAACTCCGGTAAATGGAGTATGCGCCGCGACTCACTACAACTGTCTCGTGGGCGAGGTACCACCGCCAGAGAAAACGTGTCTCCAGAATGAGTATTGTTCAGGGACCGTCGTATCCTGCCATTACGTTGCCCCTGATGGTTCTGGGGATCTTGCGAATAGTGCACAATATCCCGTTACTTTTGGTCCCTGGGAAAATCCGCAGTGTGGCATCTATGGGTCTGGATGGCACCAGGGCGGTATAAGCAGTTGCTCTACTGGTCAGGGGAGCACTAATGCTAGGTGCACATCAGTTGTTGTGCAGTCAGATGGGCAGGGCACCGATACGGGCAGTTCGTGGACGTGGTCGTGTGCTGGTTACAATGGCGGTACCACTGCCTCGTGCTCTGAAAGCAAGATCTGCCAAGACCCTCTGGCGAATAATTTAGGACAGCCGTCGCCGTGCACATACCCGGGCGGCGATCTGTGCCCAAGCGATCCTGGTATACAAACCACACTCCCTTGCCCTGGCGGTGGCGGAGGCGGCGATCTGTGCCCAAGCGATCCTGGTATACAAACCACACTCCCTTGCCCTGGCGGTGGCGGAGGCGGCGACCTGTGCCCAAGCGATCCCGGTATACAAATCACACTCCCTTGTCCTAGTGGCGGCGGAGGCGGCGACCTGTGCCCAAGCGATCCCGGTATACAAATCACACTCCCTTGTCCTAGTGGCGGGGGCGGCGACATCAACTGCACTGATCAGGTTCCGGGCGGATCTATGGACTGTCTCGGCGCTCGTCCGATCCTTCTCCGCAAGGGAGAATCAACAACGCTCTCGTGGGATGTGAATAATGCGATATCTTGTTTGATCACGGGGACGAACGACTATTCGTGCGATAAAAAGAAATCTCAACAGTGTGTTGCGACAAGCCCCATTTTTGGCCAGACGACCTTTACGCTTTCCTGTTCCGGAGCAGGAGGTACTTTTGTTTCAGATACGCAGATTGTAAATATCATCCCGACATTCCAAGAGCGGTGATAAATGGCTTCTAGCCGCGACGTTAAGTCTGGGTCCCGACCTCTAGAATCCCTTGGAATCCAAGGACCCCCCCCCTTTAGCATCCAGGTTACCTTGACACGGAACCATACTAAAAGTAGTATTTTGGCATGAATACGACGATGACCATAAAGACTAGTAAGGATCTGCGCGACGGGGCCAAAAAGACCGCAAAAAAACTTGGAATTCCTCTCACAACGGTGGTAAACGCAATGCTCAAGCAATTCGTTCGCGACCAAATGCTCATTCTCGAAGTCGAGTGCCCTTTTCCGAGCCATACCCCGAATGCAGAAACGCGACGCGCGATACGCGACATCCAACAGCGGAAAAATCTTGTGTCATTTAAGACATTCGAAGAATTCGAGAAACACGTGCGTTCACTCTGAACATGCGGCGCGTTGTTTGGGAAGCGCGATGCGAGCGAGATTTGAAGCGAATGATAGGGCGTGGTAAAAATCGTGAGAAATTTCTTGACGTCGTCGGATTGTTGAAACGCGACGGTCGAGTTCCAATCCAGCGTCGCCCGCATAAACTTAAAGGCAGATACGCAGGCCTCTTGGAATGCCATATAGAAGCCGACTGGCTTTTAGTTTACGACGTTACAGACGAAGAAGTCCTGTTAATGCGTACGGGCTCGCACGCGGATTTGTTTGAATAATACGAGCATTTGCTTTTCGCTAGCGCACACCTATAATGCTCGCACGCTACGTCCAGCCGTAATTTGAAAGATTACAGCTGGACCAATGGTATCTCGCGCTCGCGAAATGCCGTTGCGCGATTTTTTCATTGTACTTGCCCCGTTAGAAGCCTTCTTTCGGGGCGCATGACCCAAGTTTTCGACGAGAAGGGCTCTGTTTTTGCAGCGACAATTGTCACAGCTGGCCCAATTACAGTTACGCAAGTTAAAGGAAAAGAAAAGGATGGCTATGAAGCAGTTCAAGTCGGGTTTGGATTGAAAAAGGAAAAAAATGCAGCGAAGCCGCAGTTGGGG
This sequence comes from Parcubacteria group bacterium GW2011_GWA2_51_10, assembly GCA_001004265.1. GTDB lineage: Bacteria > Patescibacteriota > Minisyncoccia > Phycocordibacterales > UBA2100 > UBA10103. The sequence continues at coordinate 8,901 of LCQS01000007.1, read as the reverse complement.
CACGCGCAGGGTCAACCGTTCCGCTATTTCCGCGAATACGGTGGAGCCAACCTCGCGGACATGGAAGTCGGAAAGAACACGGATGTTTCGGTTTTCGTTCCCGGCGATGTTGTCGAAGTATCAGCCACTTCAAAAGGGAAAGGATTCCAGGGAGTCGTGAAGCGGCACGGTTTTCATGGCGGGCCTCGCAGTCACGGACAGAAGAATAAAGAGAGAAGTCCCGGCTCCATCGGCGGCGGTGGTCGCGCCGGAGGAAGAGTTGCAAAGGGCATGCGCATGGCAGGCCGCATGGGAGGAGATCGCGTAACCGTCAAGAATCTGCGCGTGTTGCAAGTCGATCCGAGCGCTCATATACTCGTTATTTCAGGAGCTGTACCAGGCCGGCCAGGCACATTAGTGGAGATACGAGGATAAAGTACCTGCCCCGTTAGAAACAAATATGTATATGGCAACAACGTCAGAAAAAAATAAGAAAATAGAGAGCGCCAGTACCTCGAATAAGCGGGAGGTTTCTAATGGGGTGAATGCAGACATTTACAGCAAGGAAGGAAAGAAAGTCGGCAGTCTGACGCTTCCGGAGAACGTTTTCGGCGTGCGGTGGAACGATGCTTTGATGCATCAAGTCGTTGTCAGCATGCAAGCGAATGCGAGACGGAACGTGGCACACACAAAAAATCGCGGCGACGTTCGCGGCGGTGGCAGAAAGCCGTGGAGACAGAAAGGAACCGGCCGAGCACGGCACGGCTCCATTCGTTCTCCTATCTGGAAGGGTGGAGGTGTAACACACGGCCCTCGCAACGAGGAAGTGTTCGCGAAGGCGATCCCGCAAAAGATGCGCGCGAAAGCATTGTTTGTCGCACTCTCACGCAAGCTCTCGGACGGGGAAATTCTATTTGTGGATTCATTTGGTTTTGCTGCGCCGAAGACCGTGGAAGCGAAGCGGGCGATTATGAATCTGGCCACCGTGAGCGGTTTTGAGAAACTTGCGATGAAGAAGAAGAACGCTGCGCTCGTCGCATTTGCCGACAGCTCGGAGGCGGCGCGCAAGAGCTTTCAAAATATGGGCAATGTTGAATGCATGAGCGTGAGAAATCTCAATCCTCTTTCTGTCCTCGGACATACCTATCTCATCATCGAGAATCCAGAAGCCGCAATCAAAACACTCGAATCCCGCGCATCTAAAAACTCAAAACTAAAAACTCAAAACTAACCCTATGGCTCTATTTGGAAGAAAAAAGAATACAGAGGAAAAACGTTCACCATCTGACATCGATCGTGTCGTCGAAACCGGCGGAGAGCAGAAGAAGGCCGCCGGTGCATCGAGCTCGGCAATTTCAAACCATGCGCATGTCTTCGTCTCTCCGCGCATCACTGAAAAAGCGACGATGCACGAAGCTTCGGGCGTCTACACGTTCGATGTAGCCCCGGGAGCGAATAAGAGGGAGATAATTGCGGCGATTTCGAAAATATATAAACTGACGCCTCGCAAGGTACGCATCGTCCAGATTCCCGAAAAGCGGAAGCGCAGCATGCGGACGGGAAAGCGCGGCGTAAAAAGGGGCGGGAAGAAAGCGTACGTATATCTGAAAAAAGGCGAAACGATAAACGTGCGATGATCCAATACTAAAAACTAAAAACTAAAAACTGAAAACTTAAGATATGTCGCTCAAAATATACAAACCAAGAACGCCGGGAACTCGCGGAATGACGACTCTGAATTATCGCGAGCTTCTCTCCGGGCACAGGCCGACAAAGGCGCTCGTTTCGGGCGGTAAGCGCGCCGTCGGGCGAAACGCCGCCGGCCGAATCACGACACGACACAAAGGGGGCGGGCATAAACGCAAATTCCGCGCTGTCGATTTCCGTTACGATAAAAAGAATATTCCCGCGAAGATCGCTTCCATCGAATACGATCCGTTCCGCTCTGGCTTCATTGGACTCGCAATCTACGCAGACGGCGAGAAGCGCTATGTCGTACTTCCGCAGAAAATGCGTGTGGGCGATAGCTTTATTGTCTCTGAAACCGCGACGGTCACGGTGGGAAACAGATTGCCGCTCGGCAAGCTCCCCGTGGGAGCGTTTGTCTACAACATTGAACTGAAGCCCGGCTCCGGCGGGAAATTAGTCCGCTCCGCAGGCACGTATGCAGAAATCGTCGCGCAAGATGCGGGATACACGCACCTCAAGATGCCATCGACGGAAATTCGGCGAGTCATCGGCACGTCGTGGGCATCGGTCGGCGAGGTTGCGAATCCCGAGCACCGCCTCGTCAATATCGGAAAGGCCGGGCGCACGCGCTGGAAGGGAGTGCGGCCGACTGTACGCGGCACCGCTATGAACCCAGTGGATCACCCGCACGGTGGAGGTGAAGGCCGGCAAGGGCGAGGACTCCGCCGCGCAAAAAGCATGTGGGGCAAGCCGACAGGCAAGGGGCAGAAGACAAGGCGGCCGAAGAAGTACTCAAATGTATTCTTGGTCAGCAGACGTAGGGTAGGAAAACGCAGGTAGAAAAACGTAGAACGCGTAGAACTCGAAGTCTCTCACTCGCGTGTTGGTGAGCTATATTCAAATGTTTACACTGTTTTTCCGGCGTCGCGTCGGAAGGCCCCGCTGATCTGTTATGCACAGACGCCGGTCGAACACGCACAGACCCGTGTTCTACTGTCCGTATAGGTACATGAAGAAAATACTATTGAGCATCGCCATACTTTGTCTTTTTATCAGTCCCTCTGTCTCCCTCGCGCAATCTTCCTGCAGTCCTACTCCCGTAAACTGTCTTGCCGGAGAGACCTTAATCTACGTCCCAGCCGGAGTTTCGTGTCCGAACGCCGGTTTTGTGTGCGTCCCTAAGTCTGGCTCTTCTGCTATAGCGCCGAAGCCGGTGTCCTCTCCAGGCACTTCGTTGTCGACCAAATCCGACTCTCTCATGCTCGGCGCGCAAGGCTCGCTGGTCATCGCTCTTCAGCGACAACTCATTCGTCTCGGCTTTCTTGAAGCTGGATACGACACCGGCTATTTCGGCTCGCTTACACAGGGCGCTGTTCGTGCATTTCAGCGCGAGAGGGGCATCGTCAACGGTGGCAATGAACGCTCTACCGGATATGGACTTGTCGGCGTAAAAACCAGTGCGGCACTTCGTGCCGCTTTGAATGCGCTCGCCAATTCGGTGAGCGAACCTCCTGTCGCGACTTTAAATCCGAACCCTATATCAGTTCCACCAATCGATCTGTCTGGTGCTTCGAACCCATCTGCTTTTGCTAACTCACAAGTTCCTGTTTCCGTTCCTGAGGCTACTTTACCTTGGAGTGCTTCAACTCTGGCCGCGACTGGCGGCAGTATCGCTCCAACTGCAGGGGATCTGGCGTCCGCTTCTTTCCTGCAGGCCGGTTCGGGCGCGCGTGCACGCACTTTTCTTGATAAGGGGCGCGATGTTGTAAACGTTCGTGATTTCGGCATGGTGTGCGACGGCAGCACGGCAGCTGGACGCATTAGCGCGAACACCACGGCGCTGCAGGCAGCGGTCACTTATGTCACTTCGCTTAAAGCGGGTGCTGCTCTCACGTTCCCTGAGGGCATTTGCGTTTTCGGTAATGGCATCGATTGGCCGAAAACTGTTCCGGTGAATATCAAAGGCCAGGGGCCATTTACCACGTTCCTGTATCAACGCGGCGCGGGCAACGCGAATGGTGCGATTCGCGTCAACGGTGGCAAGGGCAACCGAATTTCCGGCTCGGTGTATTGGAGCCCCAAGCCCACGGGCTCAATAACCGATCTGGCGGTTATGAGCGACGATGGGCCGGCTATCAAGCTACTCGACGCGAGCAATATCGTTGTCGATCGTGTATGGGGTGTCTGGGCTAACGCTGATCATGCCATTCTTGACATCGACGGCGGCACGATCAATCTGTTCAGCAATAGCTGGTATGGCGAAAGCGACCTCTCTTACTTCTCGCAGCTCGCGACGGTCGCTGCGGGTCATCCGACAGAAAAGTATTCGATTCGTGTCGAGCCGAGGACGCATACTGTTGAGGGGACAACTCTGCGCAGCATTTCGACTGAACAACAGTTCGTGAATGTGCGCGTCGGCTATAGCGCGACCAAGGGCGCAATGTTGTTCAGCAATCCGGACCCGTCTGTTTACGCCTCGTTCGGGCACATGCTGACGAACGTTAAAATTAATTGCCGCGCGGGCGTTCCGGCGCTCACCGTGGACAACGTTGAATTGCAGGGCGCGAATGTGTGGATTGAAACGGCCGATGCGGCTGCAGATTGCTTGCGCATCACCGGGGGTTCGGTCGATATGGCGAACCTCAACATGGGGGGTGTGCTGCGCACGATTCGCGGAGCGACGGCAATCAACCTCACTGTAGCCGGGCAGCGCGTCGGCTCACTGCACATTCAGAATGCGCCGATAGACCGATTACATTTCCGCGGAGTAGAATTGGATGTCGAGCCGGGCTCCGTATCTGCACAGTTCGCGGCGACGCTCGCCGGGACCAAGGACGTTATCTGGGAAGGCAATTCTCGCGGCCCGAAAACCAGCACGATCAAAGATGCCTACGGCGCAGGTCTGCGTATCGAGGCGGATGGCACCTATTACACACAGCCGGCGCTGCGCCTGAAGCAGTCAGCTGGCTCTGGCGTCACGGCCGCAGAAAAACAATGGTCCTTGTCCAGCACTGGAAACCTGCAGGCCACTGACCCGCTGAATGCAAACGCGCTCGCGGGTGTCGTAGTCGGCGGCGTCAATTTCGGTGCTGGCACCAGCCTTGCAAATTACGAGGAGGGAACCTGCACCGCCGCGCTCACATTCGGCGGCGGCTCAACTGGGCTCAACTCGTCAACTGCATGTCATTTCACTCGGATAGGGCGCCTTGTGCAAGTGGCGGTGAGGGTGACGCTCACTGCAAAGGGCTACTCAACAGGAACGGCACTGGTGACGCTCACGGGTGGCGTGCCGGTTGTGCGGGGTCTGTTTACTCCCGGCCTGATCTACGCGGATCAAATGGCATCGACGGTCAATGCGCCGCTCGTGCTGGCGAACCAGGACTCGACGACGTTTAATATGTATTCCGCGGCAGCCGGCGTGCTCACTATTCTTAACGATACGCACTTCACAAGCACCAGCGACATTATCGTCGTCCATGCTTAAAAGAACTGCGCTCTCCGGCCTCGGCCTTGTTTTGCTCGTCTCCCCATTACTGGTCTCCGCGCAATCTATAAGTGACCTGCAGGCACAAATCAACGTTCTCCTCGCGCAGCTTCAGGCCCTTCAACAACAGCAAGCTAACCCAACCTCGTCGCCGTTGCCTTCTCCGGTGCCCCCACGTGAGCCGGGCGATTACGATGAGGCAGGAACTTCGTCCACCTGTATTGATCTTCAATACAACCTGAAATACCGCATGACAGACGCTCGAACAGAGGGCGAGGTCTCGCTCCTCCAAAGATTTCTTCGGGCTGAAGGATACCTGAAGCCTGGGCCGAGCGGTTTCTTCGGTGTCTATACCGAAATGGCAGTCAAAGTATTTCAAGCGGGGAGCGACATTGTCTCTTACGGCTCGCCAGCAACGACCGGATACGGGGCAGTCGGGCCAAAGACGCGAGCGAAAATCAAAGAGGCGATCTGTTCATCGGCCGCTCCGATTGCGAGTTCTCCGACAATAAATCCCATAACACCGATAACTCCTTCCTCGTCAATTCCTAGTCCTGTCATCGCCCCCGTAGCACCGACAAGCCCGACACTGCAACCGCCAACTGTTCCATACCCGACAACAACTGTGCCAACACCGAGCCCAAGACCACCCCAACTGACAAGTCCGACACCGCCTGCTCCCGTAACAGCTCCAACGCTCGCGACAAAGAGTGTTCCGTGGGCGGTAGCAGCGAATAATGAGTCGCGAGACTATACGTGGAGCGAGTCGTACACGCTTCTCTCTCTTGTATTGGATGCGGAGCGCACGAACGACACAAGCTATCTTGCCGAGGCGCACGATCGCATTCTGGCTGTTGTCGGCGGGAGAGATGACAGGCGAGGCGTGTTCTCGCGCAAACCCAGTTGGAGTTTTACGGATCTCACCAGCGGGAGTTGCCCCGTCGCTGATCCGGGCACGGACGCCATGGTGCTTTACCCCATGACTCGTTATCTACTCGCTCTCAAGAAGCTGGCACTAGAGGGCGATGCAAAGTGGGATTTTGTAACAATACGCGATGCCGTTACCGAAAGCGTGCGTGGCCACCGGATCAACTGGAATACTAACGGATACCGGAGTCCTGCAGATGCCAAGGATTGTTATCTCGATTCGGCACGAAGAAAAATGTACGATTTCGGTCTCGAACCTTTCAATCTCGATGCGGCGATGGGCAGCGTGCACGCGAATCTCTACGCGCTTACCGGAAATTTAGAAGATCGTGATAAAGCAGCAGTGATCGCGCAACAGCTTGCGTCGCAAATAACGAAGCTACCCGATGGGGCATGGGTGTGGCCGTATTGGCGTGCTTCGCCTGAACCAGAAGACACGGGCCATGCATATATTGAGCTGGACTTTATTGACCAGGCATATGAAGCAGGCATAGCTTTTACCTTTAGCGACCTCGCGGCGATTACCAAGACGCTCGCATTAAAAGTTTTCCCGGCGTCAGGCGGCATGGCCTCGTTTGTGAGCGGGGAAGGACTCGGAAATGGTGACGAGTCCCTCGCTGGCATGTACCTGCCGTTTTCTTCCACGGACAGTAATTTGATGGGGCGCATCACAGCGGCGCATGATCGCGCGAAGGCGAAGACCTCGTTGGCAGGATATGGCTTACTCACTCGCTCGTACGCAGCCCGCGTCGAGAACCGCCCCTATGGAGCGGCATGTCGCGTTGATGATCAGTGCGTGACCGGTAGTTGTTTCGCGGGGAAAGTCTGCGGATATCCTTTGGGCAGCAGTTCCACATGCTATAAACATTCGGATTGCGCTTCCGGTCTGTGCGCAGAGTTTTCTGGTGGCACCGGTCGATGCATCGATAGACCGGCCGCACAGGCATCCGGAACATCGGCTCCGACGCTCACGTTCACCGCAAATCCAAGTGAAATACAGTCAGGCGGACGTACCACGGTGTCGTGGAGTACAACCAATGCTACGTCATGTACGCCAATTCCTGGTACAAGCGGAGCAATCACTGGAGAAGTCTCGTATACGCTTACAGAAAACACCACATTCCCAATGGCCTGCACAGGTCCCGGCGGTTCAGTCTCAAAAAATATAACGGTAACGGTCAGTCAGGTGCAGCCCACTAAACTCGCTGATGGTGTGGAATGCAGCTCCTACGACCAGTGCCAATCTAATTACTGCTACGCCGGCCCCGAGAACAAAAAGTACTGCGTGAATCGCGACCTGAACTGCGCGCAGCCCGGTACGAAAGGGGTAACCTTTGGTTCTACGTACACGTATAACGGCTCGCAGTATCTCTGCAATACGGATTCTAGCGTCACCCGCTCGCTGTTAAGCGACGGAGTAGAGTGCAGCTCCTACGACCAGTGCCAATCTAATTACTGCTATCCCGGACCTGAAAATAAAAATTATTGCGTCAATCGAAACATGCAATGTGCGCAACCAGGAAGTCCCGGTGTTCTCTTTGGAGCTAGTTACCAATACAACGGCTCACAGTATCTCTGCAATACAGACTCCAGCGTGACCAGGGGACTTATCAGCGACGGACTCGAATGTAACTCATATGATCAGTGCCAATCTAATTACTGCTACGCCGGCCCCGAGAACAAAAAGTACTGCGTGAACCGCGACTTGAACTGCGCGCAGCCCGGAACCGTTGGCGTAACGTTCGGTTCCACGTACACATACAATGGCTCGCAGTATCGATGCAATACGGATTCTAGCGTAACGAAAGTATCTAGTTCAGGAACAGAAACGAATCTTGCGAGTGCAGTTGCTGCACTCGTGCACAACAGCGAAATAAGCGGAAATTTCTACGATCATACACGCGAGGGGGTGTTAGCATTCCAAACAAAGTACGGCATCAACCCCACTGGCTACGTCGGCCCTATGACTCGCGCGCAGCTCAACGAGTTATATTGAAAGATAATCAAGAGAAGCCGGGCTTCTCTTATACACGTCCCGGTTCTTTTTTAGGTCGTGGAAACAAGTGAAAACGGAAGCGGAGCAGGAATCTTCGCGCCCTGCGCGCGTCGTGAGGCGTTGATAAGGGTAAAGCCACGGATGCGCTTGGTTCGTGGGTTTACGCGAAGCAGAACGTTCTCCCCGGCCTCGATGGTTTCGTCGGATGCGCGCGGTGCGCCATTCGAGAAATAGAATACGTCGGCTTCTTTGTCATAGTAATACCTCATCATATTTATAGAATACTTCGTTTCGGCTTTTTCGCAAGATAAGCAGTTAATATAAAAGGATGGGCGCCAGTTCGGACGACGATAGCAAGGTACTTCTTTCGGCGTGCAAGAAAGCGATAGCAAATAACAACAGACGGATTGTGCGCAGAACTGATAGCGATGTTCGGATTCGCCAATGTTTCAGCAAAGTGATGAAAACAGTTTTTGACGTCTGGATGAAAGGTTAGGATATGTGCCTTGCGTTCATTGGTCAGCGTGACAATTCCGTATGGTGAGTCGAATTTCATTGTTTCAATTATATCAACATGTCAGCTCCCTTTGGGCTAACTTCATTCGTTAGTGATTGCACGGAAACGTCGGTAGTTAAGTGGAAATAGTGATACGACATTGTCCCCAAAATCTATCTCGACAAATGGCGGAGAAGTGCCACGATTGTTAGATTGCAAATAGAAATTATCTCCATGCTTAAAAGAACTGCGCTCTCCGGCCTCGGCCTTGTTTTGCTCGTCTCCCCATTACTGGTCTCCGCGCAATCTATAAGTGACCTGCAGGCACAA
>LCQS01000006.1 GCA_001004265.1 Parcubacteria group bacterium GW2011_GWA2_51_10 | reverse complement strand
TGTACTACTTCACTTGTCGGTGGAAACAGCCATTAAGAAACGGAAGTGCCACCACAGTCGCGGGAAGCATCACATTACGGCCGGACAGTGCTTTCTTTCCGTTCGGGAAGCAAATGGGCTAGGGTCAAAAAATTACTGCAAATCATGTGCAGCACCGATGCTTGAATTGGCTGGAGTGAAGTTTTCATCGATACTGAAGGGATTGGTATAGGTTATTCAGTAGCTACATCGGGCATGTCCCACTCCACCAAAGCAAAATCGCTTGCGGTGAGCCCTAAATCGATGGCGGCGGTGAGCCACCCGTTCTGCGAGCTCTGAATCCTATCCTTCTTTGAACGCTTGAGTTCAAGAAAGAGCGTCACATTTTCACGCCAGACCAGCACATCCCAACAGCCACCAGATCGACCTGTCTTGGCGCGAATGGAATCAATCAGTTCTCTTTGTTTCTGTGGAAGCTCTATTGGCTCAACGACATCGGGCAGACCGACCCTGAATTTTCTGCGATACGAATCGACCCACACGCCATTCCATCCGTGCGATTGGAATAAACGCAAAACGGCGAGCTCCGCAAACACTGGCTCGCCGTTCCAGTCGAGCACTGTTTTTCCGTTGTATGTATTCGGTATCGGTGCGCCTCTCCACGAATTGAAGGTGAGGAAATATTTTTGTATCGAAATCTGCTCGCCGGAAGAGAGCGAAAATCGTTCGCTATCAACTTTGTGTGGTTGAAGAAACTCAAGGTTGCCCCCGATGAGGGGCTGCTGTGATTGCATATACCTGGGAAGGTTTTGTGGCGGGAAACAAAAAACTCCCCGCCAAGCGATGGCCGAAGCCACCCACCTCCAGTTTCCCGGAGGGACCTTCCCAGGTGCTCTTGACGAGGAGCTTTCAGCTGGGAAGGATTTACGACCATATCTTGGAGCGTGAGCTCCGAGGGTTAGGTCGATTTGCTAATTGTACACAAGAACTGTAGCCATCTGCTACGGCTCCATTCCTACCTTAGATTCGGGGTCTTGCGAAGCCTTGTTGCCAACAGCGTCCGATTTACACTATTGACACTATTGACAGGCGTGGTGTTATCCACAGCTCTCTTTCTGACCCGTCTTCGATATCTGCTAGGCTATATGGAGCACCTTGAAAGGAGAAAAAGAGTCCACTCGATGTCGGCGGCAATGCCAAGAAAAACCGATAGAAAGTGAGTCTCGAGGAGTTTGGGGAAAAACTGATTGCGCCCTCTGGTCTTCGGCCAAATGAGAGTTCGATCAAGGGCCACGAACTAAGACAGTAGATTAATTGCTGTTTTGGTTTGCGGCCTTTTTGCGTTGCGACCCGTTCGTCCACGAGGTGCGATTAATAGTAATCGCATCAATATGGCTACAAATAACAATCTGCAGATCGTGCAGGTTCCCGTAAGCGAGCTGAAGGCGTCGGAATACAATCCGCGTAAGTGGAGCGAAGCGCAGACGAACGCGCTACGCGAGAGCATTACCCGTTTCGGTCTTGTCGACCCGATTCTGTGCAACGGTTCTCCGGAGCGCAAGAACATAGTCATCGGCGGGCACTTCCGTCTGAAAGTGGCGACCGACCTCGGGTATAAGGAGATGCCCGTGGTCTACGTGAACATCACCGACCTCGAGAAAGAGAAGGAGCTGAATATCCGCCTGAACAAGAACCTCGGCGAATTCGATTTGGACCTTCTGAAGGATTTCGGGGAGGAATTTCTCGTCGATGTCGGCTTCAGCACCGAGGAACTCGACTCCATCTTCGAGATCGACCCGATCCCGGAGAAATTCGACCTGCAGAAAGAGTTGTCAAAGCTCAAGATCGACGAAATCAAAGTACAGAAAGGCGATGTGTACGAGATCGACGGTTCGCGCCTCATGTGCGGCGACTCAACAATACAATCCGACATGCTGAAGCTCATGGACGGCGCGCGGGCCGATATGTGCTTCACCGATCCGCCCTACATCCTCGATTACTTGCGCGGCAAAACGAAGAACGGGAAACCGACCGAGGGATTCGGCCTGAAGAAGGACCGCAAGTATCTGGAGACCGATGTGTTGCCGGACAATTTCACCGAACTCTGGATGGCGAACGTCGCAAAAGTGCAGAAGGTGGATTTCTCGGTCATCGTCTTCGAACATCCGAAGAACCTGCGTACCATTTGGAACGAACTAGAGAAGAATTGGCGCTACCGCAATACGATTACGTGGCACGTCCCGAACCGCGTGCAGGGATTCAGCGCGAAGTACAAATTCTTCAACAAGCAGGATATCGCGCTCGTGGGCATGGACGGCGACATTGCGCTCAATCTTAAGCCCGAGGACAATGTGCTCTTCCAGAACGAATATGAGAACGCGCTCTATGCGACGAGCGGTAAGCCGCATTGGGAGGGCTACGAGAAAGGCAAGAAGATTCAGCCGACCGATTTCATCGAGCACATCGCGGCCGACGAGAAATCGAGCGGCCAGGGCATCATCTTCGGCACCAAGCCGCTGGAGCTTCTGATTCCGTACATCAAGGTGCTCACGAAGCGCGGCGACTTGATTCTGGAGCCGTTCGGCGGCTCGGGGAGCACCCTCATCGCGTCGCTGAAGCTCGGACGCAATTGCCGCATCATGGAGAAATCTCCCGTCTACACCGAGGTCATCAAGAACCGCTGGGAGAAGCACACCGGCAAGACCGCGAAGAAGATTAACTGAATCCTCGTATGGCGCGAAAGAAACCGCTCACGAAAGAGGAGAAGCGATTGAAAGCTCTGGCGGCGAAAACCGAAGATCAGAAGAGGGCTCTCGTCGCACAGCTCCGTCGGACGCCGATCGTACAACTCGCCTGCGAGCGCACGGGGGTCGGTCGCTCGACGTACTACCAGTGGCGCGCGAGGGACAAGATATTCGCGCGCGCCGCCGAGCGGGCGCTTAAGGCCGGTCAGTTCCTTATCAACGACATGGCCGAGTCGCGGCTCATGCGGATGATCCAGGATGATAATCTGACGGCCATTATCTTTTGGTTGAAGCACAATCATCCGAAATACGCGGTCACCACGCGCGTCATCCACGAATACGAGGTGGCGACTGAGCACCCTAGTCTGGAGGAGATGAATCGGTCGATCGGCGTGGTCAATAAGATGATAGCGAACTCGATGGCGAAGAAGATTGCGCCGCGGCTCCTTCCGGACCTCACGGTCGACGAGTTGAGGGAGCAGATCGAAAAAGAGCTCGAGGACGCCGAACGCGATGCGCCGGATAGGAAGCGCATGGAGGAGTTCGGAGAGGACCGAGAGGAACCGAAGTTGCCAACTTGAGCCACTTGGGACGCTCTGGACTCCTAGGATGATCTGCGTCATCCCTTGACGTGTATGAAAAGAGCGGCCATATACGCCCGAGTAAGCTCGGATATGCAGAAGAAGGAAGGAACTATACAGAGCCAGGTTGCGGAGCTACATCGGCAAATTAAGGCGGCTGGTGACGTGCTTGCGAAGGAGTATGTCGACGAAGGTCATAGCGGTGCCACGTTGGATCGCCCGGGCATGAACGAACTGCGACAGGATCTGAAGAAAGGCATCTACGATGTCATCTACGCACTCAACATCGACCGCATCTCGCGCGACGCGATGCACCTCAATATCGTAATTACCGAGTTTCTCATATACCGCAAACAGGTCATCATTAACGGGAAGGACTACATGAATAGTCCTGAGAACAAGTTCGAGCTGACGATACTCGGAGCCGTTGCGGAACTGGAACGAGCAAAGATCATGGAGCGCAATCAGCGAGGGCGCATGCATAAACTGCAACAAGGCCAACTAGTTGGCGGAAAGCTGTTCGGCTACATCTATTATCCAAGAACTGTTGAGTCATCCCCAAAACTCGAAATTGACGAGGTGAATGCAAAATTCGTACGATTTATCTTCGAGGCATACGTGCGCGGAAACACCAGTGCGACTGAAATCGCCAGACACTTGAGAGAGTTCGGCGTTAAAGGCGAGACGATAGACATGGAGGTGTGCCGAGTCCGGTACATCCTCAACAATCCGACCTATTCAGGCACAAGGTACTTCAATAGATTGACGGATCGAAAAAATAACGACGGTAAACGAGCAACAATCGAAAGAGAAAGGTCGGAATGGATCGGTGTTCCGGTCCCAGCCATCGTCTCAAAGGAACTTTTCGAGAAAGTGCGGGAGCGGCTCAAGTATAATCGCGAATGCTACCGAAATGCTCGCGGCACCCAGCCGCTCTCAAATCTCATATTCTGTGCCAAATGCAAGCGTCGCTGTCCGAGCTTCCGCAAATTCTATGCTGTAAAACGCCTCAAAGGCGAGACGTATTACAAACGCCACTACTTCCAATGCAATACGCATGGCGAAAATCACAATCCGCAAATCGATATAAGACTTTTGGAGTCATGCGTACGGGAGATTCTTACGGAGACGGTATTTAAACCGACCGAGCTGATAAAACATCTCGATTTCTTTAAGCGGAAAGTGACCGGGAGCAAAAAGATAGAAAAGCAGATAATCGAAGTCACGCAAAAGATGCGAGACTTGGAAAACCAAAAGGGCCGTATCGTCGATTTATATGCCGGTAGTGGTCTGGAGCAAGAAGAGTACTACAAACGAATGACCCGATTCAATGATCAGATGGACATTCTGCAAACTGAGAAGAAATCGCTTCTACGCCAATTACCGCTCTTTGAAGATCCAAAGTTGGTAGGGCGATGTGTAGAGGCATACTGCTCGAAAATACAGAACCAGTACGAGAACTGCACCGATTCGACTTCATGGCGGGAGTTCTATCTGGAATTTGTAAAACGGGTCGAATACGACAAGAGCCATGCAGCGGCAGTGCATATATCATTCCACGGATCGTTACCGATAAATCTCGTTGTAGAAGGTGTGCAGGAGCACGTAGAAGTAAGCTTCACAATAAGGCAGAACCTGAGTGCAAGTGAAGCAGCCTTAAGATTGCGAGAATTCGATTTTGAGGACAGATCGATCCTAGGGTCGCCTATATCCAAAAGCACCTACCTTGAAGTGGCGAAAGAAATCGTATGAAAAAAGCGGTCATATACGCACGAGTGAGCTCCAAGAAACAGGAGAAAGACGGTACGATCGAGAGTCAAATCGCTGCGCTCAGGAAGCAGGTGGCGTCTGCGGGAGACATCCTCGTTAAAGAGTATCTCGACAACGGCTATAGCGGCGCGAAACTGGACAGGCCTGGATTAAATCAATTGCGTCAGGACGTGAAAACCGATCTGTTCGATGCAGTCTATTTCCATAACACTGATCGCATTGCCCGAGAGGTCACCTACCAGACAATTATCGTTGGCGAGATTTTGAAGCAGAACAAGCAAGTGATCATTAACGGTCGAGATTACGTTGAAAATCCAGAAAACAAATTCACGCTCACAGTGCTTGGTGCAGTGTCCGAGCTAGAGCGGGCGAAAATCATCGAACGCTATTCGCGTGGCCGCATGCACAAGATTCGACAAGGATCGCTCGTCAGCAATGGACTTAGGGCGCTCGGCTATACGTATATCCCAAAAGGTCTCCAGGCCGGACGCCTGATCATTAATGAAAAGGAGGCAGAAGTAGTGAGATTGATATTCAAGATGTACGCCAACGACGGAGCGAGTAAGTCAAAGATCATCCGATATCTAGAGGACAATCGGATACCAACGAAAACTGGGCGGTACATGTGGCAATGGAAAACGCTCGAGGGTATCCTCAAAAATCATTCGTACATGGGTATTAAATACTTCAATACTCGGACAATGGTTAAAGAGCCATCTAAACCGTTTCGCAAAGTGAAATACGGCAAGGAAGTGTTCAAGGATAAATCGGAGTGGCTGCCCGTCAAAGTTCCCGCAATCATATCGCCGGAACTATTCGCCAAGACGCAGGAGCGATTCGAAAGCAACCGGCAGAAATACCGTAACCCGCCTCAAATCAGACTCCTTTCCAACCTTCTAAGATGCGGGGAGTGCGGCAGTTCCTGCACAGCTCACAAACGATTTGTTCGTGGTTATAGCTATAACAAAGAAAAGAAGCTCGTAAAGAACGGGCTTATATACCATCGCGAGTCATACATTTGCGCTCGGAGAATCCGTCAGATCATCCATTCCAAAAAAACGGAGATGACTCGTTGTTCAAATCCGCAAATTTATACGCATCTACTTGAGGCGTCCGTGTTCTCGATAGTGGAAGAAGTCATGACCAATAAGAATAAACTCAAGGACTATATCATTGGGTATAAAGAGAATCGGGGCTCAGTTAGACAAGAAGCTGAGAACGAACTGAAAACAATCGAGCAAAAGATTTCACAACTCATGCTCGAGAAGAAAGACATTCTCGAACAGTATGCTAAGGGACAACTCAACCGCGATAACTACGGGAGAAAGTGCCACGAGTATGACCAAAAAATTGACGGAGTCAAGACAGAAAGAAACAAGCTATTATCGATGGTGCCAGCTCTTCACAAAAGGAGTGTGGTTGATACGAGCATCGAGAAATACTGCGACGCCGCACGAACCCGACTAGAAAAATGCGCTGATTTCGATACGAAAAGGCAGCTGCTCCTGGACTACCTTCAAAAGGTCGCTTTTGTCCGTGGCAAGGTAGAGGTACACGGCTCAGTGCCAATTCAACTAGCGGCCTACTCCGATCCAGAACAGTCGTCGGAGGCGAGAGAAGTAGGATTTGTTATCAAAAGTGAAACATCTCACTGAGGATCATTCCACTCAGGAACTGCGTCTCGACTCTTCAGGGTTTCGATCATGATATCGCCCTGTGGACCACTTAACTTGGAGAGGAAGTCGTAAGTACGGTCGACAATGTCGACCATGAGTACCTTCATTTCAGCGTCGCTCAACCTAGATTCAGGAGCTGCGTGAAAGTCCTCAAGCTTGCTGTTACGAAAGCAATCATGCGCGATTAGTTTCGCCATCCGCTTTCGGATGACATCGTTATTTTGTATTTCAAGCCAAGAGTTTATGTCCATGCTGCCCATTCACTTACCTTCAAGGACTCTTCTCGCATGAGCGATGGCTTCCTTTCCGTAGAAATTTTCACCAATATCGGAGTATTTTTTGCCACCTGATCTTGTCTGCACCCATATCTTTATACCTTTCCCATAACCAAGACCTCCGAATCGCATGAGATTTCCGTATTCAAGAACAATGACTTCTGATGCACGAATATAGTTTCCTGGAAAGCCGAGGAGGTGGGCTCTAACATAATCCTTCCCGACCTCTAGTTTCGACAAGAAAAAAGCAAGAGTGAAAATAAGTATGATTAGATAAAATCCTCCGAGTGCCTGAATGTGACGAATCTCGAGTGATCCATCTAACAAGCGAGGAAGCGTGAGTCCAAAAAAGACGATCAAGAAAACCCCAAAGACTGCCCACAGATAGGTCTTTTTTGGTCTGTAAACTTTAACGTTTTCCATGTTCCTTCATTTTACACCTACTTCTTTGATGTTGCTGGGGTTGTTTGTGCGGTCGATGTCCACGATCCGGTTCCGAAGTTAAAGGTTCCAACGCCCGGACCGAAGTTGTAAGTTCCAACGAACGTGCCAGAGCCGGTATTGCCTATGCCCATAGCCTTAGCAGCGGCTTGAGCCGAGGATCCTCCTCCTGTGGTATTAGAGCTGCCTAGAATTTGACTTGTATAATTTGAAATCGCACCTACTCCAAGCTGCATTGCACTTTGTTGCGTATGTTTGCCAGTGAAAAACGCTTGTGTTCCAAAATTCGGTAGGCGTCCAGGAATACCGGGTACAAATTTTCCAAGACCGAATGTCACGCCGCCAATCGTTGTATCCCAGAAAACGCTTTGCGGCGTGACAGCATCGCCAAGGTACAAATTCCCCAGAGCTCCCGTCGCACCAGATGTACCACCGATGAGTGCCACTTGTGCAGGGATACTCATACCCCCTGTTAGCACGCCGACCGTCGCAATGGAAGCTCCTTGGGCTGCTCGTGTGAGATAGGTTTCTCCGCTTGAGAAGCTGTACGACCCAACATCAAAACCGTTCGCTTGGTAGTTATTGTAAAGATCGTATCCGAACTGACCTACAATTCCAGCGCCCGCGCCGATGCAAGGAATAGCTAATGGACCAACACATCGGCCGTTCGGATCTTTATTGACTATTGGATTCCCGTTTGCATACCCATAACTATTGAGACTTTGCGGATTCATCAGATTCTGTTTTTTTGGATCTTCCCAGAATACGGGATCCTGCGACGTGAACTGTCCTCTTATTGGGTCCATGTAACGTGCCTGAAGATACAGTAGATTTTGATCTTCAAATTGCCCGATGTAGCCGCGTGCAAGTGATGCGTCACCGCTTTCAATGCGCGTTGAACCATAAGGATAATAATCTTTTGAGGTGACTACGGTTCCCGAAGCGTTCGTGATTACGTTAGTCGAGCCGAGGTGGTCGGGATGTACATAGAACGTACTCGGAGTTCCGGTCGCAGTGCCATTGACTAGGCCCTGCTCGACGTAAGCCAAAAGCGTATCTCCGGCGTATATATAACTCGTCGAAGTTGCCGCGCTTCCAGAGGTTGAAGATGCGATGGAGAAATATTTTGAAGGGTAGAGAGTTGTGGTTGAAGCGGTGGTTTGGAAGACCCTTTGGCCGGAGTAGTCATATCCAAACGTGGTAGTTGCAGTCCCATCTCCTGCACTCGTGAGCCGATTTCTATAATCCCATCCATACGTCCAGATTCCGCCCGTTTCCATATTTCCGTTTGAGTCGTATGTGAATGTTGTAGTCGCACCTGTTGTCCCGATCTGCGTCGCGGCATGCGGATTCGCATAGTTCGTGCCTGCGTATGCGTAGTCCCCCACGTCGCTCTTGTTCGTTATGTTCCCTATGGCGCTATACGCATACGTCTGCGAGTACGGCGTCGAGCTTGCCGCAGTCGTGGAAGCTGTCGTGAGGCGGTTCAGGTCGTCGTATCCGAAACTGACGATCTTCCCTGTGGAGGTGGAGTAGTCGGTGAGCTGTGTGATGTTGCCGACGTGATCGTACGCGTAGAGAATGTTCTGAATGCTCCCGCTCGGGGTGCTGGTTGCGGCAGCGTGGACAACAACGAGCTTCGGGTCTTTCGTTGTGCCTGCCTGGTCGGCATAGTAGACGCTCATTGCGGAGAATTCGCCGGCGCTGGGGAACGAGGGCTGCGTATTCGATATGTCGGCAGAGAGGCGGACTCCGAGCTTCGTCACGCCCGATCCGTTGACCGCAGCGATACCGTTTCCATTCAGCGTCCAGTGGGGTCATGGCGGTGAGATTGAACCGTGCGTCGAGCGTCGCGTTGTCGGTTTTTGAGTTGGCAACAAGGGAGAACGTCGCACTCGAGACGGTATCGGATCCTACTGCAGTCGTATTGAAAAGG
The DNA here is from genome assembly GCA_001004265.1 of Parcubacteria group bacterium GW2011_GWA2_51_10. GTDB lineage: Bacteria > Patescibacteriota > Minisyncoccia > Phycocordibacterales > UBA2100 > UBA10103. The sequence goes on along the minus strand of LCQS01000006.1, from coordinate 35,399 downwards.
AAGATGGCGCGGCCGAGGTAGTACCAATTTGACCCGCTCGCGAATTGTATGAGGGTGCCGTCGGAGGAAAGCGCTGCCGTATCGCTCGCTCCCTGCGCTGCGCTAGTCCGCAGACTCGTCCATGAGACGCCTCCCGTATCGCGAGCCGCGAATCCATCGACGCTGTTAGTTTCAGGATTCGCGTCGGGATAGAACGTGGAAGTCGTATGCCCGATCTTGCCCGAGACGGGATTGTTTCCATTCGCCGCGATGCGTATAGTATCCGCGAGTTGCAATCGGAGCGCCTTCAACGGGTCCGAAGTGTATTTCGCGCGAACGACCTCCTCCGAGCCGAGCGGATTTTCTTCCGTGCGCACCTTCACCGTGTAGACCTGCTCATATTCGCCAGCCGGATCTTCCACCAATGGGGAGATGCCGAAGAAACGGAAGCGTTCGATCTCAATGCTTCCATCGGAGCCGAACCCGAGGGGCGCATCGCCTTTCCATGCGCGCGCGAACACCTCTATCCCGCCTTCTATGCGCTCGACCTTCTGGATCTCGATACGCGTGCCTGCTTCGTCAATATATTCACGCGCAAACGATGGCTCGGGAACAAAATCCAATTCTGGAAAAGCGCCAGTGCTTGTGGCAGTGGTCGTCGCAACAGTGGGAGTGAGATCCAATGTGCTTGTTGCAATATCCAAAATCGTTGCAGCGGTGCTCGTCGCTTCTGCGCCGATGGCTGTACTCTCCGGGGTGAATATTTCTTCAGTACTGCTCGCAATTTCCTGTTGAATACTCCGGATGCTTACATCGGCAGGATTTGGCTCAAGGGTCGGTTCGCCTATCGCTACACCATTCTCCGCCATATTAAGTACGGGAGCGGCTTCTGTTACTGGATCGGGAATAAACTCCATTGCCGGGACGCTCTCCAACACTGCGCCTTCAGGATCGCCCCCCATCCCTACCACCGCCGTTTCTATGCTTCGAAGCCGGTACAGCTCGTCTATATCGTATGTATACGTGCTCTCAATGTTATTGCCGAACAGCTTGTACGATATCTGGCGCGTAGGCGCATAGTCGAGATCGTCCACGACGGCAGAGTACGTGCCGCCCGAGGGCCTCGTGTAGATATTCTCCAAATGGCCCGCTGAATTGTATCCGTACAATACGTCGCGCCCGTTCGGATAATTGATGTTTGTGACATTACTCAGGCGATCTCGCGTATACGTGGTTGTGTACGTGGTGCTGTCAATTGTCCTTCCTTCTGTGGAAACATTTCCGAGTGCGTCGTATGCCGCATTCGTGACGGCATCAGTCGTGGTCGCGGCACAGAGGCGGCCCTTCCCATTGCCGCAGGTGTCGTACCCATACTGGATTTCCGTTCCCGATGCGCCGGTGTAATCCTCCGTGAGCACGCGGTTGATATCGTCATACGTGAGATCAATCGTCTGGCTCTTGGCGTCCGTTGTTGATGTCAGATTGTTTGCAAGATCATACGTGTATGTCCGTGTGCCATATGTTCCATCGCCCGAAGCATGCAGATCCTCCGAATTCGTCAGCCGAGAGAGGCCGTCATACGTAAAGTTTCGGATGTTGCTGGCCGCATCCGTTATTTTCGTGAGATTCCCGAGCGCGTCGTATGTGTACGCCGTCGCATACGTGCTCGTCGCGTTATGCTCATCGACTTGTGCGAGGTTTCCATACGCATCCTGCGTGAGATCTTTGATATTACCTTCTCGGTCAGTAATCACCTCCTCCCACTCATCATACGCATGCGTTTCCGTACCTTCCGTATTGATCGTACTCGTCGCTCGACGCAGAGAATCATAGCCATAGCTTATCTGGAAATCAGCATCTTCCGTGAGAGGAGTGCGGCTGCTTCCTGTGCTTGAATACGGCAGAGTTTCCTTCTTAACGTCGCCGCGAGCGTCATATTCGATGCTTCTCACGAAGTACGTATCTTCTGCCTCCGTACGCTCCTGGATCGGCCGCAGGAAGCCGTCGTAGTACGTGTACGTATCGGTGCTCGTTGCCGAATTAAGAGAATCGGTCCGCAGGACGCTGCGAGCAGATTGAATATCCGTATACGTATAATCAGATTTCGTTACCGTATTTGTGGGCGTGCCGAGATGATCCGGCACTTTCTCCGTTTTAACGCGGTCGAGGCCGTCGAAAACAATCTCAAACGTCCGGTTATTCGGATCCACGATCTTTTTCACCTTGCCGTTCGTGAGGTCACGGTATGTCTCCGTAATATAACCTAGAGGATTCGTGGTGGTACCCACGTACATGTTCGCGTTTTCATATGAGATCGTCGTCGTTTTGTTTCGCGGATCGGTTTCGGACGTAACAAGTCCGTAGCTGTTGTACGCTCTTGTAGTGCTCGCGTATGTGCTTCCGGTAATCCATTTTTCTTCTTTGGTGAGGTTTCCTTTCTCAACTGATCCGGCGGAAAGAGAGTCGTAGTAGAAATTCCTCTCCGCGACGCGCGTGCCGCTGTTATTCTTGATCGTCTCGGTTTTCGGCAAGCCGTAGATGCCGTATGCCGTGCTCGTTGCATAGGTGTATACGGCGGTCCGCGAATCCGAACCGGTATCCGTATAGCTCCCGTCGTCGCTTCCTGTTACTTCGCCTATTTCCAATTTGGCCGAGAGATTCCCTGTCGCATCGTCATACGCGAACGTTACTGCTTTGTCGCGGTGATCACTGTCGCCATCGTATGAAAATCCCGTAGTACGGGTGCGCTTCACGAACTCTCTGCTATTTGAAAGCGACGAGTTCTCCCATTTATCTATCGTTTTTGCATACAGGTTGTTCGCATCGTCGTACACTTCAGTGCGGTATATTCGTCCTATCTTCGACTTATGATCGCTGTTCTCTCCAATCGACGATTGTGAGCCGTTGCCCTGATGCGCATATGTTTTGGTTACATGGCCGAATGGATCAGTAATCGTCGTCGTTGCGAATGACGCGAATTTGCGGTCGAACTCGTTCGCGTAGTAGTAATCGCCCCCGCCGTATGAATACGTCGTGGTACCGACAGTACCGAAACGATTGTTCATCCCGACGGCCTCGACAGTCTGCATCACCATCGGAACTCGCGGATTTAATTCAGTCGCGCCGCTTCGGTATTGCGTCGAGGGCTTGTAGCTCGCGGTCATCATGCCGCCTGAATCGGTCGTAATTGTTGCGAGAAGATCGGGAACAACACCATTGCCAAGATATGCTCCGTTTTGTCCTGCAGGTGATAGCGTCCCCGCATACGATCGGACGATGTCCACGATGCCGTCGGCATCGATGTCAACGAACCGAGCGCCGGCATCTTGCGCTGATATCAAGAAGTCAGGCGTGATGTCGCCCCATGAAGCACTCAGCGTAAATGTCCGTCCTCCGTTTTCGTTGATGTAAACGGTGTTGCCGCTTGACCCTTGCGCGTCGACGATATCGGGGAGTCCGTCCGCGTTCACGTCGACAACCCTCGTGCCCTGATCAGCACCCGAGCCACTTGAAAACGTGCCGGTAAATCCCGAAGGGTTCATTTCTGTCCACGTACCGTCGCCATCATTAAGATAAACAGTGGTGTACGGCGGACTGCCGTATTCGCGGCCTTTAATAAGGTCCGTAATCCCATCCCCGTTGAAATCCGCAAATCTCACTCCAAAATCAACGCCTTCTTGCGGTGTGTAAGGCCCGGCAAAAGAAGCACCGGACGGCAGGGTCCACGGATAGGTTGAGGTCGCATCCCAGCCGGTGCCGTTATTTAAATAGATGCCGTTCGAAGCAGCGTTTGCGCCCGAATCGAAATATTTGAGGAGATCCGAAAGGCCATCGCCATTCACATCGACGGCTCGGCCGCCCACATCGTAGACAACCGCGGTGGTGTCTACGAAACTAATGGGAACAGTCCAGTCCGTTCCCTCCACAAAACTGCCTCCGCGATTCGTGTTGATGCCCACTTTGTTTCCGCCAGTAATGAAATCTGCGAGTGAATCTCCATCGACATCTCCCGTTCTCACATTTCTGTCTTCTCCCCCAAGACTAACGAGATCATTGGTACCGGTGGGTGTCGTCGTACTCCACGTTCCATCGCCCAAACCTACATAGGCGCCGTTATCGCTGTCACTTCCTCTATGCTTTATGATGTCAGTCCATCCGTCCCCGTTGAAATCATCGAAGCGAGCGCCCCAATCGGCATCGCTTCCCAAATAGTCGTCAACAAAGTTGACGGGCATTACCCAGCTCGCGTCATATGTCCAATTCGCGGCCTTTGTTGTGTACGCGAACGAAACGGCAGGTAATGTTGTTGTCGTGCCGCTTTCGTCTTTTCCTGATTCTGTGATGGAAGTTAGCATCGAGCGGCGGCCATTGTCTCCCGTCCCATAGCTCAGCGCATACTTGCGCTGCCATGCGCCGCTTACCTTTACCTGAATCTCATTGATACGGTACTTAGAAACAATTGGGAATCCCGGAGCGCTCGATGTCGCAATATCGGAGCGGCTCTCCCGAAGGAACTCAATCTCATATACGCCGTCCGTCGTGCCGTTCCCAGTGTATTTGATCTTGTATGGATAGAGCTGGTCATTGTCTTCATAGTATTCATACGAGATGTAATTGTCATTGCGGTCGCGAACTTCTTGGAGCATCCAGCGGAATATCTGCGTCGAGCTAGCCGTATTATTGATCTGCGACGCGGAGGTCGTGCCGAATGTAAATATGATTCCATTTTTATCAGTTACCTTCCAACGATTATTGTCGAGAAACTCATACACTCTAAAATCGCCGTTCTCAACGAGCGCACCGTAGCCATTGGATACTGGTGCCGTAGGCGTGGTGTGAACGACGACCAATTTTGGATCATTCGTCGTGCCGGCATAGTCGGCTGCGCGCGTGTTAATGAGATTAGATTGCCCATCTGACCACCCTGACGGAGCGGTTGATTGATCATCCCCGATGCGGATGCCTATAGCTGTAACGGCGGTCTTGCTAATGTAATTTCTTCCTGTTGAATTCAGAGCATAATCGTTGTACGCGCTTGTCGTAATCGCTGAAAGATCAACTGCAGTTGCGAGCGCGCCATCGGAAGGCGTATCTATGTCTCCAATTTGGTCATAATCACCGGTTGCTATGGTGCTGGTTGAGGCTGGCGTTGCGGTCGTAATAATGAGCGTGTCGGTGCCTGTATTAACGTTGTTTGTCTTTCCATGGTGGTAAAAGCTGACTGTGGCGCTGGAAATTGTGTCTGAATCGCCAATTGCAGACGTGTCATAGTTGGCGATGCTTCTTCCTATCATCCATCCGCTTCCCCATTTATTTACACCGATCATCGCGCCAAGATCAGTTGCACCAAATACAGTGTCCGTGGTATTAGCGGATGTTCCGGCGGCTGCCGTCTGCGCCGACGACCACGATACTGAATTGCTCGCGTACTCGACAGCGCCGTCTGCGGGAGCTACCGAACCAGCGCTCGGATAGAAGGTTGAAGTTGTAAATCCGATTTTTCCTTCTTTGATCGGCGTATCTTCTTGGCCAACGAGACTAATGATATGTGCGAGAGACTGTCGCAGTGCCTCCGCTGGATCTTCGCGATATCCCGTCACCTCGATCTCAACAGTAGCTCCGGTATTGCCCTGTGGCACTTTCTCAATATGAGCCGTCCCGTCGGGAACCATGATGGGCGGATTGAAAATCCGGAACCGCTCGATTTCCACTGTGCCGTCCTCGCCAAACCCCAGCTGTTTTTCTCCTCTCCACGCTTTCGCAAAAACCTGCACGCCACCCTCGATCTTGTAAACGGACTGAATGTCGATTCGGAGGTTATACTGCTCGCTCACGTACTCACCTGAAAGGCCAAGCGAAACGATCGTCTCCGCTTTGATGTTCGCCTTTTCTTCTGTCGATTTTCCTTCTAATTGATCGCTAATGGATGCTTCCGCAGGAACTGGTGCAGCGGCTTCGAGATCACTTCCAAAAGTGGCCTCCACCATCGAGCCTCCGGCTCCTTCCGTGCTCGTGGCGGCGATCTCTCCATCAAGACTAGAGAAGAAATCATTACGTGTGTACATCTTATTGAGCCCCCTCTTGTTGATCCGCTCGATGTATGGAATATCAACGGTCCATCCATATCCGACTGGACTGATCTGCTCCGTATTCTTGCTGGAATACGTGAGCGCGACGGCGGGCGCGAGACCGTTGCGCCCCGGTGGAACGGTGAGCGGGTAGCGGTAGTTCAGCGATCCGTCAGACTGATCCGGCTCAAGCTTTAGTTCCTGCTTTTGGCTCTGGCGCTCCGGCCCAAAGTACGGATCCGGCGCAGGATCTAATAGCAGAGAGTCGGGTGAAGATCCGCCTTCGCCTTCTGGAGGAGCAGTTGTCTCTGAAGACGTTAATGTTGATTCAGCGCTCGTTTGCGATTGATCCGTGCTCGGAGCTAATTGTGCGGAAGTTTGCTCGCTTGTCGTACTTTGAGATGTCGTGTCTCCCTGTTGCTGCTCGGCAAAAACGGCCGAGGGCGGAAATGCCATCAGAATTATGAGAATGCCGGAGAGTGTCTTCCTCGCAGTCTTTAATAATCGAACGCTCATGTCCGGAGCATAGCACTGCGACAAAAAGGTCAAGCATCGGTAGTGCATAACCAAAGACGTGCCCGCTTCGGGCTTCTGGTTTTATTAAACCGGCTTGCCATTCTGCGAGTCAGAGACCATATATAGAGACTGCCGTGCGCAGGATGTTATGTCATCGCAGTATGCGCGCACGTATTCGTTGAAACGTGTATACGGATAATTCTGCAAGATTCCCTCACGAGGACCTTTTGCAAACCATTCTCTCAATGCGTTCGCAAACTCCCGTGGCTCTGTCACAATCGCGCCGGCTTCGCGCGCAATGCCCACATCTGTTGAAAGAACGGGCTTTCCGGCGGCAAGTGCTTCGATAATGACACGGCCGTACCCTTCATAGTGAGAGGTAACGAGCACTAGATCGCACAACGGATAGCATGAAGACGCCTCGCGTTTCCCTTCGAAGAATACGCGATCGCCTCCGGCAGATGAGTGTGCGAGACGTTCTAATTTACTCCTTTCACTGCCTTCACCCACAATTAGAAGGCAAGCTTCGCGCGGCGCAGATTTGAGAAATGCGCGAATCGCGAGTGCAACGTTCTTCTCCGGCTCGAGACGCGACACAACGAGAATCTTCGTCGAAAAGGGGCGCAGCCGCAGGGCAAGCCGCGGATCGGAAACGGCGCTTTTATAGAGCCCCACGTCAACGAAAATGGGGAGAACGGTGGGTATAGTTTTGAGTTTATAGTTTTTAGTTTCTAGCGAATTCTTGATGCGATTGGAGACAACGCGGATGCGGACAGCAAAACGCAAAACGAACGGCGCTATGAGTGTGCGAATCCAATTCACGATCGAATGCTTGCGGAATTCGGGAGAGAGAAAATCCGTGTGAATTTGCACGTGGAGAACCGCCGATAATTTTTTCAGCGACAGGAGACCGACGAGCCCATTCTCGAACGGATCTTGCACCGTAATGATATCGACGCGTCCTAAACGCCGTGAAATAGAAACTGCTTTTAAGAACCGCAATAAACGTGAGCGAGAAGATGCTGGATGGAGCACTACATTATCGGCAACACGTTTAGTTCGAAATGTACTTGCGCCACACATCACCACAACGTGCACTTCTTTAAAAAACTTAGCATACGCATATATGCGCTTCGCAGCATCTGATTCCTCGTCAAAAACGCCCGTTTCAGTCCCTATAACAAGAAGTGAAAATCCGCTATCATGCGACGAATGCACTCCGCTAGAAACAGGTCGTGGTCGAGCTGGATTAAATGGCTTATTCTCGCCTTTTGTCAAGCTGTTGGTCTTCATCATATTCTGCGCTTTCTCCATGGGAAAGAGCTGACGATTGTACTCTATCACGGTGTTGCTCCCAATAAAGACTTCGGAATATACAATTACCGGCACAAATTTATTGATCCCGACGTTTTCGAGGAGCAGATAAAATACTTTAGAAGACGGTACACAATTGTTCCGCTCGACGAGGGAATTCGAATGATGTACGAGCGACGACTACCAAAAAACGCCCTCGCCATAACGTTTGACGACGGATACCGAAATTGGTACGAGTACGCGTTCCCCATTCTCAAAAAATACAGCGTTCATGCGACGATGTTTATAGCGACCGATTTTGTGTTCAAAAAAAATCCGCTTTGGGTCGATCGACTTGAATATGCAATCGGCTTAGAGAATGATGACATCGAGAGCAAAATAAATCGGGATGCGGAAATTCGCGCTCAATTAAAGAAAGTTGGCTCAATAGAGCGGGAGCGCCACCTTGCCGCGATAGAGAGATCGAGTAGTGCAGAATTCCGGAATTTCGAGATGGAGAGAGCGGTATATACGCCACTTACGAATACCGACATCGAGGCGATGAAAAACAGCGGCATAACATTTGGGGCGCACACAAAATCGCATCCGATTCTCTCAACACTGTCCGCCCAAGAAACTGAAGTCGAGGTTCGGGACTCTGTTATAGCTCTGAAAGAGGTTACACATAATATTTCAGAGACGTTCGCCTAACCAAAGGGGAATCCCGGCGATTGGAATGAGAGTACCGAACGCATACTGTCGCGCGAGGGTTTTAAATGGTCGCTTACAACAATTGAAGGATTCAACAGCGCAGAGACGCATCCATACAGACTTCGACGCATTGCAATGGACGCCACCGAATCAAGTACGTTTGCGGCAGTAGCATCGGGCGTGCGATTATTGTTCAAACATGCAAAGAACTATGTCAGAAAATAACATGCGTACAGAGGTGTCATATTTCAACAAGCGAAGTCGCGAATACAAGGCGGAATACGACAATGAGACGGGTGAAGGCTACTCGTTCCGCGTGCGTCGAAAGAAGGTGCTGGCGATGATTCCCGACCGAACCAATGTACTCGATATAGCATCGGGGCCTGGCGTCATGATTCCCGGGCTACTCTTAAAGGCCTGCAAAATTACGTGTGTCGACGCAGCTCCAGAGATGATAGAGCGCATCAAGGACGAATTTGGAGAGACTCCTTTCCTTACAGTTGTCGTAGCTGATGCCTACCGGCTCCCGTTCGAGGACGAGTCTTTTGAGGTGACGCTCGCAATGGGACTCATTGAGTATCTCGAAAATGAATCGGTATTTCTTAGAGAAGTTGCGCGCGTTTTAAAAAACGGCGGCACGTTCATCATTACGTTCCCGAATTACTATGCGCCTTGGCGCGCCTTCAATAGGATCGGATTATTTGTCCGATCGCTATTTAAAAATGTCTCGAAGGACCAGTCCGTAACACATCGCGAATATACGCTCGCTCGCGCACGCTCCCTCTTGGCGCGCCACGGATTTGCGACGGAAGAAGCGCGTTTTTATAATTTCAAACTTATCCCCTACCCGCTTGATAGAAAATTGCCGCGGCTCACGATTTGGCAATCGAAACTGCTCGAATCGCTTGATCACACGCCATTCCATTTTCTGGGCACGGCTTTCATTTTGAAGGCGAAAAAGATTTCTCCTGAAGCATTGTGAGAAGTTCCACGAATTCACGGGCGATATCGTCATATGTATGGACTTCATTAAACGTGGCGATTTTTTTTGTAAGGACTGCATACACAGCTGGATCGGCGAGTTCTCTGATGCCGCGCTCCATATCGTTCTCAGAAAGCGGATCAACCAGAACCCCATAGTCTGCAAATCGTTTCGCATATCCGGAGTACTTCGTCATAAGAAACGGTTTCCCGCAGCGCAGGCTTTCAATCACGATGTTGGGCGATACTTCTGAAATGGAAGGAACCACGACCGCATAGCTCGACTGCATGCGTTTCAATAGCTCGTCATGAGAAATTTGACCTTCCTCAAGCTCTATATCAGGATGGTGTCGTTTCGCATGAGCAAGCGCGCGGCGGAACGCTTCGGCATTCTTGAGCGCAATAGCGCGCGAATAGAAGAGGAAATTTTTCCGCTTTGGTGGGATCGATTCCAACTTCGGCTCTATTGCATTCTCAATAACATGAGTACGTGAGATATCGAATCCATACTCTCGAAGCCATATGTCCTTTATCCAATCTGTTGAGAATACGATGTGAACATGAGCGAGCGCCCACCGAATAATGCGGAAAGACAGTCGCTCTTTGAGATTCCACCTTTCGCGATGCCGATACACATCTGGTAGCGGGAGGAAATCGTGCGTTCGCTCGATGTATGATTCCCAAACAAAATCCCCTGCCGCACGAACGAGTGTCGGTTTGCCTGTAATGCGTGCAACGACACCGGCAGGAACCGCCACGCTGAATGTGTCGAATGCAATCACTGCGTCCTGTCCGCGAATGGCAAGCAATAATTTCATTCCGAAAGCAACATGCCTGATGCTCGTTGGAAATAACTTCAACCTCCCATAGAGACAGAGCTGAATAACATGCCCCTGCTTCTCGAGAGCTTCCTTGAGTTTCTGCGCATAAAAGCTATGTCCTCCTATATCAGGCGGATAGATGCCCGTTGCGAGAACGATTCTCATATCGATTTCAACAGCGGATCGAATATGCGCTCTTCCATGTCCCGCGCGATTCTGTTCCAATCGTACTTTTCAGACGCCAGCGCTCGTGCATTTTTGATGATGCGTGCTTTCAGTTTTGGTTCCTCCATGTATCTTGTGACGCAGCGTGCAATGCTTTCTGGATTCTGCACTTCGCAAAACAGACCCGTTGGCTCCTTGTCCGGATTCGCATCCGGGTCAAACAGGAAATCTGGAATTCCTCCCACGGGCGTAGCAATGACCGGTATTCCAACAGCGAATGCCTCAATAAATGCACTCCCGAATCCTTCGATAATCGAGGGCCTCACAAAAATATCCGATATCGCGAAGTAGGCCGGTAGGATCTCGTGCGGAACGTGCCCCGCAAATATCACGCGCTCTTGAATGCCCGCCTCACTCGCGATGCGCTCCAATTTTTGCTGATCTTCTCCTGTGCCGGCGACGAGCAGTTTTACATGCGCCGGCAATGCGGGAAGTGCGCGAATCACATCTTCCACACCACGAGACAGAACGAGGCGACTCGCCGTAAAAAGAAAGATATCTCCCGGATGTTTGCCGACTTTCTTTTTTAATTCCTCCACCCGTGACGGCGGAGAAGGTCTCGTAAATGTGCCGACGTCTACGCCATTCGGAATGACTTCAATATCTTTCTTATATCCAATGGAGCGCACCTCTTTTGCAATGTAGTGTGAAATCGCTTTTATACGATCTGCCTTCATATACATGCGCTTGTAGAGAGGCCAGAGCAGCCGCAATATCGGCCGGCGCGCCTTCATATCAGCGATGGCGCGACCATCTTGGAGCTCCAGAAAATACGGCGTTTTAGGATGGATAAATTTGAAAAAAAGCGCTGAAAAGCTTGCTTGATTCGCCATCATTGCCCAGAGCATGTCATAGACGTATTTCTGATCCAAAAAAAAGGCCTTAATAAAAGAGCTGATCGGGAACAATACTTTCGCTAGTCGCAGTTGCCATTTCATATTTCTATCTGAAACGCTCGGCGCGCGGATTGCGGGGCCAAGGCGATACACAGTGACGTTTCCCACCTTCTCAACTTTCGGAAGCGCGCGATCGAAACGCAGCGTTATCATATCGAATGCATATTTCTCCTTGGAAAGGCGATCCGTGATTTCTTTGATCGCGATCTCCGCTCCCCCGACAAAGGGATGGTAAGTGAGTGAGAAAATCAAAATTCTTCTTGCCCCGTTAGAAGTCTGTCGTTGTTTACTCATATGCTCATTTTGTAGATTATGTTCCGCTCACTTTTCGGTCTCGATAGACCTTGCAGAAAAATTTATATTAAATTTTTTTGCCAAAGACTTCTAACGGGGATCATTTTGTTTCTTTATCGATTCGATGTATTCGCGAACAGTATGCTCCGGCTTCCAGCTGAACTCTTTTTCTGCCCGTGTCGTGTCCACGATGGATTCCATACGATTCCCTTTCCTCGCGGGCAGCATCTCTATTGTGGATTCGAACATCTGTGCGATTTCGAGAATAGTGTACGACTCCGGGCTGCCAAGGCCATATTCGTCGCCCTCCCCCCTTTCGCCCACGGCCAGCAATCCACGGGCAAGATCGTCCACATGCGTGAAATTGCGGCGCTGAGTGCCGGGCGCAACGACAGTGATCGGCTGCCTCGCGGCATACTGCTTCTTAAACCTGCCAATCACGGATGCGTATGGGCCTGCCGAAAGCTCGCGCGGTCCGTATGCATTGTAGAAATAAGTAATTGCGTACGGCAGATTGAACCAGTTTCCGAAATTGCGCACCAGTTCCGTATTGCTTGCCTTCATCCATGCGTAGGGACTCTGATCCCTGCCCATGCCTCCGTCTGCGAATTTAGTACTCGATCCGGCATACACAAGTTTTCCTCCGCGCGCGCGCCAATATTCTAAGACGCGGAACGTACCTTCGACATTGGATTCCCACACGAGATCTATGTCGCCGAAGCTCTGCTCGACGCGAGAATATTCCCCGAGATGAAAAATGATCGTGGGCTTTTCGTTTCCGAGCAATTTCTCAATGGCTTTGGTGTGTCCCTCGATATATTCCGCTCCATCGATGTGATTCTCTTTCTTGCCGATAAAATAATTATCGAGAGAAACCACGCGGTATTTTGGAAGAAGCAATTCGATCAGCCGAGAGCCAATCATGCCCGCTCCGCCTGTTACGAGAACGGTTTTTTTATTCATGCCATACAAGACTACCCCTCTTCAGTCGATTCTTCAATAATGTCCCACTTGTCATGAGCAATGCCGAATGATTCGCGATTACCGACGCGCTTCACGGCATATACAGCTCCAGCTCCAAGGGCGGCAAGAGAAAGCGCACTGAGCCACCAAACATATCCGGAACTTTCCGCCGCTCCCGCGGCGGCGAGTGAGGACGTCGCCGACATCGGCACACTCTCATTATCCACGTTCGCACCACGTTCAGCATCCTCATCATTCTCCTCAGACATCGCCGCAACTGGTGCGGAGGTTTTCTTGGGTGCTGCAGGCAATTTCGCGTTTGCTATAGCTCCCGATGCGAGCGGCTCCTTCTTCTCCGCCTCTGTCGCCCCTTCCGTCGATGGTGCGAGGGTAGGAAGCGCGTGCTCCGTTTGCGATTCTGCCTCGCGCGCGACAGCACCGTTCGGGTAACTGAGTGTCGTTTCGCTCGTGCCGCTAAATCCCAGCGTGTGCGCAGAGAGACGCAGCGTCTCCTCCGCGAGAATGATTGACTCGGCGGGAAGTATAAAGTGCTTGCCCGACGAACTCACTATCCAGTTCGACACATCGATATCTCGACCGGATAGATTTCCAATTGCAACACTGCCGTCAGAGAGCGCGGAAAAAGCGAGTTGTGCTGATTCGGCCGTCACGATGATTTTGTCAGACGCAGCTTCTACGTGTTCGGCGATTGTGAGCACTACTGCGTAGCGCCCCGGAAAATCGAAATGGTGCAAAACACTTTGCCCCTCCGCATGAGAGCCGTCGCCGAAATTCCATGAGAAGCGTACATTCTCTATGATTTCCTTATCGCGATTGTATGCGCGCCCTCTAAACTCAACATCGGCACCAACAATCACAACCCTGTCCGATCCTGCATCAGCAAAAAGACGTACCGAGGGAGGAGGAACGTATGAGGACACCGCACCAGTCGCCGACACGCCAGAAGTCGTTGTGGGGGCAGCAGCTGTCGAGTCTCCTCCGCCCGCATTGGGAGCGGCTGATAAATTCCCCGTCCCGGGACTGGGAGAGCCGGCAGAAAAAACCGCACCTCCCGCACTTCCGCGATGAAGGGAGTTCCCATCGCCAGCTCCACCTTCCCCTTTCGTATAGGAAACACTGTCTGCGACGGTTCCATCCTCATTGATAAGCGAAATCGTCCCTGCCGCATTCGTGAGACTCAAAACAGAATCGATGATTGACGCAGAAATGCCCGGATGGCTCGCAATGAAATTCACGGCATTATCAACGAAGAGCGCATAGTCGCCCGGCGCGATCGTGATTGATCCTGTCCCGCCATTTTTCGGCGGCACATTTAGCCCATGATTCGAGCCGTCGTTTATTTTCCACTTTGTGAGATCCACTGCCGCACTGCCCGCATTAAATATTTCAACGTATTCCTTGTCCGTATCCGATCCTTCCGAATCGTACAGGAACTCACTTATCACGAGCTGTGCTCGCGTCGCAGCGGGAAAAGCGACGATAACGCTCACAAAGAAAGCTGTGAAAAATACTGCTGCCCGTACGTGCGTCTCGCTCCGCCATCCCGCTTTCGTGCCGAATTCTCGCGTTCGGATGGATCGCATAGTTAGTGCGAGATGCGGCCGCTCCTGCCGTGTAGAACCCTGCGCAACAATTCAGGAGGTATGTCATCTTTCGCCTCTGCGCGATTATCTTCTGTAAGTTTCGATGGTTCACTGCGTACTGCACTCTCTTCCCTTTTGACTTGCTCCGTATCGTGAGCAGATTTTGGGCGCGGTGCCGCTCCGGTCGCCTGTCCCTCCCGTGCAGCGAGATTCTTTCGCTCGCGTAGAATGTCTGCCGGAGATTTTCCAGATGCCGCTTCAAGGGCTGCTTTTTTTGCTTTTTCTATCGCTTCCTGCAAAGCAGACCGGTGAGCGGGACCGACTCCCGGGCGCGTAGCCGAGAGCTCGGTGCGCGCATCTGGCGCCTGCGGCCGATCCTCGCGCACTCCCTGGTATGGTGAGGGCGGTGCTGCTCCCATCGGACGAACATTATTCTCCGACGTCGAGCGGGGAGCAGTCGAGGATCGCGGCCTCTCTCTTTCCGGCGCAACTTCCACGCGATCCCGCGGTCGAAACGCCTGGGCTTCCCTTTGGGCGCCTGAATATTCTTTTCGCACTTTCGGCTTTGGAGGCGGAGGAACGAATTCCACTTGTCGAGCGTTTACGATTCTTTCCACTTCCGCACGCGGCCGTGCGTACATTGCGCGTGAATTGAGTATCACATCATCCCGATAGGTAATCGGCGGCGTTTCAATTGGAGGTATGGTCTCCGCGGAGAATGGCTTGGAGCCGACGCCGTCGATCATGAGCGTGAGGTAAATCTGTCCAATCCCGAGACCTACTAAATCTTCCGGCGTGAATGTCGGCTCGAATACCGTTTCAAGAACTTCTGCATCGAAGGGTCCGACACGAAAAACGATGAGGGTGCCGACGTTGCCGAACACAGCATCGCGCACCTCCTCTTCCATCTGCTCGATATATTGGTTGGCGAGCGTGAGCGCGAGTTTGTATTTGCGCGACTCCGAGAGAATGTCTGCGAACGCCTCGTTCATCATGGACTGAAATTCATCAACGTAGAAAAAGAAGCGAGGCAGTTTCGCCATGCGTATAGCGGGTTCATCGGCGCGCGACATCGCCGCGAGGTAAATCTTCACAACGAGCATGCTTCCCAAAAGAGACGCGTTCGTCTCACCCATGCGCCCCTTCGAGAGGTTAACGATGAAAATCTTCCGCTCGTCCATTATTTTGCGCAAATCGAATGTTGAGCGGGCTTGCCCGATGATATTGCGGATTAACGGGTTAGCGGTGAATTGGCCGATTTTATTTTGGATGGCAGGCGTTGCCTCGCGCGTATACGTATCAGTAAACGCCGCAAATTCTTCGACCCAGAAACTCCGCACCACGGGATCAGATATTTTCTCCACGACTGCCGAGCGAAATGTTTTGTTGACGAGCATGCGGTTGATATCAAGAAGCGTCGAATCCGGATATTCAAGGAGCGCAAGGAGCGTGTTTTGGAGAATGTATTCCATTCGCGCGCTCCAGGCATCAACCCAGATGCGCTTCAGTGCCCCCATGAGGCCAGAGACAACGAGGTGGCGCTTGTCGTAGCCGACGTCCTCCATGATGTTGAAGCCAATCGGGAAATCGGTATCGAATGGCGCAAAATAGACAACATCTTTGATGCGATCTTGCGGCACAAAATCCAGCAGCTTCTCTGCCGTCGCTCCATGGGGATCAATGAACGCGAGACCTTCGCCGTTCTGAATATCCTGTATCGCCATATTTTCGAGCATGGTTGACTTGCCCATGCCGGTTTTTCCGATGACATAAATATGTTTTCCCCGGTCGTCGCCTCGTATGCCGAACATGTCGCGCTTGCCCCGCGTATGAGTCGCCGCGAAGTACGTCACGCGGCGATCAGGATCTTTGTTGTTCCCATTACCGTTCATTTAATCAGTATACCCCGTTAGAGAACCGCCCTGCCAGAGGCATGGCGACAGTTCCGACTACTATATGTCGAGGCTTTTCTCGAACGAGGTATACCAATGACCCTTTTTCAGGGCTTCGTCGGGAGCACTCAATCTGCTCCAGTAGCGTACGCTTCCAAAACGAACGAAAGAAGCTCTCGCACATCGCGGGCGGCATCGAGGGAATCGAGCACAATCACCGCGATGTCCCGCTCCTCATTTCCTATCTGCGCAGAAAAAATTCCCGCGTACGTTTCTCCTGCTTCATTTGTCATACCGATTTTTCCGCCGACCAGCTTCGCGGGACTCCCGGGAATGAGATTGAAATTCCGAATGTTCTTGAAGGCGGGAGGGCCGTATGCGCTGCCGGAAAGCTGCCCTGCCGTGATGCCAAACACAAACCGCCGATTCCCGTCGATGTAGCGAAGGAGCGTGAAGAGGTCTTCGGGTGTCGCATAGTCACCCTTCGCTCCCGACGGATCTGAGAACACAGTCTTGGAAAGATTGATGGCGCGCGCTTTCTCATTCATGAAATCGATGAACTGTGCACGACCGGGGGCGGAAGCGAGCGTCTCCGCAGCTTCGTTCGAGGACTCCTGCAAAAGAAGAAACAAGAGATCGTATGCGCGGACCTTCTCCCGCGCGCGCAAACGCGGAATGGATGTGTATACGAGGGCGTTTTCGGGAACGGTTATTATCTTGTCGAGATTAATATACTCTGTTGCGACAAGCGCGGTTACTAACTTCGAAATGGACGCGATAGGCGCGGCCACGTCGGCGCTTTTGCTCGATAGAACGGTTCCATTTTTGAGGTCGGCCACGAGATATGCGGAAGCCGATACCGGCGGGGCCTTGAGCTCATAGCTGAAAGAATCACTCGGAGCGGAGGTCTCATGCACGAGAACCGGCATACCAACAGAGGAAAGCGCATACACTGCTTCAGCATCTGCCGTCGAAAGCCGAATACATCCTCCCGAGTAGGTGGAAGAGACGGGCGTTCCATCCGGATAGTATGGCCAACCGTGGATATAAAAGTTGCCTTGGAAGTTGATGCTCCACGGCTGGTAAACGTTTCCGAACGAGGAGAAATGATTTTTTTCTTTCGCCTGAACTTTGTAAATTCCTGCAGGTGTCTCCCACCATGAACCAGTCCGGCCCTTCCCGAGTATGGGTACGGAAAGCGCCTCCACTCCGCTTTTGTAGACCGAGAGATGCATAGTCGTCAGATTCGCGTCTATAAAATCCGCTTTTTCATCGATAAGTTGCCGCTTTACAATTTCGTAGTAATTGGAATCCGAAAGCGCAGCGAGAGCGCCGTAGAGAAGCGCTGGCACTGCGGAAGATGCAGCAGACGAAGATGGGAGAGAAATCGAATAGACGATTGGCGGCTTGAAATACATGTAGACGGCGGACCCGAGTGCGGCAAGAGAGAAAAAGATCGTGAAAACCACGAACGTCAATAGGTGCGATCTCGGCTTCCTCGCGGGCGCAACCATGTGGCGTGGGGACGGTTGTGATTCCGCGGGTGTCGATCTCGATCCCGCTCGCGCCGCAAAAATCGGATCGATGATTTCGGGCGACCATCCTTCTAAGAGCAGTCGCTCGCGGATCACAGTGTCGGGAAGCCCCGATGCACGCATGCGATGAATGAATGGATGCGGATCGTCCGTACGAATCATATGCACTTATTGTACCGTGTCACTCTGCAACACTTGCCGCAGGCTTGAATACTTATTCGCAGGATCCCAGAAGAGATACGAATCTAGACCGACATCTTCTGTTGCTTTGATCTGTGCACGCACCATCGCGGGAGTATATGGAACCGGATAGTCGAAATCCTGAAGCCAAGGCCTCATTTTAGATGCGGGATATGAGGGCTTCGCGTAAAGAGCCGGTGTGGTCGTTCCTATTCTGTTGTATTCGAATGACGCGATCTGCGTCGTTGTCGCAATGGTTCGCCTCACTGCTTCGCTCATCGAGAAATATACGATGTCATACGGATGCTCATTCACATTTTTGTAACCGTGGAAACCTGACGGGTAGTGAGACGGATATACCATTGGGTCTATGAAATCGAAGTACGGCAGGGCGCGCTCGAGCACTTGCCCGATATTGAGATCATCATAGTTCGTCGTGACCATCCCGAAGAGATCGGCGGAAAGTACGACGCCCGATGGCTCGAGTTCCTCGGAGAGATACTTATAAAAGCGTTCGAGCGCTTCGGCTTTCGGCCTTCCCGATCCCCATGAATAGTAGGTGTCTTTCATGTTGCCGTCAGAAGGAAAGCGGATGTAGTCGTAATTCAGCTCATCAAATCCAACCTCGTATGAAGCCTTCGAAATCTTCACGATGTAATTCCAGAAGGGCTCCGCGTTTACGTCGATAAAAGACAGCCCCTTGTAATCCTTCCAGACTGCCGATTTGTCGGAGAGCCGTTTTACGGCAAGCTCCGGATGCCGCTGCGTGTAAAAGGGATCCTGAAAAACCGTGATGCGGCCGATGACGTAGATATCTTTTTTATGCAGCTCCGCTATAAATTTCTCCATATCACGCGCGCCGCACGCATCCGATACGGCAGGAAGCAAATCCGGATCTTCGGGGGTAAACGCGAGTCGTCCTGTGTAATCTTTTATATCAATGACCACCGAGTTGAGCTCCGTGCGCTCGAGAAGATCTACGAGCGAGGCGCGCAGCGATGGCGTCCCGACCGCGCACTGCGTCATATAGACGGCCTTCACGGGCGTAGGCGTTTTTTTATGCGCGACGCGCGGCACAGACATCTCGGTCGACGTTCCCTGTGCGGGCGCTCCACGCACAAACGCAAGCTTAGGAGCGGCCGCTACAGCCGCCGATGCGACCGCGACTGCCGCGAGCGCACTGACGAGAAGGAAGCCAAGATTCGCGGGCTTCATGCTCCTGACGGCGGCATGCGCATGCGGTCGGAATTCTCTGCGGTTTCATTCGTAATTTCGCGTGATGCTCTCGGCTCACGAAGGCCCCTGCGCCGCACAATAATTCCGAGCCCAATAACAAATACTCCTGCTATGAGAAACAAAACCTTATCTACGCTATTCGGGAATCCCAAAAAAGGCAAAATAGCGACGAATGCGCCGGAGAGCATGATGAGTGTGTCCAAAGTCATGATTCAAAGTATAGCCTATGGTGTATAGAGAATGGAGTATACAAACAGCAATCAGTGTGGTTCGACAATGACGACAAATTCACCTCGCACTGCTTTCTTTTTCTCCAGTTGCGCAGCGAGATCTGAAGGAGTCCCATATAACACTTCTTCATGAAGTTTCGTAAGCTCGCGTGCCACCGTCACTGCCGCTCCCGGTGCGACATCATGAAGCTCTTTGAGGAGTTTAAGTATGCGATGCGGAGATTCATAGAGCACAACTGGAATATCGCTCGAAACTATTTTCTTCAGCGCTGTTTGCCGTCCTTTCTTATGCGGGAGAAATCCACGAAATGAAAACGCATCCGCTGAAATGCCCGCGATCGAGAGCGCGGCAGTGAGCGCTGAAGGTCCGGGAATTGCTTCTATCTTCGCTTCCGGGAGCGCTTCGCGCACTGCCGCGACAAGTCGTGCACCAGGATCCGATATTCCTGGAGTTCCCGCGTCGGACACGTATGCCACGTGCTTGCCTTTCTCAAGCCGAGATATAACTTCGTTCGCTTTTTTCCCTTCCATTGCCGCATCGAGACGAAATACGGATTTCCGAAGCCCATAGTGTGCGAGAAGCTTCGCAGTGACGCGCGTATCTTCCGCGTAGATAACGTCGCACTCTTTCAGATTCCACAATGCGCGAAATGTGATATCGCCCATATTACCAATCGGCGTCGCGACAACCGAAAGTTTACCTTTTCCATTTGCTTCAGCGAATTCCATATTCATTCCAATGTTCTTAAGAACTTAAGAACTTGCGAGGCACGTCTCGTTAGCTTATGACGAACCGAGTGGCCCGCATTTCGCTTTAGGACGAGCCCGGCAATTGCGAGCCGACGAATATGCTCTGAGCCCGTCTTGAAGTTAATTCGTAGCTCCTCCGAGATTTCCTCCACGGACAGTTCCGGTTTTTTTCTTAGCAATTCGAGAATTTGAATTCGGCGATGATTCGAGAAACCTTTTACTCGACGCTCCAGATGACGATAGTCCATAAAGTTTGTTCCTAAATTCTCAAGAACTTAAGAATAACATACTTACGCAATGGCGATCTGTTCCCCGACTTTATAGATGTCGCCTGCCCCCATGGTTATAATCAGATCTTTCTCCGACATGTTTTTTTCTAGCTCCGCTCGAATAGAATCAAAATCGGGCAACGCGCGAGCATGAGGATTTTTGACAGCGATAGCGCGCGCCAGAGTCTCGCTTGAAACTTCGCCTGTATCTTTTTCGCGAGCGGCATAGATAGGCGCGAGAATAATGCGATCAGCGAGAGAAAGCGCGCCAACAAATCCATCGAATAAATCTCTCGTGCGCGAGTAGAGGTGCGGATGAAATACCACAGTAATGCGTTTTCCAGGGAATTCTTCTCTGGCAGCGTCTATTGTTTTTGATATTGCCGTCGGATGATGCGCATAATCATCGTACACAATAGCCCCACTTCGTGTCTTTCCCTTATATTCAAAGCGCCGCCAAGAACCTTGATAATCCATGAGCGCGCGATCGGTGAATGCTTCCTGCAGATGCGGGAATGCTGCGCGTGCTGCGGCTTTGGCTGCTTGTGCGTTTTCAATATTGAATTCCCCGATCAATTTCAGCCGCGGAACACTCTGCGTCGTGTAATCAATGATGGGCGCTCTTGCATGGCTCACGACTGCCGCAATGCGCTGATTGGACGGGTCCGTAACGATACAGCCATGCACTGGCACTTTCTCGACTGCTTTGCGAAATGTTTCCTGCAGATCCTCGAATGTCGGAAAATAATCCGTGTGGTCCCACTCGATGTTCGTGATAACAAGAATCTCCGGCAAAAGTTTCAAGAGATGATCGCGATATTCGCAGGCCTCGACGACAAAAAGATCGTCATTCCCTGCGAGAAAATTCGAGCTAAAATCTCTAACTATTGAGCCAATTATTGCGGTCGGGTTTTTTCCGCAATCCGCGAGAATTTTTGCTAGCATTCCTGTCGTCGTAGTCTTCCCATGCGTACCGGCGACCGCGATGGTACGCGCTTGTTTTGAAATCTCACCGAGCGCATCGAAATATGATAGCTCTTGGATCCCTCGCACTTTTGCCGCTTGTCGCTCCGGATTATCTTCCGGCACGGCATCACTATAAATGACAAGCTCCGTATCTTCAGGAATGTTTTCCTTTTTTTGTCCGATTGAAACGCGAATACCTTTTTCTTCGAGCAGTCTCGTAACCGGCGATTCCTCCCTATCTGAGCCGCTCGCCGTTCTACCTTGATACGCAAAAAGCTGCGCGAGTGCAGACATCCCGATTCCGCCAATTCCTACCATGTAAATGCGTTGCGGCATCGTCATATGGCAGAAATTAACTTTAGAAATTGATCGCTTCGGTCGTATTCATTTTTAAAATATTTACCGAATGATTGAAATGCAGGACTAAAAAGAATAGCGTCGCCTCGTTTTGCTTCGGAAAATGCTCGATTAACACAAGCCTGTAGTCCTTCTTCCTCAACAACATGGACGCCTGGCTGTAGCGCAAGAATACCGTCTCGAATTCGGTCCGTCCCGCGTTCTTTAAAAAGTACAACACTCGAGCACCATTTTGGAATCTCGGTGATCAAATGAGACATATCTAATTTTTTATCGTCACCGCCCAAGATAAGGACAACGACACGCTTATCTTTCCTTCCGACAGCTCTCAATGCCGCGATGGTTGCTTCGGGTGTGGTGGAATTGTTGTCATTGTAGATTTTCACTCCATGGATTTCTCTAACAAATTGAAGACGACCTTCGAGCCCTTCAAATGATTCGAGTCCGCCGCGGATTTCTGCCTCTTTTTGGCCAAGCGCGCGGAGTGCGGCCGCTGCGAGCGATGCGTTTTCTCGATTGTGCTCGCCCGGAATTTTTAGTTGCCAGTCCGCTGGGAGCGACTGAGGAATCACCGCTTTCGTTGGAGGTCGTTCTGCCTGGATGCGCTCTGCAATCTCCGCGCCGACAAAAAGAAAATCGCCATCATGTTGGTGACGGAAAACATTTGCTTTGTCTCGAAAATACTCATCCATCGAAGGATAATAATCGAGATGATCCGGGTAGAGATTCGTGAACACCGCAATGTGTGGACTGATTTTCATATCGCCAAAACCTTGGAGCTGCCACGAGTCCAGTTCAAGTACCGCAATATACCCGCGTTCAATCTCCGGCAACATCGCAAGTGTCGACTTCCCTCGAACATTTCCCCCGAGCACTGTTTTCTTATTCGCGCGAATTAGACAATGATAGATCATGTGCGTAACAGTGGATTTGCCGCGTGTGCCTGTTATTCCGACAATCGTTGCCCCCTCCTCTGCAGCGTATTTCGCAAAAAGCGCCGTCGACATCGCAACCGGCACTCCCGCGTCCTTTGCAGCAGCGATGTATGGGGAATCAAGCGGAACTTTTGCCCCTTTTATAACGAGATCAGCGTTTAGGAAGTCGTTCTGATCGTGCTCGCCCAAATGAAAATCGACATTTGGATACGCTTTCAATTTCTCAATCGACGGCGCAAGCTCTTCAGGAGTTTTCTTATCGGTAACGAGGATGTTTGCACCACATTTGGCGAGAAACTCGACATCTCCCACCCCTCTCCCCAGAAGCCCAAGTCCCATAACCGTTATACGCTTTCCCTCAAACAGCTCTTTGTAACCTTTCATATTCCCAAGTTTACCATTGACGACTTCGTGAGACATGTTCTTTTGCGTTATCCACTTGCCCCTGTCTTCGACAGGAATACAATGCGCATCCATGGTTGATTGCTCACCGAAAGGTGGGGCCCGCCAGTTAGAAAAAGGCGGGCTGGAAGTGAGGTGTGATTCCTCCACTGTGCCGCAACGGTATGTCCCTACATAATGTCGGGATAAGTCCGATCTTCTTCAGCCGTTATCCCGAGCAGGGTGCGCGCTGAACATAAGTGCCGTCAATAAGAAATCTCTGCATCGGGCAGAGATTTTTTAGTTTCCGATACATATGAACTTGAAACAATATACAGCACTCATAATTACGGTTGCCGTGCTTGGTGCCGCCGCATACTTTTCCCAGAAAGTATTTATTTCGTACTCGAGGCCAGTTTCCCAATCAATCGAGAAGGCCTCTGATGTTTTGGCCCCTCAAGGAACTACAAGCGAATCTTCCGCTCCAGAAAAAAACGCAACCTCTCCGGAGATTAAACCCCCGGAGGAACGGATCCCTTCCGCGCAGGCAAATTCCTTTACTTTTACCGCAACCGACACGAGCACCTGCGCAGGCAGGAAGGAAAAACGCGGGCGGCTCTTACTGGTTCTTATACGTGAACGACGAATCTTCAAATACGGGGGCTTCTCAAACGACACTCAAGGCCGGCGATACGGTTGAATGGAGGTACCAGCAAAGTTATTAAGTATTTAATTTTAACGCGTGCGATATGAAATTTGTTCGAGCAATCGTAATTGGTCTTTTTATCATCGGCGTGCCCTTCTCATCCCTCTTCGCAGACGAAAGCGCTTCTTCAACTCCGGAGTCATCCAGTGAATCGCAGTTGGAGATTGCCACCACAACGGACGAAGCGGCAACATCAACTGATACGGCACCTGTCCTTCCCTCCGACACATTCACGCTCACAATCCGTGATGGCTCCGCAACTGCGTTTAGTGGAATCGTTGAATTAGCAGCGTCAACTTCTCCCGACGTCTCGATCATCCCCACAGGAGGGGGCGATGCTGTTCCGGTGCCTGCCCGCAGTTTATTGGCAGAGCTCGTAGAACTCGATGCCGAATCCGATGCATTCGCTATCACTGATCTTGCATATTTTTCTTCATTTTCATCATTTCTCATAAACTGCATCGCGGTTTCTGGCGTTGACGAGCCGCAATGCTTTAACTGGACGTATGCAGTGAACGGCTCTTACCCTCAAATGGGCATTGATGATTACGTCCTAAACAATGGCGACACCGCATTTCTTTTCTTCGGCCCGTCTCGTCAAGTTGTGCTTTCTACAACAACGATTGCTTCCGGAGAGTCGTTCACGGCAACCGCGCAAAATTATGAGCTTGCATCGGGCATTTATGTAGGAGCGCCGGGCCTCACGATAGGAGTCGGCACTCCGAATCCCGACTTCACTTTTACCGAGCTCGCAACAAGCACGAGCGACGAAAACGGCGCAGCACTATTTGCGCTCACAGCAACGGGAACATTCTCCGTCGGCATTCAAGAAGATTTTTACTTTCCGACTGTATCAATTGCAGTCGTTGACCCTGCGGCAACTTCTACTCCGGAAGAGGATGAACCGCCGACGCTTCCGAAAGAGGAGGAAACAAGCAGGGGGAGCGGTGGTGGCGGAGGGAGCAGTGGGGGGTCGTCTTTAGCGCCGGTTTTTAATGTGCCCCTTGCACTCCAATTTATTGCCTCACAGCAGAGAGAAGATGGGTCATTTGCGAACACTCTGCTCACAGACTGGGCAGCAATCGCATTCGCGGCAAGCGATCCGGGAATACCTAAGACAAAGCTATGGGAATACCTATTAACCGCAGCGCCCGTCGTATCGAGCGCGACGGATTATGAGAGGCATGCAATGGCCCTCATGGCGCTCGCGATCGATCCGTACACGGGAACTCCGATCGATTACATTTCGCCGATCGCAGCACAATTCGACGGCGCTCAAATTGGCGATTCATCGCTCGTAAACGATGACATATTCGCAATCTTTCCGCTGCTTCATGCGGGATACAGCGTATCCGATGACATCATTGTAAAAACCACATCTTTCATCATTTCGCGTCAAAGTGCGAACGGCTCTTGGGAAAATAGCGTCGACGTTACTGCCGCCGCTGTCCAAGCACTCAGTATGCTGAATTCGCTTCAGAATGTCGGCGAATCGCTCACAAAAGCGCAGACCTATTTGCGCGGACAGCAGCAGCAAAACGGCGGGTTTGGAAACAGTTTCTCTACCAGCTGGACGCTGCAGGCAATAGCGGCGCTCAATGAATCACCGTCACTTTGGACGCCCGGCGGAATTACGCCCATTACCTATCTCGCGTCTCTTCAGGCACAAGACGGTGGTGTCGAATCCGCCGCGACAGCGGATACGCGCGTATGGGCAACAGAATATGCTATTCCGGCCGCGCTCAATAATACATGGAGGTCGCTCCTTTCGAATTACCAGAAGCCAATTGTAAACGAAGGGGGTGGAGGCGGAGGCGCGGCACCGTCCGTCGCCACGACAACTCCCGACCAAGCCACATCGACGCCTCTCGTGTTGGGAGCAGCTACAACAACGATCGACATAGTGATCGAGACGACCGACCGCCAAGAAGCACCGCAGCTCGTGCCTGTCTTAGCGCACTCCCGCACGAACGCAACAACGAGCGGAGCGAGAGCGACGATCGGCCCGCCTATTGTCGCTGTGATCGAAAACGCGCACGCGGTTATGCCAATCACAGCAACGACAAGCAACCAAGTCGCGGCCGCAGCAGCAGTCGGCAACTCCCCGGCAGAGATCGACTGGATTTCTTTATTGCTGTACCTGTTCGTTCTCCTCGCAATCGTATATATTCTATGGAAAGCCATTCCGCTCGCGGCAGATGCGGTGCACCGGATGCGCAATCGCCGGTAGTCGCCCGTGCAGGAGTATGATAAAGTGTCGGCATTATTCATTATTTTGAGATCAGCATGCAGCAACAACATATTAAAAGGGCGGTCTTTTTTGCTCTATTTGTCATTATCGGATTCATTGCTCTGCAGATTCCGGTAAATCAACTCGCGGGATCCAAAGTAAGTTTTACGCTCTTCGACGCCTTCGGACCGACGGCGGGGGCATTTCTTGGAACACTCCCGGGAGCGGCTGCAGTGCTTCTTATGCAAGCAGGGAATTTCATTTTCCAAGGAGCAGACTGGTCTGACACCGGCACGTTCGTCCGTCTGATTCCGATGATCTTCGCGGCGATCTACTTCTCGAGAAAAATGCCGCTCAACATTATTGTCCCTGCTCTCGCGATCATCGCATTCGTCGCAAATCCGGTGGGCCGCGAAGTGTGGTACTTCTCTTTGTTCTGGACAATCCCGATCATATGTTACTTCTTTCAAGAACGATTCCTCGTCGCACGCGCACTTGGCGCAACATTTATGGCCCACTCTGTCGGGGGAGCACTATGGATCTGGCTCGTTCCACTCCCTGCCGCGGTGTGGGTAGGCCTCATTCCCGTCGTGATAATGGAACGCCTCATCTTTGCCGCAGGTATCGCAGTTTCCTACCTCGTCTTGAACAATGTATTCGCATTACTGAACAAAAAGCTAGAATTCTCACTTAAGCTCCCCGTGCAACAAGAGCACGTTCTCACGCAACTCCGAGAAAAGTCCGCGCTCTAGAGAATGCGATTCCTCTCTATACGAACGCGACGCATCCTGCCTCCGCAGGATGATATTTACACTGTTCTGGATAAATTTCTGCCGCGCCTCCGTGAGGGAGACATTGTATTTATCACATCCAAGATTCTCGCGATCCATCAGGGAAGGTGCGTGAAGATAGAAAAAGGCACGCGCAAATCGGAACTCATCCGCCGCGAAGCCGAACGACTTTTCCCGTTTCGCACTCTGCACAGCGATTTCGTGCCCACGATCAAGGGCTCAACGCTCATTCCCTCCGCCGGAATTGATGAGAGCAACGGGAATGGCTACTACATTCTTTGGCCAAAAGACGCGAGCGGATCTGCAAAAAAAATATGCATGTATCTAAAAAAGAAATCTCGTCTAAGAAAACTCGCCGTTGTGATAACCGATAGCCACACGATGCCACTCCGAAACGGCGTTATAGGAATCTCAATAGGATTCTTCGGGCTCGAACCGGTGAGAGACCGTCGCGGCTCGCCTGACGTGTTCGGAAGAAAATTGCAGCATACAAGAGTGAATGTCGTTGATGCGCTTTCGGCTGCCGCGGTTTTCTATATGGGCGAGACGGATGAGCGAACGCCGATCGTGATACTGCGCGGTGAAAAAAATATGAGATTCACGAACACACCGACATGGAAAAAAATCACGATACCGTCAAAAATGGATCTCTACTATCCGCTGCTGAAAGTACTTAGATAATTCTGATTATTTCTCATATTGTGCCGTATTCTTGAATTAGTCTGAACGCATTTCGCCGCCTGCGGCGGCGAGGAATTGCCCCCGCGAAAATTCGGAAAGGCGGTGGAGCCGCACCGCTGACAATTTCAAGTTTTTCTTTGGCGGCAATTAATAGAGAATTTACGGAGTAAATACTTCAACAACTAATGGGTGTGCTGAAAGTAATTAGTGGAGGTTGGATATTGTTTTAGTTTGAAGTAAGTTTAATTATATTAAAAATATACCATGCTAGAAAAATAACGATTGGTAAGCTCGAGAAAAATAAGATTCTCTTCAACCCTCGGTTAGTATTAGTATTTATTTTTTTGTCCGAGTCGAGAGTTGTGATTGGAGACAAATTTCTCAGGGATTTGCGAGCAATAAAGAATCCGACAACACCGCCAAGTAAAGGTAACGTCCATAAGGCCACAAGGGAAAGAACGGCGCAC
This sequence comes from Parcubacteria group bacterium GW2011_GWA2_51_10, assembly GCA_001004265.1. Taxonomy (GTDB): domain Bacteria; phylum Patescibacteriota; class Minisyncoccia; order Phycocordibacterales; family UBA2100; genus UBA10103. The sequence continues at coordinate 7,442 of LCQS01000006.1, read as the reverse complement.
CACTGAACACCACCTAGACCACAAGCGCCGAATAAAAACATAAACGGCACATCTGCCCCAATACCCAAAAGAAGTCCAGATAAAGCGTAGTAAATAGTTTTTTTCATAAATTTTATGATTAAAAATTTTCTTCCCCCAAAATTAAAATATGGTTCGAGCCGATGTTTTTTCCGGGTTCTTTTGCGGTTTTTGCTTCCTGAAAGGAAGCGACAATTTCAAGTTTTTCTTTGGCGGCAAATTCTTTCAATTCATGCATTTGGGCTTCAATCGAAAGTACTTGTCTGTCGTCCCCTTCGGTGCTCTTGCGAGCATAAAGTATATACTTCATAAGTTTTAAAAATTAAGGATTAAAAAATTTTCTTCTCCCAAAATGCAGAATCGCCAATTCGTTTTTACCCCCAAAATTGAATACAAATTAGTCGCCGAGCGAAGCGAGGCGAACCTTTCATACTTGCAATTTCCTATGTGGTGCCGCGGGGGAGATTTGAACTCCCAAGCCCTTGCGGGCACTAGCTCCTGAAGCTAGCGTGTCTGCCGATTTCACCACCGCGGCCCGAGGAGCGCATTGTAAATCAGCTCTCTTTTTTAAGCGAGATGCGATAAACGAGGAGCCCTGCTAAGGGCTCCGTCGAGGGGAGGCGTTCCTCATGTCTTCCGCCGCACAGATCGTGCGCTCTGGAAACACCTGCTCCAGAAATAAAATGCGCCGCAGGCGAGTGTCATCGTTCCTGCCGCAACGACGACGCCAAAAGCGACTACAGATCCGATTCCGTGGTTTCGCGCCTTTTCAATCGCGCGCAACATCAGAAGCTCTGGCGAGTCGGCGTTCAAACCCTTTGCGTCCATCAAGTAGTATGGAATGTCGCGCTTCATGTGAATCTCCTTGAACAAAGCTGCATTAACCCTAGCATGTAAATTCACCTCAAATTCCTGCTATGGTACTATCCGGACTATGAAATTCGGGACGCCGTTGAAGCCAAATGCAATCAAAATATTGCTTCTGGGAAGCGGCGAGTTGGGTCGCGAGGTCGCAATAGAGGCGATGCGACTCGGCGTTGAAGTTGTCGCATGCGACAGATATGAAAATGCACCGGCGATGCAGATCGCTCACAGAAGTTATGTGTTTCCGATGCTTGAAGGCAAAAATATCCGGCGAGTCGTAGAGAAAGAAAAGCCAGCATACATCGTTCCGGAGATAGAAGCAATTGCAACTTCTACTCTCGTGGAGTTGGAAAAGGAAGGTTGGACAGTTATTCCAACCGCGAGAGCAGTCCGTCTCACGATGGATCGAGAGGGAATTCGCAAACTTGCAGCGGAGAAACTGAAGCTGCCTACCTCGCCGTATCATTTTGCAGGAAGTCTCGAAGAGTTGGAGAAGGGCGCGCTCGACGTCGGATTCCCTTGCTTTGTGAAGCCGACGATGTCGTCTTCCGGGCACGGGCAGAGCAAAGTAAAAAATGAAAGGGAGCTTAAAAAAGCTTGGGAAACAGCCATGAAAACAGGACGTGGCAAAACTGGCCGAGTGATTGTTGAAGGGCAGATCAAATTCGATTATGAAATAACCCTGCTAACGGTGCGACATGCGGGCGGCATAAGTTTTTGCGCGCCAGTGGGACACATCCAGATCGATGGCGACTATCGCGAGAGCTGGCAACCGCATCCGATGAAGCCCGCCGTTCTTAAAAAGGCGCAAGCAATTGCGCGCAAGATAGTAAATGAACTGTGCGGCACAAAAGGCCGCGGCATTTTTGGCGTTGAACTCTTTATAAAAGGAGACGATGTTTTCTTTTCAGAACTTTCGCCGCGCCCACATGACACGGGAATGGTGACGATGGTTTCTCAGACAATGAGTGAAATGGAACTTCATGTGCGAGCGATTTTGGGACTCCCGATTCCCGAAATTCCTTGCCGACCTGGCGCGTCGGTAGCGCTGCTGGCAGATATTAAAACCGACAATCCAACTTATACGGGAGTAGAAAAAGCTCTCAAAGCGCCTGGTACATGGGTCCGCATTTTCGGAAAACCCCTCTCCCCCGGCCACCGCAGAATGGGAGTTGCACTCGCAATCGGCAAAACCGTTGCCGAAGCACGCAAGAAAGCAATGCGAACAGCGAAGGAAATCCGTATTCTTAAGCATTGAGTCTTGGCAAATATTTGTAATCTCCTGGGACATTGAGGCTCTGCGAATCTTTTCCGTCCCAGCGGATTTCGCCGTGCACCACCATGTTCGTGATTTTCGGCTGCCAACGATGTTCCTCGACATTCACTGCTTTGGCGATCTCTTCTGCGGACATTCCTTTCTTAAGCGGCACCCGATATTCAAAAAAGATTGGGCCCCGGTCATACTCGTCCGTAACAAAATGCATCGAGAGTCCGGATTCTGTCATCTCTCCTTTTTCTAAAGCGTCCGCGACGGCTTGGTGAACTTTTTGTCCGTAGAGCCCGGCGAATCTGGCTTCAGAAAGGAGGGTCGGGTGAATGTTGAAGGTTCTTGCTGGATCAAGTCCTTTGACGTGCTTAAGCCAGCCGGAAAGTGCAACCCATTCTGCATCAGCATTGGCGACAATTCGTTCGTAGCTTCCTGCATCATATGGACCGGAGAAATACACAAAGTGAATCCCAAGCCGGTTGGCACGTTCGTGAACGCCCCCATGCTCATTATTAGAAACGACGGCAACGATCTCGGCGTCGAGAATGCCGTCCCACGATGCGTGTACAAGATTCTCAAAACCGGATCCGCCGCCGTCTTTTGTGCCAGATGCAAAAACGATCAACTTCGGTTTATTCATGCTACTCGACTGCGTCAACGGACGCGCCGATTGCCTTCAATCGCTCGTGCAAATTCTCATATCCGCGGTTTATAGGATACACATCCATAAGCATCGATTCACCTTCCGCCGCGAGCATTCCTATTAAAAGAAGCGTCGCGGGGCGAAGCGCCTGCGGCGCCTGCACTTTTGCCGCGTGAAGCTTCGTCGGACCTTTCACAAGCGCGCGGTGCTGATCGAGTAGTTGAATATTCGCGCCCAGATGGTTCATTTCCAAGTAATATTGCGCTCTGCCGTCGTATACCCAATCGTGTATGAGAGTTTCTCCTTTAGCCTGCGTCGCAACAGGTACAAAAAAAGGCAGGTTGTCAATATTTATTCCCGGATACGGCCGCGGTGCGATCTTTTCCGGAGGGCTGACAAGTTCGGATTTCTTAATCGAAATATCGCGCAGAACAGTGTGCCCGTTTTCGGACGCATATGATTCGCCTCGCTCATACTGAAGCCCCATTTGCTGAAGTGTGAAAAGTTCCAGCTCAAGAAAATCCATCGGACACCGTTCGATGGTAATTTCCGAGCCGGTAGTTGCCGCGAGCGAAATAAAGAACATGGATTCGATCGGATCCTCGCTTGGGTGACCGTGAATCTCTCCATGGATGTCTGCCAACCCGTGCACGACTAATGTAGAGGTTCCTACACCTTCGATCTTCACGCCGCAGCGTCTTAGAAATATGCACAGATCCTGCACCATATAATTCGCACTCGCGAATTTTATGATAGTCGTTCCAGGAATTTTGGCAGCCGCCATCAAGACATCTTCGGTACCAGTGTCGCTCGCTTCGTACATGACAATCTCCGCCGGCTGTAAGCTACCTACTTCGACGTGATACGAATGCGTTTCAGGATTCGCAGTAACAGAAATTCCGAGCCGGGCAAAAGCATCAATGTGCGGGCCCAGGGTTCGCTTACCTAAATTGCATCCTGCTGGGGCCGGCAACTCGAACGACTTAAACAGATGAGCAAGCGGAGCGATAAAATGCACGATGCTGCGCGTCCGCTCTGCCGCTTCGCGGTTAAGCTTCGTGAGATCTACTTTCCCGGGCGGAATGATGCGCATGTCGCCGCTCGGATCCCAAACGATTTTCACACCGATGGACTCCATAACTTCAATCATGCGCTTCACTTCTTCGATACGTGGGACGCGCTTGAGAATCGTCTCGCCCTTATTGAGAAGCGCTGCAGCAATAAGCGCAACTGAAGCATTCTTAGAAATATTAGTGCGCACGGTGCCGCGCAACTTCTTTCCACCGATTACTTTGTAATTCATATTGCTACGGTGCGCGCGGAAAGGATCGAACTTTCGGCCTCCGTCTTATCAGGACGGCGTTCTACCACTGAACTACGCGCGCAGTGGGATGATGTTATCAAAAATGACCTCTTTCTGCCATGAGATAGGCCTTCGAGAAGTTATGCACAGTTATCTCCAGCCGGATACACATCTCACTCACAGCATGTATCATATCGGCATTGTCAGCTAATTTAATTATGTTCATCAGAGATGAAAACAACAGTGATGGAGCGAAACGAACAGCTCCGCAGCGAGTACCAAGTCGTCGACGCGTGGGGATTAGCAGCAGGGATTGATTTGCACGGATGCAATCCGGACACGATTCGCAGCGCAGAAAAAATTAAACAGTTCACATACGAGCTGTGCGAGCGCATCGAAATGAAGCGATTCGGCGAATGCCAAGTCGTTGATTTCGGTGAGGATGAAAAAGTCGCCGGCTTCTCGATGGTCCAGCTCATTGAAACATCGTGCATCTCGGCGCACTTTGCAAACCAGACGAACACGACGTACTTGGACATCTTCTCCTGCAAGTACTACAACCCGTTTGAGGCCGCAGAATTCGCCAAGAAATTCTTCGAGGCAAAAGACTACACATTGAATTACACATTGAGGAAATAAACGGATACACTAAGAAGGAAAAGGCGCACTACTTGGTGCGCCTTTTCGTCGTCCGTGCGCTTCCACGTCTTTAGTCCCCATGAATCGCGAGAACGAAATCGAGAAAGAAATTCTGGGCACGCAACGTCTCCTCGGGGCTCATACCCATTGGAGAAATCTTGATCCCCTTGCATTTCGCGAGGAATGCGAATCTCACGGCGATCTGAGTCATCGGGTCAGGTGAATCGAGATTCATCTCTCGTTGCAGCTCATTGAACACCGCATCGAGGTCGGTGCGGACATTCGGGTATTCGTGCAGTCGCTTCGCCACGTTGGACTCCTTTCGATCAGTACGACCCACATACAATCACTATGTCAGTTTAAGCGCAAGAAATACAAAAAGCGCCGTGCCCATGAAGGGTCGGCGCTTTTTGCTTGTACACATTGGTATTTTCTAGAAGCTCGCAGCCAGAAGCTGCTCGCCATACACACTCTTTTGTCCCATAAATTAAAGCAGCTTGCGGAATTCAGTTTCCGTGAGTCCCGCCTGTTTTATAGCTGCTTTCAGAAGCGGGCGCTTGATATCGCCCGTGTGCATTGGAATTACGATCTGCACGCCTTCTGCGTTCTTCATGCGAGCATGGCTTCCCCGCTGGCCTACTAGTTTGAACCCGGCCTTCGCAAACGCACTCGCGGCCTCTTTCGCCGTTATGTTCGGCAGACGTGGCGACATGCTAGAGCGACACCGGAATCCGGACGCTAACGACCCCATCAGATTCCTCTGGAATATCTTCTTTTTCAGCGGCAAGCCCCTCGAGATAGAGTTCGATTGCCTCTTTCGTATTTGCGATCGTCTCTTCGATTGTTTCCCCTTGTGAAAAACAGCCCGAAAGTGCGGGGACACGCGACCAGTAGCCGCCCTCGGCGACCGGCTCAATTTGCACGGTGTATGAATGGACTTTCATGTCCAAAGAATATACTCCTCCTTGTGTCCGGTCAATGAAAGATTTCTCAGCCATTCGGAGCGGAAAGCAGCAAAGTTTGCCAAAGAATTCTTCGAGGCAAAGGACTATAGTCTCAACTACACACTGCGAAGATAGGTTTTTTATCCAATCGAAAAGAGCTTCCTTAGGGGCTTTTTTTCGTTGTGTAACCTACTGCAGAACATTGTCAAAGTGAGCACCTGCTTTTTGTTCCACTTCTTTTATAACCTCATCAGCTACTAAACTATTTCGCCGTCGCATCTGATTGAGGTTTCCTCTCAATATTGACCTAGTTACCGACTCGTCGCAAAGAAGCAGTAAATAAAATCTCCTTTGACGCAAATAGGCGACCCTCTTCGAATCCTTGAGAGAAATGGCGGAGTGCAATTCAGCTACAGTTTTTGCCAGTAAATCCCGAGCACAGTGTTCAAGTTTTGCAATGTCGCGCAGGTGCTCGGGAGTAAATTCTTTAGCCGCTTCAGATCGATATCTTTCCTGCCGCTGTTCGTAATTTTCCATGCATTTGTTCGGCAGATTTAATATATAAAGTATACCTCCTCAAAACAAAAAGCGCCGTGCCCACGAAGGGTCGGCGCTTTTTGCTTGTACGCTTGATATACATCCCGACGCTTCGGTCGGGATCCCGACTGTAACGTCGGGACACTCTTTTGTTCCGTCCAAGAACCTAGGTCCGTCTTTCCGGTCTGTCAGATTGAGAGATGGGTACACAATCATTGCCCTTCTGTACTCGATCGAGATACAGAAATCGACAATCAAGCCGTCACACGCAAGCGTGTGCTGGCCTTATCAATTTTGAATGAATCCATGAGCAGCTTCCGCTACCCATGCCTTGTTACGACTTACTCTTTGTCATTGAGTTTGCCTTGAACCGCCGCGAGGGCGGGCTTCGGGCACTCCCAACTTCCCTGAGTTGACGGGCGGTGAGTACAAGGCTTGAGAACGTATTCACCGCGGCGTGGCTGATCCGCGATTACTAGCGATTCCGGCTTCATGAGGTCGGGTGTCATCCTCACCTTCCTCCCCCGTGAGGGGGCAGTCTCGCCTGACACTTGTAACAGGCAACGAGGGTTGCGTTCGTTACCCCACTGAAGGGAACGATTCCATTAGCTTCTTACATTTCTGTAGAATTAGACTATACCTTCACCCTTTCCGCGATAAGCGGATGAGGGGCCAGCGTTTTAGCTATTGCTCGAAGCGATAACTCTGTCCCGCAAGGGACAAGTCGTTACGGGGTTATGGAAGTTTGTACTTCATTGAAGAAATAATGTGCGGGGCAATAAGCGAGAAAAACTGATCATGAAATTTCTTTCGAATGACAAGTCTTCCATTCTTGCCAACAACGGTTTCAATCCCGTATTGGTCAATAAACGCTTTTTGCATATTTTCCCGATATATTCCATCAAAACTTTCCGCGCAAATCAGAGCTTTCTTTCCTGTCCAACAACCGTCATCCATATACCAAACAGCTAAAGACAGTGGCGTAACCGGTAAATCACGAGGAAAGATTTTGATTCTTCCTTCATAAAATATCGATCTCCACGATCTGAAGTACTGCCGCAAGAGAAAGAACACTGATGTGTGTTGTTTCCCCGTCGAAAGTATATGGGTAATTTCTCTAGGCTGTGCTGGATAGCACAGCGAGCGCAATTCTTGATATTTCCAGTCAACATAATCTCGCTGTTTTGTTGATTGTTCGATGCGAATTTTTCCCGGTAGGGAAATATA
>LCQS01000005.1 GCA_001004265.1 Parcubacteria group bacterium GW2011_GWA2_51_10 | reverse complement strand
CGTCGCCATCACATAGCGCAACCCCTCCTTAAGCTGCCCCGGCCTATTCTCCCCATGGTGCGATTGCTTGAGCTCGCCCTTATTCATAGCAAGGAGCATCGCAATGACACCGAGCTGCGCGACGGCATTCACTGCAAAACAGAACGCAATGCCGGCGCCAAGAATGAGAAAGCCGCCGATTGAGGGGCCAATGACTCGCGCGAGATTATTGAGCGCGGCATTGAGGCTGATCGCGTTCTTCAGGTACTGGCTGTCAACCATTTCATACAAGAACGTCTGGCGCACCGGCTCGTAAAACATTTTTACGAATCCGAACGTGAGCGCAAACACGTAGAGCATCCACACTGCGACGAGATCGGTAAACACGAGCACGCTCATTAGGAGCGCAAGCGTTGAGAATCCGATTTGTGTATACAAGAGCGTCTTCCGTTTATCAAAGCGATCGGCAATGACGCCTCCCCACGGCCCCAAGAGAAGAATAGGGAGGAACTGCAATGCTACAACGATGCCGAGCTGGACGCCCGAGCCGGAGAGTTGGAGAGCGAGCCAGCCAAGAGCGACCGTCTGCATCCACGAGCCCGACATGGATATCGCCTGCCCCCAGTAGTACAGCCGATAATTCCGGATTTTGAGCGAGGCGAATGTCGTGTGCGCGAGTGTTTTAAGACGATTCATTGTGTTGAATTGATTCTAACACGGTCGAAAATTTGTAATTTTTTTGTGAACATGTTTTAGAGGGCTCGCGCACAAAAAAAGAGGTAGGATCAAGTCATGTTCCGCGACAGGCGCGACGCCGGAGAGCAGCTTGCAAAAAAATTGGAGAAATACCGCGGCACAGGGGCAGTTTTGCTTGCGCTACCGCGCGGCGGAGTAGTTCTCGCTTCGTCAATCGCCCGATCTCTCGGACTTCCGCTTGACATCGCGATCGTGCGTAAGATTGGGCATCCGGGCAATCCCGAATATGCCGCGGGCGCGGTTGACGAGAACGGCACGACGCTCTGGAATGAGAGCGCGAAGGCCTTCATTGACCCGCAGTGGCTTAAAGGCGAAACAGAGCGACAAATGAATGAGGCGAAACGACGAAGCGCGCTCTACCGCGCAGGGAAACCGGCGCTGCCGCTTGCCAGCAAAGTGGTCATTCTCATTGATGATGGCGCCGCGACGGGGCTTTCGATGCGACTCGCGGTGAAAGTCGTCGAAAAACAAAACCCGGCACGCGTCGTTGTTGCCCTCCCTGTTGCGGCGGAAGATACTGCGCAGTCTCTTTCGCAGGAAGCGGACGAATTGGTGATGCTCGAGCCGCCGGCAGAATTTCTTGGAGCGGTCGGCGCGCACTATGATCTCTTCCCGCAAGTGGAAGACGAGGAAGTTATTGAACTCTTGCGCTCACGTTAGCAACTCTGTCCTATGTTCTACACAGGTGTGGAAATCGTAGGACAATGTCGCGAGACAACAGAGCAAAGGAGATTACTGTACGACAGTGAAATTCACTACTTGTGATTGGCCGGAAGTGTTCGTTACCGAAATCTGATACGTACCGGGAGTTACTTGTGTTACGGGCGCCCCGCACACTGTCCCCGGAGTAATAAGATCGCACGGAGAAGTCCAGTATGGAATCGTGTAGTAAATGAGGGTCCCGTTGTTCGTTGATGTGAGATTCGTGCTTCCGCCAACACCGAAACGCACGGTGTTCCCCGACTGCAAGAACCCGGAGCCCGTGAGCATGACGAGCGTTCCCGATCGAGCCTGATTCGGAGAAACGGAATAGAGAGTAGGGATAGTTGCTGCAGTTCCCGAGACCATTACCGTAATGGTGGACGTGTTCGAAAGTCCGCTCGCGTTCGTGGCAGTGAAGACGACCGTATATGTGCCTTGCTGGTAATACGTGTGGGTGAAGGTAAGCGTCTGTTGTCCGAAAGTGGAAGAAGTCTGCGCGGCAGAGGCGATGCCGTAGAGACCCTCGTCTCCCCAACGAACCGATACCGTGGCGCTAGAATTCGCAAGATTGCTGATGGCTATCGCCCAGAGACCCTGAACGCCTGTTGAGAGCGAGGTCGGACCGGAAACAGATTGTATTCTCGGAGCGATTGTCGCGGGCGCAAAGCCCGTTACTGTAAATGGAAGAGCATTGCTCCGCAGACCGTATTCATTTGTAACAGATACGTTATATGTGCCGAGGACGAGCGTCTGCGAGCCATACCCCGTCAGCTGCGAAGGAACAGTAAACGAGAGAGAAACTCCGTCGAATGAACTAAGCCCGGTCACTATGCCCGTGCCGAAATTAACTGTGTTGTTGCGAGGGCTGAAACCGCTCCCGTACACGGTCACGCTTGTGCCAACTGCGCCGGAATTCGGATTGAGGAAGCTCAAGCTCGGGGTTCCATATGTGTAACCGCCGCATCCGTACCCTGTCTGCGCAGGCAGGCCGCCGTAGTACCCGCATCCACCGATGAGGCCGCCGCTTCCCGTAACAACAAAATTCAATTTATTACTCGTTCCACGCGCGTTCATTACGTATACCTGATACGTCCCCGGCGCCGTGTTGCCGAATGAGTAGCATCCGTAGCCCGAGCAATTAGCGGCATTCGAAGGAACGGTGAACGTGACCGACGAGCCGTTCGAAGCAATGTTCCCCAGAAGCGGTGTCGCACCGAAGTACACCGTGTTATATGACGGATCGAATCCGCTGCCATAGATAGTGACAGACGTTCCAACTGTTCCGCTATACGTCGAGAGAGAGTTGATAGAAAGCGCCGAGCCGTAATATGGATAACTGCCGTAGTTGTAATTGATTGTCGGAGTAGTTGGGGTATATGCACAATTCGAGATCATCGCACGCATCTGTGCATCGGAGATGCCGGTAGCGGCAAGCCCGCGCGAGCGTTGAAAATTCATGACGGCCGCACGCGTCGCCTGTCCGAAGTACCCTGTCACCATCCAGGAACCGCCTCCCGGATAATTCTGCGCGACGAGAAAATTTTGAAGCGTGGTTACATCAGATCCGCGCGATCCGACAGAAAGATCTCTGGAGAGATTAAGGCAGCTGCCTCCCTGGGGCGTAACGTATGGCGAGCTCGGATACGAATAAACCTGCGCCCACGCAGTTGGCGCGACCAAAAGGCCGACAGCCGCGAACATGGAAACGATAAAGGTAGTTCTCATAATGGTGATAATTGGCGATTAAATGGCTTCATTACTGGCTTTCTCAAGGAGAGAACACTAAAAGGCTGCCGTACGTATACCACACTTCAATCATTCGCGCAAGGGCACTTGATGCACGGAGATAACAGTACAATGACCGTTTCAGTATGAAAAAAGACAGAATCGCCATTGTTTGCTCGGGCGGCGGCATGCGCTGCGCCTACACGGGAGGTGCGCTTGTGGCGCTCGCGCGGGAGAAGGAACTCACATCGCCTGATTTTATCATCGCATCTTCCGGCAGTGCAGCGTTCGCCCTGTATTATCTCGCAGGGCAGCTCGATGCCATTCAAGATATCGCGACATACCTGCTATCGACCCCAAAATTCATTTCATTTTTGCGCCCATGGAAGATCATGGACATTGATTATCTAATCGATGTTGTCTTCAAAGAACAGCGGCCGCTCGACGTAAAGAAACTGCAGCAAGCGCATTCTGATTACTTTATTGGTGTGACGGAATCCGGATCGAGACGAGCGCATTATATATCAAAGTCAGCTCACGTGAACGAATTTGAATTATTGCGAGCCACTAAAGCCATTCCGATTCTCTACAATGGCTCGGCGTCACTTTTTGGAAAGCGATACATCGATGGCGCAGTTTCAATTTCGTTCGAGGATAGCATCAACAAAGCGTTCGAACTCGGAGCAACAAAGATTATCGGCATCGACAACCGCTCACAAATAAGATTACGGTGCGGGAAAATGCCCTCCAAAGTTGCCCTCATTGCTCCTTACGTAAATCCTGCCAAACTTATCACGAGAAATGCGAGAACTCTTACTGCCGCCTTCGAGAGCGGCTATAGCGACGCATTGGCTATTGACTGAAATTATCGAATGCCTGTATCGAAATCTATGTGAATGGTCACGGTCTCGCCTTTTCCGATGTCTACCGTTATTGGAGCGCCTGTTGCTCCTCCGACGGGAGGGTGATCGACATCAATCACGTACCTGCCGACCGGAAGCAGCGTCGAGAAGCCGCCTTGCGCGTTAGGGCTGAGTGTTCGAATAAGCCGCTCTCGATTTTGGTCGTACACATAGATCGTTCGAGCCGCATACGCTTCGGGAGATGGCTTGCAGCGCGGATCAGGCGGATCCGTTTCAACGGGACAGATCGGGCCAATCGTTATGGTTCCAGAGAGTGTGCCGCGCGCGACCGAATCAGAAGTATCGGAGTTGGCGGCAGACGGACATTCGGCAAATTCGCATTTCGGGCCAGTGCGGCCGACGAAGCTGCCGTCAGGACATTGTTTCGCTTCCATCGTGCACGCAACTGGCCCGTCACTGCGCGGCTGCGACCCTAGCTGAAGTAAGAGAAACGCAATCGCACTCAATATCGCAGCGATGACGATAAGTTCTATCGTGGTAAATCCTTTATTGGAAGCCGAATACCCCCGCAGCTTGCCTGCCTGCGCAGGCAGGCTGCGGGGTAGAGAGGCTAACAGATTTGCAGCGCCGGAGGGCGCTTTGCCTTCCAAATAAAAGCCCGGGTGTCGCCCCGCGAAATACCTCGCTTCTATGGAGCGAGGATAGACGTGGCGACCTTGTTTATGAGACATGGGGTTTTAAATTAGATTTCGCGAACGGTAGAGTAAAATAAAACGTACTTCCCTTTCCGAGAGTACTCTCGACCCATATTCTCCCGCCGTGTGTCTTTATGATCTCGGCACAAATATAGAGGCCGAGCCCAAGTCCTGTAGTTTTTACATTCTTTCTTTGCTTTAAACGATACCTTGATTTAAAAATCTTTTTCCGATCCGCTTTCGGGATTCCCGGGCCAAAATCTCTTACCGATAAAACGGCTCTGCCATTTTTCTTTGCGAGACGCACAACAATCGCGCCGCGTGGCGAATATTTGACCGCGTTTTCGATGATATTGATAAACACCTGGCGGATCCGCTCCCGATCGCCGTGGACGCTCTTTTTGAGCAAACCCACGGAGCTAATCGTGTGAAGACTCGTCATACTCTGGAAGCTTTTTATGGCCTCGTGCACAAGATCATCCAAGTTGAAATCCTCCTTATGTAGAGCAAAAGCGCCAAATTCTAGCGCATTCGCAATCAAAAGATCGTCAATGAGATTCACGAGGCGAGCCGCCTGGCTCTCTATATCGTTCATCATTACCAAGTTGCTCTCGTCGCTCGTAAGAGAAAGGCGCTCGCGCAATAATTGCGCATAGAGACTAAGGGTTGTAATGGGCGTTTTGAGCTCGTGCGCCGCGATGCCGATGAACTCATCTTTCTGTTGCAAGAGCTCACGCTCGCGCGTTGCATCATGCGTGACTTTTGCAAATCCAATCAAGCGCTTCTTCGTATCCCATATCGCGTTTATAGTGACGTTTGCCCAATACCTCGTGCCATCTTTTCTCTGTCGGATGCTCTCAGTGCGGTATTGCCCTCTCTCTGCCGCATATTTTAAAATCCGCTGCGGCACTCCCCGTTTAGCATCAGACTTCCTGAAGAATATCGAATACGACTTCCCTATGGCTTCGCTCTTTGTATAGCCGGTGAGTTTGCTAGCGCTTGTATTCCATGTGCGAATGCGCCCATGCTTATCGAGTATGCAAATTGCATAGCCGCTTACATTATCGAGCAATAGCCGCGCATCAGCGGCATCCTGCTTACTATTCGCCGAGAGTTTTTTTGGAATGGAACGCGCACGCATATTCTGGAGGACTTGCGGAGGACACCTGCGTCTTCACAAAAGCCTCATACAGCATAGTGCGCACGATAATGAATGGCGTCAATGAGGCGCTTTTAGGGCGTCTGTCTAGCGAATTCTGCATCATATTCATGAAGCATTCATCCCCGTATCGTACGATGACGCGGTTGCTTTGCGCTTTTTAATGGAAATAGCTACTGTAGATACCATGCGTTTACTCATTGTCGAAGATGATCGCAAGCTTGCCGATGCCCTTAAAAAGGGCCTCGAGCAGAAGGGATTTGCCGTTGACTGGATTGAAGACGGAGAAAAAGCTTTCCACCGGATTCTTTTATACCGTAAGGATTACGATCTCATCATTCTCGACCTGATGCTTCCCGGGATGGACGGCGCGTCTATCACAGAGAATGTGCGAAAAGAAAAGGTCTCGACGCCGATTATCGTCCTTACATCGCGCAATGAAACGGATCATAAAGTAGGACTCTTGAACAAAGGAGCGGATGATTACGTTGTGAAGCCCTTTTCTTTTGACGAGCTGATCGCGCGCATCAATTCTGTTCTACGGCGGCCTGTAGTGTCCAAGCCGGTGGTACTGAAAGTCGGCACGATAGAAATGGACGTGGGGACACGTGTTGTGCGTAAGGACGGGAAGGAAGTCCCGCTGACGTTGAAAGAATTTTCGATTCTGGAATGTTTTATGCGCGAACCGAATAAGGTGCTTTCCCGCGAGAACCTGATAGACCGCGTATGGGACTTCAATTCGCTTTCTTTAAGTAACGTACTTGATGTGCACATGAAAAACATCCGCAAAAAATTGAGCGATAGCGATGCAGGACTGCGGCTTTTTGAAACGGTCCGCGGCGTAGGGTACCGACTTACTGGACAAATGAGCGCATAATTCGTCAAGCGCAGAATTCACGCGCATTTCATCGCCCCGTCATATGATTCTCAAAAGAAGCGAGGGAGTCCTCGCATGTACGAGAATAGAGAAAGAATCTAGCTAGCTTAGATTTTTCTCTCATTATTCGCAGTCATCAACAATGCGTAAGTTATATGGGAAAGATGACTCACGATTCGAACCTGCTGGCCTCAGTACCTCCTCGCCTGCGCTCGTCGGCACATTCGAACCTGCTGGCCTCAGTACCTCCTCGCCTGCGCTCGTCGGCACATTTTGGTCTGGTCGAGTAAGCGACTTGACGTTTTTATACCCTCTGCTAAATTCACCATATGAAGCAGAACCAAGCTTCACAGCTTATTGCGGTCGTAGTCCTTGAGAAAGGGCCTTCGGCTGCGTAAGTTTTTGCACAAAAACGAACGAACCGAAGGCCCCCACAAGGGGCCTTCGTCGTTTCCGATCTTTTCTTCAACGTGGGAGGGAGTAATGAAAGTCCCGAAAACCATCGCCAAACCGGGTGATGAATTCGTAACGAAGCATTTCTCCGATGGGTCGTCGTTCGCAGAAACCGAGGACGTCGCATTCGCGATTTTCAACGGCACGGTCTTCGAACTGAAAGCGAATATCGTTTATCGCGATCGTCTCGGCGAACACATCGCAGACACCAGGCGAGCGAAGTTCGAGGACGGGAAGATTGTCATGCCCAACCTCACGATCTCTGCTGCGCAGCTTGTGGACGGACAGTTCGGCGAGATCGTTTCGGTGCCGCGCGAGGCGCTACATGCTGCCGAAGACGAAATGTGCTCGCTCGCGATGCGGGCCACGCTATGTCGGGAGACAGCGCGTGAGGCATAGCCGCCCGAAGAGCCCCCGAGATATTCTCGGCGCTCTCGGGCGGCTTTCTTTTTTGTCGTTTACAAAAAACTCCGCACATGCGGAGTCTTTTGTTTTGGCTTCTGCCTAGCAAGTATTACATCGTCGAGGCCGCAGAAGAGCCGCACATGCGGCAATTGCTCTTGTGCGTAACAACCTCATAGATGGCGGAGAGACCGACCAAGATGTATACGATCGATACAACGGCCGGCCAGTTACCCAACAGCATCTCAACAACGTTCCAACCAAGAGCCGAGAGACCCCAGTTCAAGCCTCCAATAACGAGGAGCGTGAACGTAACCATGTGTAATCCTTTCATAGTGATTTTAAAAATTAGTCTATTAATTTCGACCATTTGTAATGCCACCTAAAGTATGCGCCTCTCTCGCAGGAGGGCAAATTGATTGTGCACACCTAGCCGTAATGTGCCAATCAAAAGTTGGCACATTACGGCTGGGCACAGTCCCCCAATCTTGCTAGTATTCCTGCAATGACACAGAGGATCCGAAAGGCAATTATCCCTGCGGCAGGATTTGGTACAAGATTTCTGCCGGCAACGAAGGCAATGCCCAAAGAAATGCTCCCCATCGTTGATAAGCCGATCATCCAGTACGTAGTGGAAGAAGCAGTTCAATCCGGAATTGAAGAAATAATTATCGTTACCGGTTGGAACAAGCGGAGCATCGAGGATCATTTTGACTATCCATACGAGCTTGCGCAACGTCTCATCGAAGCGGGCAAAACAGAAAAAGCGGAAGAGGTGAAAAAAATCGCCGAGTTGGCGAATTTTGTTTACATTAGGCAGAAAGGCCCGTACGGAAACGGCACGCCGATATTGAACGCACGAAGTGTTATCGGCAACGAGCCCTTTGCCATCCTGTGGGGCGACGAGTTCATTCACGCAAAACCGCCACGTCTGCGGCAAATGATGGACGCATGGGAAAAACATGGCGTCCCGAATATTTCAGCGGTGCGAGTTCCGCCCGAATCGACGAGTAAGTATGGAATTGCCGACGTTTCTCCCGTTGAGTCCGGCGTATATAAAATTAAACGCATCGTGGAGAAACCAAGGGATGGCGAAGCGCCCTCTGATCTTGCGACGCATGGCGCATACATCATGACGCCACGACTCTTTGAGATACTCGCTGAAACACCGCTCGGGCGAGGCGGCGAGCTGTGGCTCGCAGATGCTCTTTCGACTCTCGCCGCGGAACAAGACGTCTATGCCGTTGAGATCAAAAACGGGAAATACTACGATACCGGCAACAAGCTCGACTACTTGAAAGCAGTCGTTGATTTCGGCCTCAAACACCCCGACATTGGAGATGAGTTTCGGGATTTTATTCAAAGTATTAGATAGAGAATGAGAACACACACTGCTCTTCTCTCTTCGTACAAAAAAGACGAACCGCTCTTACGGCTCGCGCGATTGCTTGCCGATCATAAATGGAATCTACTCGCCTCCGCCGGCACGAGCGTGTATCTCAAGGAAAAAATGATCGAGTGTCGCGACGTGGGAGAAATCGTGGGCTCACCGATATTGGGTCATCGCGTCGTGACGCTTTCGCGCGAATTATATGCGGGGCTTCTTGCCTCAACAGAGGAAGACTTTGAGGAATTGGAAAAACTCGGTATCCCCCGAATCGATCTTGTGTATGTAACTCTGTACCCGCTCGAAGAAGCTGTTCAGAAAAAAGAGTCGCCCGATGAAATAATTGAAAAGACGGACATCGGCGGCCCAACGCTCCTGCGCGCCGCCGCCAAGGGCCGCCGCCTTACGCTTTCTCGTCCAGAGCAAATCGACATTCTCGTGAAATGGCTCGAAGCTGGCTCAAGAGAAGAGGAGCGGCGGGAAATTGTAATGCAATTCGCTGCCGCAGCCGAGCGCCGTGTTGCCGACTACGTCGTGACGTCTGCAAATTATTGGGAAAGAAATGTTTGAAAAGTATTGCGCATAATCATTGGGGCGCTACACTGATCGTATTACGAATTAACAATGCACATATGGAAAACCTCGACAAATTCCAGAATCCGCTTCGTCCGCGAATGCCCGACAGTATGTCGCAGACAAAAAAGGAGGAGATCAATGAGGAGCAAGCGCGCGAAATACTCGGTGCAGCCGCCGACGAAGATGAATCTGTGTCTGATATCGCACATCTCGACAAGGCACCCGATGAAGATCCAACAGGTCCGGATGAAACTGTGCACTAACTAACCTTGATGCCGAAGCACGTTTTCTTCGATCTCGACAAGACACTGACTCCGAGCCGCGCACCGATGAAAGCGGAGTATGTTCCGCTGTTTGAAAAACTGTGCCGCGAGCGCGACGTCATTGTTGTCACGGGCCAACAAACGGAGCGCATAGCAAAACAAATTCCAACTATTTCTCCGAAGCTGTATTACAAGCTAAGCCAGCAAGGAAACTACGCGCAAGATAAGGAAGGAAAGGTTCTTTGGAATGAGCAAATTAGCAAGGCGCAGGAAGATGCTGTCCGCGACGTTGTAGAGGTATTTAAGAAGGACCTGCAATTGGAGGTCGATGATGAAAATGATTTATTCGAAAATCGCGGCAGTCAAATCAACTACAGCACCATCGGTTTCAATGCTGATTTAGGAAAGAAATACGCATACGATCCTGATTTTTCAAAACGCTTTGGACTTCTAAAACGGCATTCGGCGGAACTTGATCGGCTGCGCACCGTGGGCATTGAGGCAATTCCGGCGGGCACAACGAGCATCGATTTTATTCTTGAGGGCAAGCACAAGGGCTACAACATCAAGCGTTTTCTAAATTTAATGGGGTGGCAGAAACAAGATTGCATCTATATTGGCGATGCGCTTTTCCCGGGCGGCAACGACGAACGCGTCATTGGCGTGATTCCGACTCATGCTATCAAAGATGACGATGATACTTTTAGATATATTAATGAAAATCTGTTACGCTAGCTGGAATGACAAGCGCGCTCTCCGTCAAGGACCTCAAAAAAACATATAAAAGCGGGACGACCGCCCTCAAAGGCGTATCACTCGATATTCCGGAAGGTGATTTTTTTGCGCTCCTCGGACCGAATGGGGCTGGGAAGACGACTATAATCGGCATCGTTACGGGACTGGTTAATAAGACGAGCGGAACAGTTGAAGTATTCGGACACGATATTGACAAAAATCACGAAAAGGCAAAGACGTATATCGGACTCGTCGGACAAGAATTAAATTTCAATCCATTCGAGAAGCCTCTCGACATCGTCGTCAATCAAGGCGGCTACTACGGGATTCCCCGTTCCGTCGCGCTTCCGCGGGCTAAAAAAATACTCACCGATCTAGGCCTTGCCGAAAAAATGAACCAGACCGCATGGGATCTTTCAGGGGGGATGAAGCGCCGCCTCATGATCGCGCGCGCATTGATTCACGAACCGCGCTTTCTCATTCTCGATGAGCCGACAGCAGGGGTAGATGTAGAATTGCGCCGCAGCATGTGGGATTATCTGCGCACGCTGAATGGAAAAGGCGTCACGCTTCTTCTTACGACGCACTATCTCGAGGAGGCGGAGCAACTCTGCAAGCATGTTGCCATCATCAATAAAGGCGAAATAGTTGCATCAGGCGCGATGGAGGATGTGTTGGCGATGCATGACGAGAAAGAACAAGTGAAAGGCAAATATCAGGGCAGCAAACTCGAGGAAGTGTTTTTACAGCTCACTAAGGAAAAGTAATTATGCGCCCCGAACAACTTTGGATTTCGTTCTATACCATGATCCGGAAGGACATCGTCCGGATGTTCCGGATATGGGTGCAGACTTTCCTCCCGAGCGTGATTACATCGGTGCTGTACTTTCTGGTGTTCGGAACCGTTCTCGGTTCGCGCATTGGCGATATGCAGGGATTTCCTTACATCGTATTTGTCGTCCCCGGCCTCGTGATGCTCGCAATCGTGACGAATGCGTACGCGAATAGCTCATTCACGTTCTTCCAATCGAAATTTTTCGCACGCTCCATTGACGAGATCCTCGTCTCCCCCACTCCGCCGTGGGTTATGATCGGCGGATTCATTGCAGGAGGCGTAATGCGAGGCGTTCTTGTCGGAGCGAGCGTTCTTCTCATTTCAGTTTTTTTCACGAATCTTACGCTTACAATTACCAACGTCGCAGTAATTTTGGCGTTTGCGATTCTCACCGCATTTGTCTTCGCCCTCGCCGGACTCGTGAATGGTATCTACGCAAAAACCATTGACGGCATTAATCTCGTTCCGACGTTCGTCTTGACGCCGCTTGTATACCTTGGGGGAATCTTCTACTCCGTACATGCGCTCCCCGCGTGGTGGCAGGCTATTACGTATGCGAATCCCCTTTTCTACCTCATTAACGGATTTCGCTACGGATTCTTGGGAACTTCAGATGTTTCTCCTTTCCTCGCGGCGGCAATTCTGCTTGCGCTCATTGCCTTCCTTATCGCTATCAATTGGTACCTCATCCGCAAAGGCCTCGGTCTTCGACATTAACGCGCTGATCATTCCCGAGCGCTATACTATAAAGGAAGCGAGACCAGGCTGAGTACTCCAAAGCCGGCGGAAATCGCGGCCGCCAAGTAGGCAAATTCCCGACTACGCAAAAACTGATTCATGCCCTCACTCTATGAGGCGCTTCTGAAATGAAGATGAAGGAAGAAACTACTTTGCGCGGGCTATTTCAGCCGCGAGACCAAGATAGTTCTCCGGCCTTAACGATTTCAATCTTGTTTTCACTTCGTCGCTGATTTGAAGCCCTTCTATAAAAGCGGCAAAATCCTGAAGCGTCACTTCCCTTCCGCGAGTGAGCGCTTTCAATTTTTCATAGGGCACTTCTACTCCTTCCTTGCGGAGTACGGTTTGAATTGCTTCTGCGAGCACTTCGGGATGCCTCTGCAGTGCCAGAAGCATGGCATCTTTGTTGACGCTGATTTTTTCAAGACCCCGCAAAATGCTTTTGAAACCGATGAGCGTGTGAGCGAATGCCACTCCAAATGTTCTTTTTACGGTTGAATCTGAAAGATCGCGCTGGAGACGCGATATCGGCAACTTATTTGAGTAGTGATTAAAGAGCGCATTCGCTACGCCGAGATTGCCCTCGGCGTTTTCAAAATCAATTGGATTCACTTTGTGCGGCATCGTCGAAGATCCCACCTCCCCTTCTTTTTGCCTTTGCGTTATCCACCCATCGCTTATATAGCGCCAGATGTCCTGCGAAAGAGCAATGAGCACCGTATTGAGGCGCCGCATGTTATCGAACATCTCCGCATAGGTATCATGGGGCTCAATTTGATTTGTGTATCCATTCAATTCTAAGCGGATGCCTTCCTTTTTATTAAATCGCTCTATAAATGCCCGGCTGAAACTTCTCCAATCGACTTCTGGTGCCGCCACCATATGGGCATTGAAGTTTCCCGTTGCTCCCGAAAACTTCACAAGAACCGCACGATCTGCGATTTGACCCGCTTGTCTGCGAAATCGCTCAACAAAAATCCGCATTTCCTTGCCAAATGTCGTGGGCGAAGCGGGCTGCCCGTGCGTGCGTGCGAGCATCGGTGTTTCCGCATGCTCTAAAATGAGAGCATCGAGTGCCTGACCTATTTCACAAGAGACCGGAGAGAGCGCCTCCTCGATTGCGCCACGCAAAAGGAGCGCATGCGCCACATTGTCGCTATCTTCCGATGTGAGCGCAAAGTGAACCCATTCTGCGACATCCGTTAATGACGTGGCGGCAAGCTGTTTCTTTATGAAATATTCAACCGCTTTCACGTCGTGGTTTGTTGCAGGAATGCCATCCAGACCTTCCTTCTCGATATTCTTGACCATCTGCGCATGCTCTACCGTGAAGCTTGCTTCATTGCGCAGCCACTTTTTCTCTTCATCAGTAAATTGCCGAACAAGACCGGCCTCCGACAGTGCGATCAGGTACTCAAATTCCACTTTTATACGCGCTCGGATGAGCGCGTATTCGCTGAAGTATTCCGCAAGCGGTTCGGTGACTGTACGATAGCGGCCGTCTACAGAACTGATCGCGGTAAGCGGTTCAAATTGCATACGATTGTAGATTTTTCTCTATGCGCGGCAGCATCGGCGTTTCTCCCCTCATAAATTTCTCTCCGGTGATTTGCTCATACATCTGAATGTACCTGCGCGAGAGCTCCTCGACAAGCTCTTTCGGCGCATCCGGCAATTTCTCATCTTTGTACGGATCGCAGTTCTCTTTGAACCAGAGGCGCAAAAATTCCTTGTCGAAGTATTCCGGCTCCTCGCCTTTCGCAAACCGCTCTTTGTAAGAGTCTTTTATCCACCAGCGTGATGAATCTGGTGTATGGATTTCATCAATGAGTACCAACTCTCCATGTTCATCTGTTCCGAATTCATACTTCGTGTCAACAAGAATAAGCCCTCGCCCCGCCGCAATTTCCTGACCGCGCGTAAAAAGTTTTAGCGCGACTTCGCGCATTTTATCGAAAAGTTTTTGCGCTATAAATCCCCCCGCAATCATTTCCTGCGACGTCAGCACCCGGTCATGCTTTTCTTCTTTTGTCGTCGGGTCAAAGACTGGATTCGGCAGTTTTTGATTTTTCTTCATGCCATCGGGAAAAGTGACACCGCCGAAATTGCGCTCGCCTTTTTCGTACCGAGTCCAAATAGCAGTGTCCGTGACTCCCGTGAGATATCCACGCACGACCGCTTCCACGGGGACCAGCTTAAATTTCTTTCCAACTGTCACATTAGGATCGGGCATCGAAAGAAAGTGGTTCGGCACGATGTCTTTCGTTTTGTCGAACCACCATGCGCTCACCTGGTTCAACACTTGCCCCTTCCACGGAATGTGCGCAATGATGCGATCGAACGATGAATGCCGGTCCGTCGTAATCAATATGATCCGATCCGGTTGCTCATACACGTCACGCACCTTGCCAATTTTCTTTGTCCCGAGAAAATCAAAGTCAGTTCCCTTGAGTACGTATTGCATACACTATCGTATATCAGAAACGAGCTCTTTTCCCGGAGATTCAATGCCTCTACTCGTTATGACAAGTTTCGGCTCCTTAATAATTTCACCTGCCACCTGCGCTCGAATGCCTCGCTGTTCCGCTGTCAACAAAACTTTCTCTGGTTCATTCGTTACAAGCATCATTCCCTGTCCCATGTTCCAGGCTCTGTACGCATCTTCATCACTTACATTTCCAATTTTTTGGCAGTGAGAGACGATCGGCGCAGGGTCGTACAAATTGTTTAGGCGCGCTCCCAGACGCGATGACCGCAATAGACGCGACATTTTCTCCGGCAATCCGCCGCCGGTAATATGCGCCACACCCCGTAATTTTGAAATGCCCTCGGTTTTGAATCCGCCATGAAGTTCAACAATGAATTTTGAATAAATGAGGGACGGAGTGAGGGCAAGCAAGCCCAGCGTCGATCCCTCGAACGCCGTTTTGTGCCACTGCTCCCCGTAAACTTCCCGGAATATTTTTCGTACGAGTGACCAGCCGTTGCAACGGAACCCATCCTCCTTTAAAGCAATGATGCTGTCGCCTTCCTGCATTTCTCCGCCCGTTAAGAGTCGATCTTTTCTCCCGAACCACACGCACGCGGCGCCCCAATGGTATGCGAACGGGCCGTATCCCGAGACCATCGAACCCATCTGTACTATTTCGCCGTTGATAACAGCAACATTTGCAGCATTAGCCGCAGCGACATAGCCTTCCGCCAATTCGCGAGCAATTGGCAAATAGCGTTCATCATTCCCAAAGCCGCTTGTCTCTAATGTCGTGCCAACGAGTACCGGCTCCCCACCGCGCATGACAGCGTCGTCACAAACCATCGCGAGAACATCGAAAGCGATCGTATTGTGGATGCCGACACGCTGCGCGATCTCCACTTTCGTTCCAGCGGTGTCGAAACCGACAGACATGAAACTGCCAGCCGGCAGTTTTTCAACAGAGACCATGCGTAATCCGGAGAAATCGTCGAACGGCGTAACGACCGACCCGATTAATCCTTCTCGATTTTTGAAGGTTTTCGTCGAAGCCTCATACATTATGCGAGAAACGCGCGCCTCAATTTCAACGTCGACGCCCGACTGAGAATACGCGTTTTTCTCACTCATGTTTATACGAGACCCTGCTCCTCGAGATACTTTCTAAATCCTTTTTCCTGAAGTTCCGCATCTTTTGCCTCAATATCGTCCGCCATCCTTTCTTTAAACATTCTCACTTTCTCAAGAATGTCAGAATCTCCCGTCGCAATGATCTGCGCGGCAAGGATGCCTGCATTCTTTGCCCCGTTTATCGCGACAGTCGCGACAGGAATTCCCGGCGGCATCTGCACTGTCGAGAACAAGGCGTCAACACCTGCCGCACTCTTGCCCATTGGAACACCAATGACGGGGAGGGCGGTGTGAGCAGCTACAACGCCCGCAAGGTGCGCAGACATTCCGGCGCTACAGATGAAAACCTTGCACCCCGATGCTTCGCTCTTTTTTACATATTCTATTACTTGCTCCGGCGTGCGATGCGCCGACATCACATGAATTTCGTATCCAACTCCAAATTCATCGAGTATTTTTGCGGCTTCCTGCATGACCGGCAGATCCGAATCCGAACCCATGATGATTCCGACGAGCGCAGGCGAGGAGGTACTGCGGTCAACATATCCGGATGTACCGACACGTGATTTCATAGTTTCGATTTTAGCATTAATCAGCTTACTTTTTAAACGTCGACAACTTTCAAGTTACTGATTAGTACGGTACCTTAAGCTTAATCCGGTAATTTCGTGGCCGGTCAAAAGGAGGCGTCATGAAGTTAGTGATAAGCTTAATGCTCCTCGTGGGAGCACTCGGTGCGGGATTCAGGCTTCTCGGGGCCGCGGTTCAAGGAAAGCGGACTCCGACTGTGTGGTGGGGCTTGCTCTTTCTCGGGCTATTAGCGGCGGCGCCCATCATCGGCCTTTCCTGATGACGCGTTGGCGTCAGACGCCCAGGTACCCCGCGGCACTGCGCCGTGGGGTACTAATCTTTGCCCTTCCTAATGTATTCCACTTTTCATTCGCTAAAATACCTGACTGCATTTTTAAAAATTTGGAGACCCGGACCTTCCTTTGGAAGCGGTCTTCCACTTCGCATATATCGCTCGCGCAAATACGTCCAATGCGGCAACTGCGTGCCCCGCGTTCATACACGAGTCCAATTTTCTCTTCCTCCTCTAGCTTGGTGAGCGTTGCTTCCGGCGCATAGTACTTGCCTTCTCCATGCGCGATCGGCAGCGAGATCTTCGAGATCCCCGAGAGCCACGGGCTCTCGTTCTTTACTATCAAATCCACCCACCGGCATGTATATCGCGCATTATCATTCGGCAGGAGTGCGCCCGGGAGAATGCCGGCATTCGTGATTATCTGGAAACCATTGCAAATTCCTGCGAGCAAGGTGCCGCGAGATAGAAATTTTTGCAGTGCCTCTCCGAGGTGCTCCTTGATGCGGTTGCCATATGCTTTTCCCGAGCCCGTGTCATCGCCGTATGAAAATCCACCGGGAAATACGACGATCTGCGCGCTTTTTAATATTGCAGGCCGCGAGAGAAGATCATTGATGTGGACTATCTCCGCATGCCCGCCGGCCATTTCGAAGGCCGTCTTTGTCTCGTCCTCCGTATTGAGTCCGTATCCTGAAAAGATCAAAGCCATTGGCTTAGTTTTTAGCCCCGACGCAAAGTCGGGGTCCCGACCGAAGCGTCGGGATTTTAAGTTTTTAGTTTTTAGTGAAGACATAAATTCCTACCAATCCTTGAAATACGAGCGATATGCGGCTGTTAATTCAGTCATGGGCAAATCGATGGCTTGCTTCGGAAGCTTTATAGTGAGTTCCTTTCCCCGTATTTCACCGAGACGCATATACAGCGCGCCGCGCATGATTTTTTTGAATTCGATTTCCGCGTCAGGCCGCACCGAAAGGAGCATCCGCCCCTGACTTTCGGAAAACAGTATATTTGCGTCATTCCCCTGCGCGCTGCCGAGCACCATTTGGAGATTGACCTGTGCTCCGAGCCCTCCTGCGATAGCTGATTTCGCAAGTGCGATGCCTATTCCACCACGAGAAACTCCGATGGCAGATGAAACCAGATTGCGCTCTGTAGCTTTCGCGACCGCATCGTACGCGAGAGCATTGTTCTTCATATTTACCGTCGGTACATTCGAACCTGCTGGCCTCAGTACCTCCTCGCCGCCCTCTTCTTCATGCATTGCATCAAATTCAGAAGCGCCGAGTTCGCTGTGAGTGAGCCCGACGAGATAGATTGCATCGCCTTCGCACTTGAAATCGATAGTTACTGACTTAGCAACGTCTTCGATAACTCCTATAGCCGATATGAGCAAGCTCGGAAGCGCCGCTATGTGTACTTTTTCTCCTCCCGAATTGAACCCGCGAAAGTCATTGAACATGCTGTCCTTTC
The DNA here is from genome assembly GCA_001004265.1 of Parcubacteria group bacterium GW2011_GWA2_51_10. GTDB lineage: Bacteria > Patescibacteriota > Minisyncoccia > Phycocordibacterales > UBA2100 > UBA10103. Next base: position 58,461 of record LCQS01000005.1, on the reverse strand, counting down.
CCGAAATAAATGGGGTACCATAAAAAGTCGCCATTTCGTAGCACGCGCGCGCGGCTGCTTTCAGTTCATACAGCCTCTCGGGTGTGTCAGAGGATGACCAGCAAAAGTTATCAAGGAGAGCTAGGTAGTCCCTCTTCGCGCCCGCGCAAATTGCATTCCGAATCGCAGTGTCAATTGCTGCGGCTGCCATTTTGTGCGTATCGGCGCTGGAGTACCAGGACGTGAACCCGTGTGCAAGAACGATTCCTTTTGACGAGTGCGGGAGGGGCTGTAGAACGACCGCATCTGCATTTACTCTGCCTCGCCCCTGCAAGGGTTTTGTGACGGAATTTCCTTGCACTTCAGAATCATACTGATCCGATATAAAAGATATGCCTCCGATATTTGGACGATCAAGCATCGCGAGGAGCACCCGCGAGAGATCTTCGTGCGGGATTGCAGGCGACAGCTTCGCCGCTCGGAATGGCGGCGCAGAAGTCTGCACTTCCATCGGCCGACCATCGTGCAAAAAACGCATCGAGACATCCACGACTTTTTTCTTTCTGAAGCGAACGACACAGCGGCCGCCTTTTGTGAAGACGCCGATTCGCGTCGCCTCCACGTCGTGCCTGTCGAATATTTTCTTGAGTTTCAACCAGTTGCGTTTGGGCACTGCGAGTGTCATGCGCTCCTGCGATTCGGATATCCAAATCTGCCAGGGCGCGAGCCCGGGATATTTGACTGGCACCAAATCTAAATCGACGAGACATCCGCCACTCTCTTTTGCCATTTCCCCCACCGACCCGGAAAGGCCGCCGGCGCCATTGTCTGTTATTGAATTATAGAGACCGGCGTCCCTCGCTTCGCGAATGAGCGCATCTGAAAGTTTTTTCTGCGTGATCGGATCTCCAATTTGGACTGACGTTGCAGGAGATCCTTTTGAAAGTGACTCCGAAGAAAATGTGGCTCCGTGAATCCCATCGAGTCCGACGCGGCCGCCGATCATGACAATGTAATCGCCGTGCTTTGCCTTTTTTTCATACAGTTTCCTCCTGCCGCGCTTACGAGGGATCAATCCGACGGTGCCTCCATAGACTAATGGCTTCCCGCGATACGACGGGTCGACTGCAACAAAACCAAGTGGCGTTGGGATGCCGCTTTGATTCCCTCCCGCGTTTACACCCGCCACAACACCCTCCAGTATTCGGCGGGAGGAAAGGAGCGGTTGGGTCAGTTCTTTATCCCTGAAAAGATCGACCTCGGTTTTTGGATCGCCGACGCAGAAGCCGTATGTATTTGCAATCGGCTTCGCCCCGAGACCGAACCCTAAACAATCTCGATTAACACCGACGATTGCGGTCACCGCCCCGCCGAAAGGATCGAGCGCCGACGGTGAATTGTGCGTTTCCACCTTGTGCGTGATGAGATAATCCTTGTCAAACGCTATTGCACCAGAGTTATCGTTGAAAACCGAAACGCAGAAGTCCTTTCTGCCCTTGGCCTTCCGTATTTTTTCCGTCGCTCCTTTTATGTAGCGCTTGTAAATTCCCTCTTTCACCTCATCCAATGGATCAGCAAAAATTGTGTGCTTGCAGTGCTCGGACCAAGTCTGTGCGAGCGCTTCCAGCTCTACATCCGTCGGATTTCTTCCTTCTTTCTTGAAATAATCACGGATGGCTTTCATCGCAGGAAGGGAAAGCGCGAGCGGGCCCTGCCTCTCGGGTCTCTCCTCTTCGGTATCAATAGAGCGCATCGGAATCCCGAGTTTGCCAATTTTTTCAAGCTCCTCGTCACTCACGCTCAAATTCACTGCGTGCGCCTTTGGATCGCCATGCAGCTTCACTTTCGGCGCGATTATCGAAACGCCATCCCTGATTTCTTGCGCCGAAGTGATCCTCACGCGCTCTATCAATGGGTTATGCAGTTCCCCGGCGATTTTCTCGGCATCGCGGGGCGATAGGTCTCCATCAAGAAATATCCATCTTGAAGAATAGACGACCTCAGCGTTTTTTAATGTGCGGCCGAGAACATCTTGTATCGTTTCTCGCGCTGTTTTTCCGACATTGTCGGTAACGCCGGGCAAAAAACCTATTTCAACTGCATATGCGAAAAGCTCCGGCTCAAGAATGCCGCCCGTCGAATACACCTCCGTAAGCAGATTGGCGAGGCGCTCCGCTGCTTGCGCGACCTCATACTCATTGATTCCAGCGTCGATCGTGTAGCACTGCGTCGTCGAGACCCCGGTGAGTTCGATATTTGGAAACCTTTCTCGAAGCGTGAGAAGAAAATGCTTTGCCCGCGAATCATCAACTTTTGAAGCTACGGCAATACGATGCATACCTAGTTACGGTACAGAATACCAAAAAGAGTAGAGGAAGGCCCGGCGCAAGCCGGGCTTTCAGCGAAAGTCAATGTGTAGATAGACGGCGCCGATGAATTTTCGCACGAAATCGCGCATAGGCCTCTTGTTCTGCTCGACGGTATTTATGTACCGCGCGATCTGCCAGTACAAGTGAGATTGCAGCGAGACATATACATGCGGCGGCCAGCATATACAAACCGGGACTGCCGCTTTTGATCGTCAAGACGATCGCTGCGTTCCATGCGCCTCCGGCGACGATGCATGTCGCCACATACATCCGGAACTTTTTCATCTGCTGCCTCCTTATACCAGTTATTGCAATATCGCAAGATTAAGACCTCGTCAAGCGATCATACGCGCTCCAAATCCACCCAGCGATACGTAAGTCCGTTCCATTCACGCATTTCTTCAAAAGTCTTTTTCGTAAATTCCTTTTCGTACTCCGGGAAAAAAGTGTCTGCCTCTTTTGCATCATCAATTATCGTGAGGTAGAGCTTGTCTATAAAGGGAAGCGCCTGCCGATAGATCTCCGCTCCCCCCCCGATATGGATTTCTGTAGAGTCGAGAGCTTTTGCTTTTTCGATCGCCTTCTTCAGTGAATCTGTCGCAATAATGCCCTCGTATTTCCAATTCGGATCTCGCGTGACTACGATATTCGTCCTTCCGGGCAATGGCGTTCCGAGGTATCCAACAATCGACTCGAATGTCTTGCGTCCCATAATTATCGGGTGCCCCATCGTCAACTTCTTGAAACGCTGCAGGTCATCCGGAATGTGCCACAAGAGCTTGCCGCCTTTCCCGAGCTCTCGATTTTTCCCGATAGCCACGACAGCGCATACTTTAGGCTTCATCATGCAACTAGAATAGCATTTGCTATCATGCCAGCATGCAAACATACGAAATCGAGATTAAATCGCTTCTTGGGAGTGAGGAACGGGCGGATGAAATAAGAAAGGCCATGCTAGAGGCCGATCCAAGCTGTAAGCTCGAGTCACGAAATAAACAACTCAATCATTATTTTGTTGGCGGCGAGCTAGGAAGGCTCGTAGCTGCCGTGAGCTCTCATCTCCCTCCAGAGCACATCGCAAAATTGAAAGATCTCGCTACAAGGGCGAGTGAATGTTCCGTTCGCTCCCGCGAAAAGGGTGGAACGGTTCTCCTCGTGCTGAAAGTATCCGTGGACGACACTACAAGTGCGAACGGCATTTCGCGCATGGAGTTCGAAGAAAAAGTCCCGCTCGCGCTTTTAGAACTCGATAGGCTGATCATCTCCGCCGGATTCTCGTACCAGGCAAAATGGTCACGCGAACGGGAGGAGTATGTCTGCCTCGGCACGAATGTGACTCTGGACAGAAACGCCGGCTATGGCTGGGTTGCGGAATTCGAGCGTATGGTAGACGATCCGGCTAAAGTCGATACCGCCCGCGAGGAAATCAGAGCGCTCATGGGCCAACTTGGCGTAGAGGAGCTCCCGCAGGACCGGCTTCTGCGCATGTTCGCGTTTTACAACGCCAACTGGAAACAGTACTACGGGACAGATAAGATTTTCGTGGTGGAATAAAGGTCATTGGTCTTGTGAAATAGATATACCCAGCCCTACTTTTGCATGGGTATGCGATACTATGTGGACATGCAGAGTACAGTGCGCATGCGAACTTCGGAACGCTTCGCCCGACAAGGGTCGGCCTATTCGGCCACGCGTTCCGGGGATTTATCAGAGGCAAAAGTAGAGCTGGGTGCTCAGTTTTCTACAGCTCGCTTTGCTCGCTAAGAAAACTGGCATGTTTCTCTCGGATGTTGATATCAAAAAGGAAGTCCGGACCGGTCGGATTACGCTGAAACCGTATGATGAAGCTAATTTGCAGCCCGTGAGCTACGACATTCACCTCGGCAATAAATTCATCCTCAATGACGAGAGCGCCACACCAATCATTGACCCGGAGAAAAAAATCTTCGCCAAAATTCGTGAATCACAAATCAGGGACGGTGCGGAATTCATCCTGCACCCTGGAATATCGGTGCTCGGAACTTCCAAAGAATATTTCGGCTCAAATGATTTTTTAATCCAGATCGGCGGCAAATCTTCTCTCGCACGCGTAGGGCTCATGATCCACAACACTTCGGGCATTATAAATCCCGGGCACTTCCTGCATATAACGTTCGAGATCACCAATCAAAATAACGTGCCGATTATTCTTCGCCCGGGAATGGCGATCGCGCAAATCACATTCTCAATGCTCTCTTCCCCGCCCGCGCAGGCTTATACGCAGGTCGGCCGATTTGCAAAAGACAATTGGAAGCACAACGCCGCGGAGAAGATCAGCAAGAGTGCGAAGAAAAAGCTCGCGCGAACATAGAGTTATGGAGAAGCACCCGGAACAGCAGTATCTCGAACTCCTCCGCGAAATTCTCGAGCGCGGCGAAGAGCAAGTGGATAGCGGGACCGGCGTTAAAACCTACAGCGCATTCGGCGCGCAAATCCGCTTCGATCTCTCGGAGAGTTTTCCGCTCCTCACCACCAAAAAAGTCTACTGGAAGGGCGTTCTCCATGAGCTCTATTGGTTCCTCTCGGGACAGAGCAATATCAAATATCTTGTCGACAACGACGTGCATATCTGGGACGACTATCCATACAAAATATATGTGGAAAAAATGGCGCGCGAAGGCACCGAGGCACTCTCCAAGGACGAATTCATCGGCAAAATTAAGAGCGACGCCGAATTTGCGAAAAAGAACGGGGAATTGCCCCATATCTACGGCGAGAGCTGGCGGCGCTGGCCGGCCAATGACGGCCGCTCCGTGGACCAGCTCGGCTGGGTAATCGAAGAACTCTCAAAGGACCCGGACGCGCACAATACACTCGTCACGTCATGGAATCCTGAATACCTCTACAGCATGGCGCGCCCGGGCGAGGGCGCTCGCTTCCCCATTTGCCACAATATGTATCAAATCAACATTAAACGCGACCGCGTCTCACTCCAGCTCTACCAGAGGAGCGCGGACATGTTCCTCGGTGTTCCTTTCAACATCGCAAGTTACGCGCTCCTCGCTATCATCATCGCGAAGATTCTAAAACGCGAGCCGGGAGAATTTATCCATACGTTCGGCGATTATCATATGTATGAAAATCACGGCGAGCAGATACGAGAGCAGCTTGCGCGAGAACCGCGAGCATTTCCGACACTGCGATTCACGCACGATTTTGATTCGCTCGAGGAATTCAGACCGGAATATGTGGAACTCGTGGGATATGATCCTCATCCTTCGATTAAAGCCGAGCTGACCATCGCGGGGGGTTATAATAAAAAACTGCACGCAAAAGTATGAGTGATTATCCATTCATAGAAAAGCAGGACCCTGAAGTTTTCGAAGCTCTCGAGGGCGAGGAAAAGCGCGAAGCAGAAGGCATTGAGCTGATTCCTTCGGAGAATTACGTCTCCAAGGCTGTGCGCGAAGCAAACAGCTCCATCCTTACGAACAAATATTCAGAAGGATACCCCGGCAAGCGCTACTATGGCGGCCAGCAATTCACCGACATGGTGGAGACACTCGCGATAGAGCGCGCCAAGCAGCTTTTCGGAGCAAAATACGCGAATGTCCAGCCGCTCGGCGGAGCCAACGCGAACATCGCGATGTATTTCGCGCTCCTCGAGCCGGGCGATACCATACTCGGCATGGACCTCTCTCACGGAGGGCATCTCACGCATGGGCACCCTGTCACGTATCTCACGAAGATTTTCAAATTCGTAAGATATAAGATGAAAAATCCGGATACGGGTGAAATAGACTACGATGAAATGCGCAAGGTTGCGCTCGAGGCAAAGCCAAAAATTGTGCTCGCGGGATTCTCTGCCTATCCGCGCGAATTGGATTACGCAAAATTCGTTAAGATCGCGCGCGAAGTGGGCGCATACTCCGTGATGGACGTCGCGCACATCGCGGGCCTCATTGCCGGGAAAGCCGTGAAAAACCCGTTTGATTTTGGATTCGACGTGATGACCACAACGACGCACAAGACGCTCCGCGGCCCGAGAGGCGGCATGATCCTCACGCGCGAAAGCGACGAGATCGGAAAGAAGATGGACAAAATGGTCTTCCCCGGCCTCCAGGGTGGCCCACACATGAACAACATCGCCGCGAAAGCAGTCGCATTCAAAGAAGCGCAGACGCCCGCATTTCAGAAGTATGCGGCGCAAGTACTAAAAAACGCCAAAGCGATGGCTGAAGTTTTCAAGAAGCGCGGCGTGCGCCTCCTTACAGGTGGAACCGATAATCACCTCATCCTCGCTGACGTGTTCGGCTCTCTCGGCGTTACCGGCAAAGATGCGGAAACTTTGCTCGATCAGGCGGGCATCACGCTCAATAAAAACTCGATTGCGGACGACAGCCGCGGCCCGATGGATCCTTCTGGTATTCGCTTCGGGACGCCCGCTGTCACCACACGCAAATTTACGGAGACAGAGTGCGCGCGCGTTGCCGAGCTCATGGTTGATTCGCTCGAGAAGAAGGACGACACGAGTGTGCAGAAATCGATCCGCGAGGAAATTCGCCAACTGTGCGTAAAGTTCCCGATTCCTGATTCCCACGTCTAAGATGGATTTCTTGCTGAATCTCGATCTGAAAGAGCTTGTACAGCTCTTTGGCTACCCGGGCCTCTTTGCCGTTGTGTTTGCCGAGACGGGAATCTTTTTCATGTTTTTTCTTCCGGGATCTAGCATGCTTTTCACCGCAGGGCTCCTCTCATCCCACGGACTATTTAATGTGTGGATATTGCTGCCCTTGATCACCCTTGCTGCAATCCTCGGAGACAGCACCGGCTACTGGTTCGGAGCAAAAGTGGGGCCTGCCTTATTCCGACGCGAAGACTCGCGATTTTTTAAAAAGGAATACCTCGAACGAACGCGCCAATTTTATGAACGGCACGGCGTGCGCACCATCGTCCTTGCGCGCTTCATCCCCATTATCCGCACGTTCGCGCCGATACTTGCGGGAATAGCAGGCATGCGCTACCGACAATTTCTGACCTACAATGTAACGGGCGGGATTCTGTGGGGTGGCGGCATTACGTTCTCCGGATTTTTTTTGGGAGAGAGAATACCGTTCTTAGAGGACTACGTGACACTCATTGTGGCTCTTATCGTGATTGCCTCCCTCATACCGCTCGCGTCGGAATTCAGAAAATCCGTGAAGAAGAAAACCGTGGAACTATGACGAAGTGCCCCCGTGCAGTCATTTTTGACCTCGACGGAACGCTTGCGTTTCCCTGGGAATCACCGACCTCTGAAGTGGCGATGCGCCTTTCAACACTTCTTGCAACGATTCCGGTTGCAGTCATGTCGTCAGCAAGCCTGGAGAGGGTTCAACAAAGTATTTTGCCAGTGCTTCCTAAAGAAACAGACCTCAAGCGGTTTTATCTTCTGCCGAGTGCTGCTGGCGCATGTTATGTGCAAGAAAACGGAGTATGGAAGTGCCACTATAACTTGCTTTTTTCCCAAGCGGAAAAGGAAAAGGTTCTCAAGGCTCTTCAAGATGGCATTCGTGAGACGCGCATAGTGGAGAATGAGCAGATTTATGGGTCACAGTTTCTCGATAATGAGAGTCAGATTATCTGCGCACTCATCGGTCTCGATGCGCCACCTAAAAAGAAGGCCGAGTGGGATCCGGATCGTAAAAAACGCCAACCAATCAAGCGATTCCTTGAAAAGCGCCTTCCTCAATTCGGTATTGCGTTCGGAGGGAGAGCATCCATCGAAATTACACATAAGGGGGTAGACAAGGCATATGGCGTGCGCTGGTTGGCGGAGCATTTGAAAGCACAGCCAAAAGATTTGATTTTTGTCGGCGATGCGTTTTATCCTGGCGGCAACGATTATTCTGTAATAAAAACCGGCGTACAAACAATCGAGGTGTCCGGTCCCCATGAGACAGAGAAAGTAATTGACGAAATTCTCTCTGTCTGCGCGCAACCGAATAAATAAGCATTTCCAGGCGTTATAATTATTGAATGTTGCATCGCGCTGATATCTCTCCTTTGATTAAAGGTGACGTTCTTGATGACGCGAAAACGCTCAAAGAATACAGCCGCGACAAAAGCATATTCGAGCGCGCACCCGCGCTCGTTGTATTTCCAAAAAGTGAAGAGGACGTTGTCGCGCTCGTCCGCTACGTGAATGGACAGAAAGCGGCGGGCAAAATAATTTCTATTGCCGCTCGCGGCGGCGGCTCCGACATGTCCGGCGGACCCCTCACTGATTCTATCGTGCTCGATTTCTCTCGGTACATGAACAGAATTAATGGCATGGACGGCGAAACAATCATCGCTGAAGCGGGCGCGTTCTATAGGGATATCGAGAAAGTGACACTCGCACAGGGCCTCGTATTTCCTTCCTACCCCGCGTCAAAGCAGCTTGCTACCCTCGGCGGCATGATCGCAAATAATGCCGGAGGAGAGCTGACGCTGCGCTACGGAAAGACCGATAAGTATGTGCACGAGCTCGAGGTTGTGCTTTCGGACGGATCGCTCGCTGCGGTACGCCGCCTCTCGAAGCGACAGTTGGAAGCCAAAAAAACAGAGAATTCTTTTGAAGGAGAGATCTACCGCAACATAGCCACGCTCCTTTCGAAGAATGCAGCGTTAATAGAGAAGGCGCGCCCGTCCGTAACGAAGAATTCTGCCGGGTACGCACTCTGGGACGTGTACGACAGAAAGAGCGAAACGTTCGATCTCACTGAACTCATCACGGGTTCGCAGGGGACGCTCGCCCTTATTACGTCTGCCCGCATAGGTCTCGTTCGCAGAAAGTCGCACAGAGCGATGCTCGTGATTTTTCTTTCTGATTTGGAGATTATGCCGGAGATCGTGAGCCGCATCCTCGCCCACGGGCCCGAATCGTTCGAGAGCTACGATGATCACACGTTCAAGCTCGCGGTGCGATTCATGCCGCAGCTTGTAAGCACATTCGGCATACTGAAAATGCTTGCGCTCGCGTTCGCCTTCATCCCTGAAATCTGGGCGGTATTCTCCGGCGGCGTGCCAAAGCTTATTCTCATGGCGGAATTCGCTGAAGAGTCCGCCGCGGAGGCGCGCGATAAAGCGCGCGAGGCGCGCGACTCGCTCCACGGCCTCGCGGTGCGGACAAAGCTCGCAACGAGCGAAGCGCATGCCGAAAAATACTGGGCGGTACGGCGCGGCAGTTTTAATCTTTTGCGGAAAAATCTCCACGGCCTCTATGCCGCGCCGTTTATTGACGACATCGTCGTGCATTCGAGCGACTACCCACGCTTTCTGCCGGAGTTGAATGCGATTTTGAATCGACATCATCTTCTTTACACGATCGCCGGACACGCGGGAGATGCGAACTTCCACATTATTCCCCTTCTCGATATGGCAAAGCTGGAAAATCGGCAGATGATTATAGAACTCCAAGAGAAAGTGTACACACTCGTCGGCAAATATCGCGGATCGATTACCGGGGAGCACAACGACGGAATCATTCGAACTCCCTATCTGCCGATCATGTATGGCGAAGAAGTCTGTAAACTGTTTGCTGAAGTAAAAAAGATTTTCGACCCGAAAAATATTTTCAATCCCGGCAAAAAAGTCGGCGGCACGATTGAGGACATCAGAAAATATATGATAGACCGCTAGCGTATAGCGTAAAGCTTATAGCGTTTAGCACATAAAAAAACTCCGGCAGGTTTCCTCACTTGAAAAAAATCATGAATAAAAAAACGGCGCACTCACGGTGCGTCGTCTTCGGTTTCGAGCGTGGGAGGCGGCTCGAGCGCGCCAATCGGAACGGCGAAACATGCATATGCGTCCTGGTATCGTATAATTGCGGTTCCGCCCCTTTTAGGACTAAACCCCTGTATATCTACCCGAACATTGTTATACACAGCCGCCTTTCTGCCTTTTGTTATGCCCTGCTGGATTAAATCCTCTAGCCCCCTCTTATATTCTGGTCTTTTTCCCAGCTTCGTATGGGGTTGGGCTTGCAATAAATTCTTTACTGCCGCGCTGGAAAATGCGTCTCAACAACCTTTCGCGAGCGAGAAGAACTGATTCTCCGCGCAAGCGCATGAGCGCCGAAACTTTCTCTTCATCGATCTCTTCGACCGATGCGCGAATTAGTTTGCCACGATCCTTGCAGCAAACTGCATCGCCAACCGCTAGGCTCATATCCATGAGCATTCGGCGATAGATGGGCAACAATCTTGCGCCGCGCTTCGGCTCAAGATTGGTGCTCTCTCCGCTCATTGGATCCCCCACGATCCGGGTTGCAATCAATCCGGAAAAATCGAATACACGCTTCTTGGGTTTGGTACGCACGATGCTCCCTCCATATTGTGGCCAAGTCGTACACTAACTGCAGGCATTTCTGCTGTCAAACACGCTGACGAACAAAAAGCATGGTGATGATGAGAAATGTAAATAACACAAACGCCGCAAATGGAAACGTAATGTGGTTGAATTCGAAAAGGAAGCGCTGCGCACAGCTGACGGTCGTCGCAGGGCATGGGAGAGACCCTTCCCCCAACATTTGGAGCGCATGTTGATAGAGTCCGAAACCTGCTCCGATAATGGAGAGTGCGATCGAGTAAATGACGATTCGAGTATCTTTCAACCAAAGTGCGATTGCAAGCATGACGACCTGCGGGTAGAGGAAAATCCGCTGCCACCAGCAGAGAGAGCATGGCTCAATGCCGAGCACTTCAGAATAATAAAGCGTCAGAATCGATCCGACAGTTGCAAATAAGAAAGCTATAAGCAACCCTCGCTGTGAAAAGAAGCCTGCAATTAGACGGGAGATCTGATACCGCGATCGCGTAAAATACGCGACGATAAGAATGACTGTGGCTATTTCAAGGAATAGCGTGCCGAGGCCGACCGCGGCATTCGCGTTCGCAAGCGCAAGCATACTACTGCGGCAATGCGCAGCTGGTTTTCTCTCCCAGCACCTGCAATTGCTGCACGCCGATCAAGCGAGATCCATCGGGAAATTCCCACGTCGGGTAATTCGTAATACTTTTATCCTTGCATACCTGAAGCTGGTCTCTTCCATCTGGCGTCGAACATTCCACATACGGAAGGAGTGGCTTTGATTTTCCGAACATTTTATTCTGAGCCTGGCAATTCGGACACCAGAATGCTCCATAATAGGTGGTACCGGAATCTTTGATGCACTGTGCGAACGTATCAAGTCTCCCCGGCGTCTGCTTCACAAAGAAACTTAAAACAACGCCAGCGACCACTAAAATTGCAAGTCCGAGCCAAAAGATTTTTGTTCCGCTCATGTCGATGCATTGTAATTTGCCTCCGCCTCTGTGTCGAGTAATACTATTCACATGTTTGGTATGCGCAGAGACGAACCCCTCAATATTCCTTTCTTGTTGAAAGTCGTGCAGCCGGCTCTTATTGGCCTCATGGACGGCTCCATTTCGACGCTGGCGCCCATATTCGCGGCCGCATTCGCGACGCAGAACAGCCGCGTAGCATTCCTCATCGGCGCATCTGCGGCGGTCGGCGCCGGCATCAGCATGGCGTTCTCCGAAGCTCTCTCCGACACGGGCGAACACACCGGACGCGGCCACCCTGTAATGCGTGGCGCGATCGTCGGCGTCACGACGTTCATCGGCGGAATACTGCATACACTTCCGTTTCTTATCACGAACCTCACGCTCGCGCTCTATGTCGCATACCTCGTCGTCGGACTTGAGTTAATCGCAATCGCTTACATTCGATATCACTATTTTAGAATGAGGTTCTGGACATCCATTTTGCAAGTCGTGATCGGCGGAGCGTTGGTATTTGTTTCCGGCCTTCTCATCGGCAGTGCCTAGCAAAGGCTACCGGCTTCAGGTTTCAGGTGACAGTTGATCAGAATACACCGTGCCTCTACTCTGCAACCCGTGACCTGTTCCCTGTAACCTGCACTTGTGGCATTTGCATCCCATTGGCTTAATGTATTCATCAAAATATTCCTCTCCGTAATCAAAAGAAAGTTCCTCGCCTTTTTCAATGTCGCGCGATGCATAGATAAGAATTCGCCCGCCTTCAAGCACGCATTCACAGTTAGGCTCACACGAGTGATTAATATAGCGTGCGAGGTTTGACTGCACAGACCCGTCCACGGTCCATTTTCTGTCTATTTCAAAGAGATACCGTGATGTTATCTCATCCGCAAGCTTCGTCGGGATTTTCTTTCCCGTGTATTCAAGAACAAAATCGCCTTTACTGAGGTTCGCTGTTGCAAAAAGACCGTGCCCAAGGCCGGGCCTCGATTTTTGGATTGCAAAACGAGCCTGGAAAAAGTGCCTACGCATATCGAATGGATATGCTATAGCAATAACGAACATAGTTCAAGAACATGGAACTGGTCGCTATGCGCTTTACGCTCTATAATATCGAGGATGGCAAAGCAGCGAGACAAAATCTCTGTTGACAGTTATAAGGGAGTCCGCGACTTTTATCCTGAAGACCAATTCGTGCTGCGCTATCTTTTCGAGCACATGGAGCGCATATGCGAACTTTTTGGCTATGAAGAATACGGGGCTTCAATTCTCGAACATGCTGAAATCTACAGGGAAAAAACATCGGAAGAAATCGTCAATGAACAAATGTACACGTTCACTGACAGAGGCGGGCGCGAAGTGGCACTCCGCCCTGAAATGACGCCGACATTAGCGCGCATGATCGCCCTGCGCTCGCGAGAGATACCGCTTCCCGCGCGCTGGTATTCGATTCCCAACGTATTCCGGTATGAGCGGCCCCAGAAAGGCCGCCTGCGTGAGCATTGGCAGCTGAATGCAGATCTAATTGGAGCCGCCGGCGTCGAGGCGGATGCGGAAATAATTGCGATAGCACATGGCATTTTGCGCTCCATGGGAGCGGACGAGAGAAATTTCGAGATTCGAGTATCGGATCGCCGCATACTTGATGCGATTTACGATGAAATCGGTGTCGAAAATGGTACTCGCGCACCTGTTACTCGAATTCTCGACAGCCGAGGAAAAAACAAAGATTTCAAGGATGCCCTTTCGGCCGCACTCCACGACGACTCGAAGGTGTCGGCTCTGCTTCTGATGCTTGAACGCACCACGAGCACCGCGTACCTTGAGGAGCTCCGGACACAGCTCGAACACATGGGCGTGCGGAACATGATTGTCGACACGAATATCACGCGCGGTTTCGATTACTACACGGGCATGGTATTTGAGGTTTATGACACAGACGAAAGTAACCGTCGTGCTCTTTTTGGCGGCGGTCGCTACGATAATCTTCTTGCTGCGTTCGGAGGCGAGTCAATTCCGGCAGTTGGCTTCGGCATGGGCGATGTGACTGCTCGCGACTTTCTTGAGACGCACAATCTGCTTCCGGAATACTCCCCCGCCACCGAGCTGATGCTCTGCATCGTCGAGAGGGCCGCCCTGCCGCACGCGATGCGCCTCGCGCAGGAATTGCGGCGAGAAGACGTCGCCGTTGCGGTTAATCTCTCTGAAAAGCGCGTCGGAGATCAGATACGCCAGGCTGACAAAATGAAGATTCCATTCGTCATTACGGTTGGCGCGCAAGAGCGCGAATCGGGACGCTACACTATTAAAAATCTCTCGAGCGGCGCAGAAATCACGCTTCCCGCAGATCGCATTGCCGAGCATCTATTCAGCAGTTTGGGCTAATTTCCCGACTTTCTACTAACTATGCGTATTGTTACTTTTGACATCGAGACATCAAATTGGATGTCTGATGTGGGCTCATACGACCCCGCGGATCTTTCGATTGCGCTCGTCGCTGTCCATGATTCGCAGAACGATACATATGAGTGCTTTCTCGAAAATGAGTTGCCGAGATTATGGAAAATACTTGAAGGAACAGACGTGCTTGTCGGATACAATTCGGATCATTTCGACATTCCGCTCCTCAACAAATACTATCCGGGCGACCTATCACGCATCAAAAGCGTCGACCTCATGAGGGAAATATACACAGTTCTAGGCCGGCGTTTGCGGCTCGATGCCGTGGCAGAGGGAACGCTGGGAGAGCGTAAGAGCGGCGACGGCGCTCAATCGCTTGAGTGGTGGAAAGCCGGCGAGATCGATAAGGTGAAAGAATACTGTAAACGCGACGTCGAGCTCACGAAGAAAATCTTCGATCATGCACTCACACACGGAAACGTGAAATACCGAGACCTCGGAAAGCTGCGGGAAATAAAATTGGATACGTCGAAGTGGCTCCAGGAACGCGGCAGCGCACTCACATATACTCTAGGATTTTGATTTGTGCCTGCACTGAGTGAGTGTGATGAATCGAAGTGCCCAGAGTCAGACTTGCACTGACCACCCTTCCCTCTTCAGGGGAATGCTCTAACTACCTGAGCTATCTGGGCAGCTGGAATACTTTATCACAGGCGCAGCATTTATTCACCAGGCTTCTGAGATGAAAACTGCGATTGGAATTGCTGCCATGCTTGTTGGAAACTATCAAACTGTGACTGCGCCTGCGAGCCGGCACCGCGAACTTGCGACATAGTTTCATTTAACTGTTCCAACATAGGCGCAAGATAGGTGTTGAAGAGCCAGAGCGGAGCCACAACCAGAATCAGAATATAGAATATGAATTTAAAGATGCCGCCTATGAATGCACTTCTGCGCATTGCATGGAGCATTTTATTATTCTCGCGCGAGAGCCGATATGTCTCCCTCAAGAGGTCATCGTGATTCGGTTCCATAACCATCAGTTTATCATGTAGGAAATCCGATCGCCCGCAGAGGCGATCGGATTTAGTGCGGAACTTATCCGCGGGAGGCATCCAAAGCCAGCCCGACGAACTTCCTGAATTCCCCGAGCGGGCGCTGTTGCCCTGCGAACGGCACAACCGTGCTTGCATGTGGCACCTCCGAGCCCGTGAACGACATATGGACGTGTGTATCTGGCCCTATCCACGCCCTCAGCACTACGAACTTCTGACTACGGTTCCACCGGTTGCGCGTGATGCCGAAATGAATACGCAGTGACTCGACGTCGTTCATCTCGACACCGCGCAGAATCGATACGTCCGTGCAATCGTGCAGAAGTGCGGCAGCGACCTGCTCGGCAACTTCAAGAAACGTTTTCATGCGAATCCTTTCTGTAGAGAAGAATCCCTACGTATCCGGACAACCCGGCAGTACTGTATAACATCGAAAATAAATCTCAAATCTCTATCCCCGCGCCCGGAATCGAACCGAGATCGACAGCTTAGGACGCCGCTGTTCTATCCATTGAACTACGCGGGGCGCCGACGGCGCCCCTCCCAATGTAACATATGCACCTTCGCAGAATTAAACTTTGAGGACCTCCCGCAAACGCTCTTCGTCAAAACCGACGATTATCTCGCCGCTGGCCAGAATCACCGGCACTCCCATTTGTCCGCTTTTTTGTACCATTTCTTGGCGCTTGGCTAAATCCTTTGCGACATCGAATTCTGTAAAGGAAATGTGGTTCTCGTTAAAAAATTCTTTCGCCGCGTGGCAAAAGTGGCATGTCGGTGTCGTATAAATGGTGACCTGCGATTGTGTTTGCATATGTTTTTTATTTTTTTAAGTGGGTAGTATATCACACTTCGAAAACTCTCACGCCGCGCGGGCAGCTTTTAGTGCTCTTCCCCACCACAGAAGATTATCGAGCATTATCGCCGCGCTCTTCTGATATGGATCTAGGGCACCTTTTTTCAGGCTACCGTTTTCCTCCAATAATTCCCAAGGATTTGGAATATGGACTGCCTGTCTTACGGGTGCCATTTGAAGTTCTACCGCAACTTCCCTTAGCTGCTCGACAGAACGAGCGCCAGCAACACTTCCGTAGGCAATGAATGCGACCGGTTTCCTATTCCATTCATAATACACATAGTCGAGCGCATTCTTAAGAACTGCCGGAATGCCATGGTTGTACTCTGGCGCTACGATGATGTAAGCATCTGCTTCACGTATCTTTTCGGACCACCGTTTAACTTCATCTTTTGCATAATTGCCGTCCTTTATCGTGCTCGGTGACACTGATTCATCGTAAAATGGGAGCTGATATTCGCGCAGGTCGAGAAGCTCTATGTCGAATTCGGGCCGCTTTGCGGCTTGCTCTTTGATCCACGCCCCCGCTTTCTCGCTGAAGCGGCTCGGTCGAGTGCTGCCAAGAATTAATTTGACTCGTAATCGCTCTGTCGTATCCATATCATGCTGGTGCATTTAGAAATAATGCTGAAAGTATATAGCCCGCGCTTTACTTTGTAAAGCGTCTACGAAGATGCTATTCTGTGGATAATGCTCCGAACGAAGGAACAACGTGACATATTGTGCCGTTCATGCCCTATCGCGCGGGTTGCAAATCTTTTGGGAGATTCCTGCTCGCTCCTCATACTGCGCGACTTATTGGAATCCCCGCGCCGATTTAGCGAGCTCGAAGAATCGCTTGTCGGCATCAGCACACGCACCCTTACTAACAAATTGAAAGTGCTTGAGCGCGAACATTTGTTGCATAAGACAACGCCGGGGAAAAGCGCTCATGTCGAATACACACTTACTACGAAAGGGCACGGCCTGCGCGGCATTATCAAAGAAATGCGCGCCTACGGAAAAAAGTACCTTTGATCAACTAACTTCAGCGTCCTGCCGGCTTTCGAGGAACACGCTTTCCCTTCTTACGGGCCTTTGATAGTCCGATTGCAATAGCTTGTTCCCGGCTTTTTACAAGCCTGCCGCTGCGGCCGCTATGCGCTCTGCCGCGTTTGTATTAACGCATCTCTTTCTCGACGTCTTTTGCTGCGCTTTTTGAATATTTTCGTGCCATAAATTTCTTGCTATTCGCTGCTAAACGCACTTCTGCGAATTTTCATTATGCTAAGCATAACGTGAAAGACTTATTAAGCTCAAACCTATGCGAGATGCGAGAATCGAACTCGCGTCCGATGCTTGGGAAGCATCTGTTCTGCCACTAAACTAATCTCGCGCATTTAGGAAGTTTACCCCGTTGGAATTGCGGAGCAATTTCCTATGGGGCAATCGTTCTGCCACTAAACTATACCCGCCTGTGTTGAAGCTTTGGCGGACGAACCCGCCTGCTTCGCATAAAAATCTATCAAAAAAATCTACTCTGAGCGAACAGGCACGTATTTTTTTGCGGTCTCTCGCAGGCCGACGGGCCGAGAGTGAGCGCTGCGCAAGCATGCGCAGACAGCGACCGCAAAAAAATACGTGCCTGCGAGCGATTTACCACCACGAGAATATTTTGCCGAACCATTCCATAATGGCCGAGGGTTCTTGCTCGTTCGGCTTCGGTTTCGGCGGATCGACAATGATGATGAGCCGCTCCCCGCTCCGCGCGAGCTGATACTGTTCACGAAGGATTTCTTCCATACCGCGGTCCGTTTTCAAGGTGGCGAGATCTTTCTCCAATTTCGCGCGCCGAGCCGTCAGGTCAGAAAGCTGCGCCTCTGCTTCCGTTCGGAGCATCTTCGACCCGCGCTCTTTCCAATACACGCTCCATACGCTCGTGCCCACGAGCACAACAAGAACAAGCAAGAGTAGGAGAAAAAGCCGGCGTCCGAGAAGACGCAGTGGATCGCGCCGCCCTCCCAAGCGTTGCCCAAACGTTTTCATCGTTTATAATGTTAACATCCATTCTATTCCGCATTTTTAACTAAAAACTATAAACCGTCCTATGAGCTTTCTCTACCATCGGCGCACGAAAAAAGTTGTAAAGGTTCTGTGGGGCATCATTGCGATTCTTGTCATCATCAGCATGATTATTTTCTTTGCCCCGGGAGTCGTAAATCTCGCAACAGGATATTAGAAAAGCCGACTCAAAGAGTCGGCCGATGCGTTATCGCCACACCGATCAGCATGGCACGCACATTCACTTGCGGATACCGTACGAGAGATGCAAGCCGCCTTGCTGTATCGTCGCCGCCCCCGGCGTGCTGATCACGCGCCAACTTAAGAACGAGCCTGCAGGAATGTTCAGCTCGTTGGTTAAGTCATTCGTTGTCCCCTTGTTCGCATTATTAAGCACCAACTTCGGCCCGACGGCTGCGCCATCGACCATTGCCTGAACGACGTAACTTCCGGTACCACCCGGCAATTGTGTAGCCTCCAAACGGAAGCCGAGCAAGGTGATGGGAGCTGTGATTCGCTGTCGCACGTCGGAATAGGTTGCGGAAACAAAGCCGGTTCCTAGCTGAATATAGCGGATCGTTCCGCCCGCGATGGCAGCGGAGGCATTCGAGAGGAAGACGTGTTCTTTGGAGGCGAGTTCGATGTTCCACGCGTTTGTTATGAGCGTGTCGCCTTGCGGATCCTCGACATCTCTTGTCGTAAACGCGGCGCTGAGCGAGCCCAGTTGATGACGCGTGCCACCACTAATTTTTATTTTGCGACTGCCTGGCGCAGACGTAGCGCGTCCGGAAACATCGGGTGCCTCGATTACATTAAGCCCGCCGAGAACCTCAAAACCATGTCCGGTTGTCGCCGGGCTCGAGCCGTAGTCCTGCACCAGCGCATTAATGACTTGCACGCCGAAAGCGTTGAGGTAGAAGCCGGTTTGTCCAATGCCGACGCCCTCAATCCAGGGCGCGATGAAAGAGAGCCGTCCCACGGTTTCATCAGCACTCGTTACGTTGATGCCGCGACCGCCGAGAGCCTCCGCGCCGATGCCGATGAAGGTATTGCTCAATCCGGCGCGGATTTCCCACCCATGCGAGTCACCGCTGCTCACATTGACATTGATGAACGTGTTAAGACTAGGCCGGAAGGTCCTTGAACCGTCGCCACGGATGAGCACACCCGGGCCCTTGACTTCGTTGATGCGGATAGTATCGAACGAGTTGTATAGAACGTTTCCCTTCAGCTGCATTCCGGCAATCGCAGAGCCGACGACCCTGCGGTTACCGTGCAGTCGGAAATTGCTGTAGCGAGAATTCGCTGCGCCGCCCTCCGTAGAACCGTCAAGCAGCAGCAGCGCATCGCCCGCAAAGTTTGAGGCCGCCTGAATTGTGCATCCAACAGCCCCTTCGCCAATAAGCGATATACCCGAAACATTGATGGGCGCGGAGATTATGTACGTGCCACGCGGACATGTGAGCTCTCGCTGATTGCTCGCACGTGCAAGTGACGCGCAGGCCCGCAGCGCTGCCGTATCGTTCGCAACGCTATTGCCGCGCGCTCCGCAGTCCTTAACGCTTAGTGTGTCGCGGCCCTTGTCGAGGAATGTTCGTGATAACGCGCCCGTCCCAAGCTGCAGGAAAGAAGCGGCCGCCGGGTCGTTTGCGCTGGGAGCGATGCTGCCGCCGGTCGATGTTTGAGTTGAAGCTGGAGTTGGAATCGAAGCGGGAACATACGTTGTTGTTTGTGTTGAAGCAGCTGGCACGACAGCGACAGGAGCGGGAGCGGGAGCGGGAGCGGGAGCGGGAGCTGCCGGGGCCACTGTCGGGACACTCGTTTGCGAAATCACGCGCAGCGGTATGCGTACAAGTATTCGATCGGTCGAATTGTCCAGGTAGTACACTACTTCGTAATCGCCAGGCATGCTTGGCGCTACGAGAGGTTTGCTGGCACTCTTGTATCCGCCCGTGTAGAACCACGAAGTTCCTTGTCCGGTTCCCGCGCTTCCAAACGCTCCCCCGACGGTTGTGATGCCAACCCAATCAAGAGGGTACGTTGCCCCGGGATTATTCCAGGCCACCGAGAATGTCTCACCGCTTAGAAATTCGGACTTTTCTTCGAGCCAGAGAACTGATTCGGTCGCGGTGCCTACCGCACCGAGTTGCAATTGTGAATCTACGTTGAGTCGGTTCGTTTGCGCAGTTGAGTAGACCAATGTAGCGACGAGTGCCAGCGCGAGCACGGTTCCAATAATTGAAAGGTTAATTCTCGACATGCGATATTATTTAATAGTACATCCGCGTAGCGTGACGCATTTGGTTATCCACAATGTACTAGCGACATTCCTGACCTCCGGGAGTTTAACCTCAAATGACCACTAGATTACGCATATTATATTGTGGGGCGTACTTTTAGGATTTGGCCCGAGAATAACTAACTATCCCGAATAACTCTAAGAAAAACATCGTGTGGAATATCCACCTTCCCGCGTGCCAGCATTTTCTTCTTGCCGCGTTTTTGTTTCTCGAGAAGCTTCATCTTACGCGTGATGTCGCCTCCATAGAGGTATCCCGTAACGTCCTTGCGGAGCGCCGACACGCGACGCGCGGCAATAATACGCCCCATTGCTTTTGCTTGAATTTTTAAAACGAAAAGTTGGCGGGGCAATAATTCCTCAAGCTTTTTTACAATTGCTTCTGACTCATGCTGAACTCGCCGCCGACTTACGATGCGGGCGAACGCCGGAACAATTTCATCGGCAACGAGCACATCAAGCCGAACGACATCCGCATCACGAAATCCTAGAAGCTCATATGAGAGAGATGCGAATCCTGACGAAACGCTCTTGAGCTTGTCAAAAAAGCCGCGCATCAGCTCCCGGAGCGGCATGTCGGCATACACCTGCATTTTTCCATCGGGCAGCGTGGCTGTCTCTCCTATTTCCGCTTCATGATCATAGAGAAGTTGCGAAATGGCTCCGTAATATTCGGGCGGAGCAATTACAGACACTTTGCTCCAGAGCTCCTCAACCCTTTTTGCGGTTCCCTCGTCGGGGAAATGTGCGGGCGAATAGATATCCTCCACCTTCCCATTTGTGTGTGTGATTCGATATACGGTCGTCGGCATCGTAACGACGAGATTGAGTGCAAATTCTCGACGCAAGCGTTCAATGATTATTTCCAGGTGAAGCATGCCGAGAAATCCGCAACGGAAACCCTTGCCCATTATTCCGGATGATTCTTCTTCATAAGAAAGAGACGAATCTGAAAGACGCAACCGCTCGAGCGACTGACGCAAAAGGACGAGATCATCCTGACTCTCCGGATACACACTTGCCCAAATGACGGGCGCCGGCGGAGAATAGCCCGGAAGAGCGTGAGAGGGATTGCGCACCGAGGTGAGCGTATCGCCGACAGAAGCAATGCCTGCCTTTTTTATACCGGTGACTATGTATCCGATTTCGCCCTCATGTAAAACCTCCGATGGAGTTTCGCGCGGCGTAAGCCATCCAACTTCGAGAGCTTGAAAATCTGTCTGTGCAGCGCAAAAGCGAAGCGAATCGCCTTTTGCGATTTTGCC
This sequence comes from Parcubacteria group bacterium GW2011_GWA2_51_10, assembly GCA_001004265.1. GTDB lineage: Bacteria > Patescibacteriota > Minisyncoccia > Phycocordibacterales > UBA2100 > UBA10103. The sequence goes on along the minus strand of LCQS01000005.1, from coordinate 36,914 downwards.
GCCGAAGACGCGCGCGTAGACAATGACGCCGCGATGATCGGAGTAGCCGAAGTCAAAAATCAGTGCTTGAACGCCTGCGCCTGTCGATTTCGGTGGCGGTATTTTTTCCACGATCGTATTTAGGATGTGTGCTACGCCTTCGCCTGTTTTTCCCGATGCGCGCAGAATGCTCGATTCCGGACAGTTTAGAAGAAGCGCCACCTCGCTTACGATATCAGAGACGCGCGCATTCGGTGCGTCTATTTTCGATACAACAGGTATGATCTCAAGTCCGAGATTCTTTGCGACAGAAAGAACGGAAAGAGTCTGCGCTTCTACTCCTTGCGTCGAATCGACTAAAAGCACGACGCCTTCCACCGCAGAAAGCGCACGGGAAACTTCATAAGCAAAATCGACATGTCCTGGCGTGTCGATCAGGTTTAGAACATATTCTTCAACCTGATTCGACACGCCCGCAGACTCACGCAGACTTAACGCAGACAACGCAGACAACGCAGAAGAACTCGGGCGGGATTTATCATAGACTATTCGCTTGATTTCCAAATCTTTTGAGCCGTAATTTACTAAAAGAGCGACCTTATACTCACAACCTTTCAAATATGACCATAACTGCTCAGTTTGCGGCCGGCTAATTTCTGGCAACGCCTTAAGTTCTATCAGCACCTTGCCTTCAACAACAAAATCCGGCTGATATAGTCCGATATTATTGCCGTCGTAAAGAATTGGTATATTTTTTTTGCTTTCAAAAACCAATCCATTTTTCTTGAATTCTATTTCAAGCGCATTGTGATAGATCTGTTCTTTATGTCCCAGCCCTAATTTCTTTCGTACATCAAAAAAAATGCCGCGTATTTTGTAAGTGAGATCTTTATATAAGAAATCGTCTCCTTGTATCCATTCTGCGTCCTTCTGCGTCTCATTCTGCGTAAGTCTGCGGTGCGGATGCCACAGCATCCGCACAGGTGCCATTTTGATCGTAATGCCGCGTTCACGCTCCAGTTCCATCCGATCAAGTACTTGCTCATGCATCTCACGCGGAGCGATTGTGGCCGTGAGCTCGAGCATCCGATCCGCCAACGTGCTCTTACCATGATCAATGTGAGAAATAATGCTGAAGTTTCGAATGTTAGATGACATGTATTCACTACTATCTACTTACTACCTTCAACTTACTACTAACTAGTTCTATAGCTGCGGTGTCTCCTCACTCGAGGCGACAATCGAAACAGCTTTTTTCTCTTCGACCGGCTCGCGCCACAGACGGCTCCGCACCGCCCCTGCAGTTTCCCTGTATTCACGGTTTTTAAGCAGCGAATAAACAAGAGAGGCAACTATAATGCCGAACACCCCGGCTGCAAAACCGCGCACAAAAACAGAAAGAAGTGTCGGGGTTATTGCAAGCGGTCCGAGTGACCATAAAACGGCGTACGCGCCAAGCCCGGCCGAAAATGCGGCTACGAGAGCTTCCGCCATGGTGCGCTTGATCCCATTCAAAAAACCCTTGAAGCGGTGATTGAAATGAAGAACGAGCAGAATCGTCCCGATGCACGTGGCGGCAGAGTATGAGATGGCAAGAGCTAATACGTCTGTTCCCGCTATATCTTCGACCCGAAAGAGCGACTCTGCAAAAAGAAGAACCGAGGGACTCTCGAACAACCGTATGAGCGAGAAACCCGTTCCGATTGTGAGAGCGGCAATTCCGCTGGAAAGGAGAAGCGGCACGAACGTGCGTCCCGCTGCGTAGTATCCGCGAACGAGGAGCAGTATCAGCGCCTGAAATACGAGCGATATCGAGAGAAGCGCGAAGGCAGCCGCCGTGAGTCGCGTGTCCGTCCAATCGAACGCACCACTTCCCAGAACGACGCGCACGATGTGCGCGCGCAACACAATGATGAGTGCCGTCGCCGGAAGCGACCAGAAAAGAATATGGCGCGCCGCTGTTGCAATATGCTCGACGAATTCAGAAGTTCTCCCGTTTGAAAATGCGAGTGCAAGCGTCGGAAACGCCGCTACCGAATATGATGCTCCGATGATCGAGAGTGGCACGCTGTGAAGATTATTGGCCAGCGTCATGACAGCGATCGAACCTGTTGCGAGTGTTCCCGCAAGTGCTGTAAGACCAATGAACGTAATCTGATTCATCGATAGCGCGAGAGCGCGCGGGACAGAAATGGTAACAGTTCTCCACAGTGCAGCCGGCTGAGAAAAGTGCGGTATAGATTTAAAAAATCCATCTCTCATGATGGCCGGAATTTGAATCCCCGCGTGGAGAAGCGCCCCTAAAACAACCCCCCACGCAAGCCCCGGAAGCCCTATTACTGGGTACAGCACGACAATGCCGATGATGATGCCAAGATTGTAAGCGAGAGGCGATGCGGCGTAGAGCGCATAGCGGTGACGCGTCTGTGTTATCGCCGCAAATATATTCGAGAGGCCTAGAAGAATTGGCTGCAAGAGCATGATCCGCGTCAGCCCCACAAGTTCGGGCAATAGACCTGCTTCGACGAATTCCGGAAAGAGCGCCCTCAAGAGCGTCGGCGCAAGAGCGGCCGCAATCGAACTGATGACGATCGCGAAAATGGAAAACCCAATAAAAACTGTATCGATGTAGTTCTTCTGATTTTCTTGGTCTCGATTCGCAAGTTCGGGGATAAGAATATAAACGGAAACGAGTGCGCCGAGGGTGACGAAAATCAAATCCGGTATTCGAAATGCAGCATAATACACATCGAGATCGACTCCGGCGCCGAAAAAACTCGCCAAAAGCCGGTCGCGTACGAGCGCCAAGAGCGAGGAGAAAAGCGCAAAGAGCGCGAGCACGTAGACTGCGGCTTGGAGACCCCGCACTTCCGAGGAGAGAAACCGGAATCCCGCGCTTAGTTTAGGCATTTGACCTCATTGTGCCACACGCCTGGGTCTGCACTTTTAACGAAGCGCCTGGGGGAAACCACAAAAAACAGGGCGTGGTCTATGAAATCGGCCTACCGGCTCGAATATTCTGAAGTATTTCCTGCACGAGCGGCTGATTCGGATTCAATCTATCAAGCTCGATAAATACCTGCAACGCCGCGTCGGTCTTCCCCTCTCGATAGAACGTAAGGCCGAGCATGTAGAGCGCGTTGGCATACTGCGGCTGGCGAACGAGCGCTTGTTGAAGTGCAACCTCGGCATTCGCATAATCCCCGCTCGCATAGGCGATGCTGCCGAGGTTATACCACCCGAGAGGATCGTTCTCTGCATACTTCACCGCATTCGCCGCGGCCTGCATGGCGCTCGCGAAGTCATTTTGCACCGCGAAAATTTGTGAAGAGTAATAATACGCCGGAGCGAAATCGGGCTTCAGCTGTAGTGCCGCAGCGAGGAACTGCAGCGCATCGGTAGGCCTATTCTGCAGAATTTCCAATTGCGCGAGCTGTAGCAAGGGAAGAGGATTCTTGGGGTTCCCCTCACGCGCGCGATCATATGCCGCTCGAGCATTCTCGTAGGCACCTTGCACGTTCGCACCCGCAAGTTCTCTATAGAGCGAGGCGAGCTCGAGCCAGTTCTGATAACTGCCGCTATTGATGGAAACTGCATTGAGACCGTGCTGGATTGTCTGCTCAAGCGTGCTTTGGAGCTGTGCGCGCGCCGCCTCATCGTCCGGATTGGCGGTCGATATGAGTTGTTGGAGCTGCAGAAGGCCGAGCTGCACTGCCGCGCGCTGCGCGCGATCGTTATCAGGGGAGATGCGTATGGCCTTCCCGACAAGTTCGGACGACAGCGTGATATCACTTGAGCTGTTATACGCGAGAATGCCGCGGTTGAGGTATGCGTCAGACGTAAGCGCTCGCGCACTTCCGTATGATGCGTATCCGATGGCAGCGACAAAAATCAGCGTCGCTAGCACTCCTGTCGCCGCCATTGCCGCGCCAGGGCGAAGAATCATCTCGCGCACAGAAGTACCGGACATATCGGGCCGCAAACTGAAAGTACGAAGAGGAACGGCGCCGATGAGAGCTGCGAGCGCGAGCAAAAGGCCAAAGAGCAGAAACGACAGCATACTCAAACCGGCACCCGGGACATACAAAACGGAAAATGCAAAGAGAAAAATAGTTGAGAGCGCTATTGGCGCGACAACGCCCGCGTATCCATTCTCATCTCTGCCCCTGCGAAGTGCCGCATATGCGACCCATAGCAGGGCAACGAGCACCTCTATCCACGCCAAGAAACCCACGACGCCGACAGTAATGAGAGACGTCGGAACCGAGCCGATGCCGGAACTGAATTCCGCATTCCAGAACTGCGTTGCGTTAATTTCTGCCGGCTTGTAGAGTCTCCATTCGTTCGTAAACGTATTCGGGCCCGAACCAAAGAAAAGCATTCTTGGATTTGTGAGCGATTGCTGACCGACGATGTACGTCCCTCGCCAAGATGGACGCACCTCTATGGTTGCCACCTGCATCTGCGCGGGGAGCAGGTTTACGACATTTGTGCCATAGAATGCCAAAAGTATCGAAACTACGCCAAGGACTGCCCACTTCCAGTTGGCTGCCTTCCTCAGCGTTTCTCGCGCAATGCCCTCTGTCCCCACGCCGGCGATGCTGGGCGAAGATAGCAGTGTATCTTCAAAAACACGAGACTTTCGCCCGTACAAAAGATGCAGAAAATATAGAAATGAAAGAACGGCAAATGCTATCCAGACATCGCGAAAATTAGTGATAACGAGAAGTATTATTGAGAGGGCGATAACTGCGTGAAAAAGATATTTCCATCTTCCTGTCGCGAGTTGCGTCCCCGAAAAAGCGGCGCCAAGAAATGCAAGAACGCCTGCAAGAATCGCAAGATCATGCCAGCTGCCAAATGCATTCCCGGCCTGCCCGACAATAGCGCCGCCAAATGAAAGTGCCGCCGGAAACGAAAGGTGCAGGATCTGGATCACTTCGAGAATAAGTGCACCGATAAAGAAAGCGCGCACTCCTATTCTGACACGTTCAAAGCTTTGGGAGAAAATAAGAGCAGCGAGCGCGAATCCGCCAAAGCTCAGACTTACTGCAGCAAAGGTATCCGGATCTATGCCGCTGCCGAATAACGATACCGACGAGAACCCGGAAAGAACTGCGGAAACGAAATATGCGATAGGAAGAAGCGCTACTGCGCCGAGGACAAATGGGCCCGGCGCTCGAAGCGCGCCTTCCAAAAGTCGCGAAGCGAGCCATGAGAGCCCAGCAACCGTCAAAAGAATCCCAACGAGCACAGCTTTGCTTTGAGTAACCGCAAACCACGGAACTGGAATAAAAAAGAATGGCAGGAGGCCGAACACCAAGACCATGCTCCACTTCGAGACCGCATCGAGAATTGTATTCATGATACAAACATGCCTCTTAAAAAGAGTTGTTTACAGATAACCCAGCCAGTGTAGCATATTCTATTATCGCCAATGTGGAAAAACTAGCCCAGATAATGTAGAAAAGAGACGCCTTTAGAGCATCTCTTTTCATTTCTGCGTTGTACTCGCTTCGCTCGTTTTGCTTGTTTGGCTCAAAAGCAAACGAGCAAAGCTCGTTTGCTTTGCTCGCCTGCACTGCGCAATAAGCCGGATTCTGTCGAGGGCAGCCATTTATCTGGGATGAATGTTGCCATTCACCTCAAGCGGTTCTTCCAGCTGTAGTTTTATCAATTGAATAAAACTGCGGCTGGACGCGACCTTGCATAGCGGTAAGGATTTTGCCGTTTCACCCGTATCTCTCGATACGATTATTCCCGAAGGAATCCTTCTCCTTTCGGAGTCGGCGTCACTGCTCGCACCTCTCGCATCACTGTGGATGGGTATTACCCACTACCATGCTCCAACATTAAATGCTGGCTATGTCCGGACTTTCCTCCGATTATGCCCGCCGCAGGTGGCTGCAGAATCGAGAGCCCTGAGTTTATCGAAGGGCAGTCCCTCGACTTCGCTCGGGACGCTCGATATTGCAACTGCCTGCGGCAGGCAATATCGGCGACTGCCTAACGCAGGCATGTATCTTACCAATCATTGACACTACCGTCAATGTGTAGCATATTAGCCCCGGAACAACATTCTCGAAGGAGAGAAAATGACACAAGATATACGTTCGGCTGTCGGAAAGATGAAGCTGCGGGAATTTCTCCGGGCTTTCTCTTTTTTCCAACCACCATTCTCTTTTGCGAAACTCTTTTGCGGCATATGCTTGACGAGCAAGGCAAACGCAGCAGGATGTTGATTCTTAAAACAACAGCAAGCGAGAGGTATCGTGCTATGAGGGTCTCTCGCAGGGCGGCGGCCCGAGAGTGAGCGCTGCGCGAGCACGCGCAGACAGCGACCCGAAGAGCATGATATCTCGGGCGCTAAACTATCTCGCACGTCCCGCCCGCGCACGCCAACTCCTTCGCCTGCTCCGTCTCATCCGTGCGCTCGTAGATCACGAGTTTCGAGTAATCTATCTGTGGGAATCTTTTCATGAGAGCCTCGTATGTTTTTTTATCGATGGCTTCATACGGTGCGAGGCGATACACGTGGCTTTCGCGAGGAAGGAACGAGAGACCGCCGATGATATCCCAGTTTTCCGAGATCCACGCAACGACTGCCACCCACTCCTCTTCCCCGACAGAGATCGTCGCGGAGGGATTGTGCTCTGTGAAATTCAGTTTTACCGTTTTCCAATATTCGAGCTGCTCGATCGCAGAGAGGTCGTTTTTGAAAATTGATCCTTGGGGAGCTTTAACGGGAAACTCGAGCACGAATGTGTTTGCCTCGTTCGCATTCTGCCCCACCTCCGGTAGAGTCGGGATGCCTTGGTCGCGCACCATTCTATAAAGCGAGTCCGTCGCCGAAATGCGGACGCGCCGGATGTAGTATTGCGAGTGCCGCGTGTGAATTCATCCTCCGCAACACCTTCGCATCACGCACAGCGGGAGAGTCCCACTGACCCGTAATGGAGACGCCGAGGAGACGTTCTTGTTCGCAGTTCTCCTGCCATTCCTTCGAGATGTAATTGAATTTCGTTAGCGTGGATTGGTATGTACCGAGGAGCGTCGCAAGTTTCGCTTTCCGCAGGAGCGTTTTTTCCGTGTCCTCCGCGCGAGCAATTACCTCCGACAAATTGCAAAATTCATGAGATTGAAGCAAAATTTCGCCGCACGGGTTAGTGCCCACCTGCCCGATGAAATTTCCTTTCTTCTTTCCGAATTTCTTTTTGAAAAATTTGAGGCGGCGCTCCGGAAGCGTTTTCTCCAGCGAGCCGCGGTTGAAAATGCCGCGCTCTCCCGTGCCGCTTTTCATAAGGGCGACCCATTCGTCCATAAGCTCAGCATTCGTCGGCTTCGTCTCGTAGACTGCCGAGTTATTCGCGACAGAGCGAAACGGATCCGTAAGGAAAAACTGGCCTTTTTTGGCATCCCGCAACTCAACATCGTCCAGATCCGAAAGCGATATCATTGCCGTGCGGCGCACGCCGCCGGCAACAACGCACTCTCCGATTTTGCAGATGACGTCGTGAGCATCAATATTGCGCAGCCGCCTTCCCTGCCGCTTCAAAATGCGATCCCGTGCAAATCCCAAAAGAGAACGAAGCGGCTCTGGACCAGAAGCTTTCCCTCCCATCGTCTTTAAGCGCGATCCTGCCGGGCGGATGAGAGAGAAATCGAAATCTAGATCTTTCCCCGAATACCACGCCTTGAGACCCAGCGTGAGGGCATCACACCATCCCTCTTTTGAATCTGCGACAACGTGCGTCGCCAATTTTTCGCCAGTTTGCTTTTGAATCTGCGGCAACTGTTGCACATTCTGGCTCTCAACCGCAAATCCAACGCCACATCCCTGCATCGAGAGATACATGATCTCCGCAAAATCTTCCAACTTCACTGGCGCGGTAAATGAGCAATTGTAAAAACACGTGTTGCACTTGCGAGCCGCATCTCCCGAAAACTGCATCGCGCGCATGCTCGGCATCACTTCCTGCTTGAGTATCGCCTCGCGCAATTCCGCATACTCGCGCGGCTTCAATTTGTTTCCGAGATTTTCTTTCATAAAGCCGATGTACCGATCAACGGTTTCCACCCACGTCTCTCGGCGCTGTTCGCTCTCGATCCACCGCGCATATGTACGCAAGTACACAAATTCTCCGAGCGGATTATTTTTGAAGTATTTTTTGCTCTCCTGCGCCAACGCGCGGACGTGCTCGGGAACATCGCCCTGCTCCTTGCGAAGTTTCGCGCGATCCGCGCGATAGAGAATGTACGCCTTTGCGGCCGCCGCGTAGTCGGAAAGGATGAGTTGGCGCTCTACTTCGTCCTGGCATCCCTCGACAGTCGGCAAAAAATTCTTATACGTCTTGGCAATGCGCATCATCTCCCCAGCCACTTTGTGCGCGACGACCACCGCCTCATCACTCGAGCCCTCATTCGTCGCGACCATCGCCTTATGAATAGCGTGCCCGATCTTTTCAAACTCGAATGGGACGATCCGACCGTCGCGCTTCTGGATGTTCGGTAAATATTTTTTATACACGCGGAACGCGGCAGTCGCTGAAACGACAACCGCTCCCGCCCGTGCGAGGGCAGGCCCTCTTCCTCTCTTAACGCTTTCCGTTTGATTCGTCATGCGCATGAAAAATAAGTTACTAAAGGACATTCATTGTAGCTCTCGATAAACGAGACTTCTATCAAAAAAAACTGTGGACAACTCTCGAAAAATGAAGAGGGCTAAAAGGAAATTAACGCGCCAAAAAAACCTAACGTTCTAGCCGCGCTATGTCACCTATTTTTAAGCCCGACTCCGTCGCAGACCCTGCAGGCATCTCGATAACGTACCGAATGGGCCCGCGCGGTCTGAAAATCGCAGGATACGTGGAAGGCATGACATGTGTATGAATATCAACTACCTTCCATCCCCCCGACAGCCATACGATATCAATGGGAAACAGCATGTCTTTCATCCAGAAGCCGTAGACTCCGTCCGTTTCGAATACAAACAGCATTCCCTCATCGGGAGCAAGTTCTTTTCTCCCACTCAAGCCCCTGCTTCGCTCGTCCGGAGTATCCACTATGGTTACTCTGATCTCTTTCCCTGCAATTCGAACAGTTGACGATGCCATTTCCGGAGACATCTCAGCATCGGAAGACGACGGAATCGGATTATCGAGCGCCCCGGGTTGAGCGTTGAACCAATAGAGCCCGATGGCTGCAGCAATAATCAAGAGAGCGATCAATAAAAAGCGCCTCATGATCAGAGAACGAGGATCATCGCCATGATGACGAGAGAAACTAGCCAGTAGAGTGCATTTATAGAGTAGTACGAGAGCGGTTTTTGTTCCCATAGCATCATTCCCAATAAAGACGGTGCCGTAAATCCTACCCATACGAGGAGTGCGAGTGTAATCGCCGTTTCTCTAAGGGAAATTTGAAATGCCGCAAGGAGGTAGAACAAAACGTAGGCGGCAATCGCATTCCCAATAAAACCCGCGAGCGCGTACAGGTGCACGCGCCTCTTTCCTCGTTCCGCCATTTCAGGCGTGATTCTCGCGTGACGCATCCAGATCGCGCCGAAGGCGCGCGGATGGAACCACACAAATCCGAGTATCGTTGAAAGAATCGCCGCCCCCACTATTTTTATGACTATTAATTCAGCCATCCACAAAAGTTTATCATGCTGTCAGGAAGCAGCTTCGTGGCAACTTGGTCTCGTGCTGTGTGAAGAAGGGCCTACCCGCGCCTGACAGGCGAGCAACAGGAGCTACGGCGCGTTATTGAACGTATTGGTAACTGTGCACGCCTTCGTGGTCGTGCTCGTGAGCGTTATACCGCCATTTGTACTACAATCTCCGTTGAAGGAAGTCTCATCTGGCGTCAGATCGCCTGTTTCCGATACTTCGTACGTGCCAAATGGAAGTGAGTATGTTGTCCCGGCAGCAGTTCCCGCCTGTGGTGAGCCAGCTACATCAAGAGAAGTCGTGGCACTCTTCACATGAATCTGGAAATCAGACGATGTAGCCGTCGTAGTTCCAAGAACAATCTTGAATACCGTAAGGTCTGCCATGAGCGGCGGATTAAACGTATTTGTTACCGTGCAGGTCACACTCGTGCTCGCTGCGAGCATGATGGTACTCGTTCCATTGCACGCACCGCTGAAGACAGCATCGTAATTTGCTGGACCAGTTTCGCTCACTTCATATGTGCTTGATGCAAGATTGCTATAAGTTGTTCCTATACTTGAGCCCGCTTGCGGCGAACCAGTGACGTGAACATTGTCTTTTTTAAGACTGATCTGGAAATCAGACGATGTTGCTATTCCGCCCTCTACAATCTTCACGATTCTAAGTGTGCTCGTCGTCGCTGTCGTCGTGCCCGTAAAGGTATTGATCACTGTGCATGTAGTTGTGCTATTCGGAAGTAATGTGCCGGAACACCCGGAAGAGAAGCTCGGAGAAAAGTCCGTTACTGGACTTTCCGATACTGTAAACACACTATTCCCTGCAAATGTTAGTATGGTTCCGGAAGCGTTTCCGCTGAATGTTGTGGTCGCACTTCCGCTGACAACTTGTAGGGTAAATGCCGATGGAGTAGTCGTACTACCCTGAACACTTTTGACGACAACGAGTTTTGCCGTTGTCGGAGGTGGAATAATATTGCATCTGGCTGCTAGGCCTCTGTTATAAAGTCCTCTTGCCTGCAGATCGCTGAATACTTTACAGATAATGCTCTGCGCTAAATCTCTGCCGGAGACAGGAAGTGCATTCGCGATTGACGCCGTTCCCAGAATGACTGCTACGACAATAAGAAACGCGAATAAACGATGAGATATAGGGATGGATTGCATAGTGATAGATATAATCAATTAACAATTAATAAATACGTGCGAATGTCGAGGGCGGGCAAGAACCCGCACCCATTTTTAAAGTAATACATGCGAACTGAGAATTTGGTGAAGGTTTCGTTCAAAGATGTGCTTCCATCGAGAAAACGAGTGCGCTATAGTGCAGCAAGTCTCAACTTCGTGGAGGTGGATATGCATCCGCTTCGTCTCGCAAAAGCAATGGAAGATATGAGCATTTCCGATGAAGAAATCATCGCCGAAATGGACGCGTTGACAGACAAACTGCTGGGCGACGGTAAAGTCCCATCGCTTGAGCGGCACATAACGTTTGAAACTCTGTGTATGCGTCTGCAGAAATGGCGGCCGAGTATTATTGCGCGAGTATCGCGACTCTCGTGTACGTTTGATACGTTTGGAGGCGTCGGATAGTGGTTTATTCCACCGCCTTGGAAAGGCGGCATGCCGTAAGGCATCGAGAGTTCGAATCTCTCCGCCTCCGCCAGTCAGGAATTTGCAAATGCGAGTTGTCCGACTCTCCCGCTCTTTCCGCAGAAAGAGCGAGATCGGCGACTAATTTGTATGGGATTCTTGGCAAAAGCAAATCCCCGCATCCGCCATCTGGCGGTGCGGGGATTTGCTGCAATTCTTCTAAAAAAGATTACATCGATGCCATTGGAGATGCTGCAGCTCCTTTCAGCCCAGCCCAAAGCGCCCATGCGCCTACAACTAGGTGTAGCAGCGTGTCAGCAGGATTCTGAAGACCTGCTCCGAGGAGCATCGTGTCCCCGAAGAGACTGTAGAGTCCCACAAGGATTCCCACGACACCGACAATAATTACAAGTGGTTTCTGCACTCCTGCTCCTACAAAAAACGCGGCAAGAAGCGCAACGATTCCCAAAACAAGATGCGCGACATTCTCGGCATTATCGAAGTACCAGCCGGGACCGAAGATGGAAGCCTCCGGTGTAGGACCAATAACATTGACGTACCCAAGAATCGCGATTAATACGAGGACGATCCCTCCGACCTGAAGGAATCCTCGCGGTGTCAATACATTTGACATAGCTAAGACTCTTAATGTGTGCTAATCGACGCTCTAAAGCGTAGCCCCGTTTTCAGGAAGGCGCCATGACGTTATGCACACCCGGACGTAGTTTTGCGCTATCAAAATTTCGACAAAACTACGGCTGGGCACATCCTGGTAAACCGTATTTACACACGCATTCCAACGAGTGCGGTGACTCGCTCTTCAACTGGCGGGTGAGTAGAAAATATTTTTGCGATGAATTTCCCGGCTTCGTGAGCACCGAATGGATTCGAGATAAAAAGGTGCGCTGTCGCATGATTCGCTCGGCGCATAGGTGCCTCGTACGAACTTATCTTTTGCAAAGCGGATGCGAGACCGTCGGGATATCGCGTTAGGAGCGCCCCCGTCGCATCCGCGAGAAATTCGCGGCGGCGAGAAACCGCGAGCTGGATGAGCTGTGCTGCAATCGGCGCGATAATTATTGCGACAATGGCCGCAATCGCGAGAAGCGGGTTCCGATTTTCTCTGTTCCCTCCAAAAAAACTCATGCGCAAAAAGATATCGGAAATTATCGCGATGAATCCGGCGAGAACTACTGCAACGGTCATTACGAGGATGTCCTTATTTCCGATATGCGAGAGCTCGTGCGCAAGCACTCCCTCAAGTTCCGCCCTCTCAAGGCGAGATAGAAGACCGGTCGTAACAGCAACGACCGCATGCTCTTTGTTTCTGCCAGCAGCAAATGCATTCGGCGCAGGATCATTGATGACATAGACCCGCGGTTTTGGGAGCCCGGCCGTTATCGCGAGATTCTCAAGAATGCGATGTAATTCGCGATATTCGTTCGGGTCGGCTTCTTTTGCTCCCGTCGAGGCAAGCGCAATCTTGTCCGAAAACCAATACGCCGCAACGTTCATAAAAAGACTGAACGCAACAGCAATATAAAGAATGCTCGGGTTCTGCAGATACCACGCAACTGCGTATCCGATCGCAATAATCAAAACGAGAAACATGGTCATGAGCATCCATGTCCGCCGTACATTCTTTCCTTGTTCTGTATATAGCGATGCCATATTAATACGCAGCATATAGCTAGCAAAACGATCTGTAAATGAATCTTTGACTTTAAATATAGCTGCATTATTGTTCACGCAGGATAGTCACAAGGAGAGTGCGATGAAACGATCAGACCTGCGAATCGTAAAGCCAGTTGCGATCGTTGCGGATTCGGAATACCTGAAATTTGTACTGGGTAGAATCATGCATCAAGACGTACGATTCACCCACTATGCGCCTATCGAGGGCGAACCGCGTTCGGGCCGTCTCCTGCTCGCCGAGCATGCTTTTGACGCCGTAGCAATCCGTAGTCCTTTAAGCGTGGAAGGGATGGTGCGACAGCTCGTCGAGATCTCACGTACGTGGCGCTACGAGCCACCACACTACTACGGTAAGACGCACGCCTTCGAGGTATGGTGCGTCATGATGCCCCATCCAAGCGATTCGTTGTTCGCTGCTGCAGTCTGGGCTGCGTGGCTTTGAGATTATCGTGCTCCAACGCGAAACGGCTCGGTCGAAAGGACCGAGCTGTTCGATATGTAATATTAGAAACTGACCTTTACCGGCTCGCGAGCTGCGCCTTCCGCCTCGCTCAATTGAAAGAATTCGCGCGTCTTAAAGCCGAACATATTTCCCACGATATTCGACGGGAACATTTCGAGCGCGTTTTGGAGTTCCTGAACAACGCCGTTGTAGAAGCGACGTGCCGCCTGGATTTTATTTTCCGTATCCGAAAGTTCCCGCTGGAGCTCAACGAAATTCTCATTCGCCTTCAGATTCGGATAATTCTCTGCAACCGCAAACAGAGTCTTCAGTGCGCCCGTCAGCATATTTTCCGCTTGCGCATGCTGTTCGACTGTTTGCGCGTTCATCGCGCGCGTTCGCGCTTCTGTGACGCTATCGAGAGTTCCCCGTTCATGAGTAACATAGCCTTTCACTGTATTCACGAGATTCGGAATAAGATCGTAGCGGCGCTTCAGTTGCACGTCTATATCTGACCACGCCTCCTCGGAGCGATTCGTGAGCCGAATGAGCCTGTTGTACATGATGATCGCCCACGCAATCACCAATGCAAGTATTGCAACCGCATTAAACGACCAGCTGATAACATCAAAAAGCGCGCTCGCGATGAGGATAATAATGAGAACGCCAATAACAACGGATTCCATATGCACAAAATTATAACACCTTTGCCACAACCGAAAAGTCCAGGTTATAATCGCAGCTGCCAAAAAGGAGGCAACATGCGTTCAATAGCCTTGCTTGATCCGCCGCACGACATCGAAATTATCGACTTAGAGGGAGATACCATTGACGAGCTGCGCCGAGCCTTTCTAGGAAAGGGCCACGCGATCCGCGATCTCTACGTATGGGTGAGCGGCGAGTTTACGGCTCCAGGCAGCAAAAGAGCCGCGGAACAGCTTGCCAGGGACGCATACGTAACATTCTTCAATGCCGCCGCAGAAGTTCCGCCGGACAGTCGCTGGCGCGTCTGACCACAGCCCGCATGAAAAGCGCTCGCTCATCCCGAGCGCTTGCCTTTTCTCCCAATATCAGCGAGCGGGCACGGCACCTTCTTGCCGTGTCTCGCAGCGCGACGGCGCGAGAGGCAGCGCTGCCTCAGCAGAGGCAGACAGCGACGGCAAGAAGGTGCCGGGACGCGAGCGCTACTCCATGTCCCCCATCCCTCCGCCCATGCCGCCGGGCATAGCGGCTTTCTTTTCTTCAGGAGCATCGGCAACCGCCGCTTCGGTCGTAATCAAAACCGCCGCGGCGGACGCCGCGTTCTCAACGCAGCTTCGGGTCACCTTCACCGGATCGATGATTCCCGCTTCAAACATATCCACGACGTTGCTCTCCCCATCGGAGGCCGATTCTATTGCCGCGTTAAATCCGAAATTCCCGCCCTTTTTCACGACTTCCTGCAATATAACTGCGCCGTCGTCGCGCCCCGCATTCTTGACGATCTGCAGAAGCGGTGCCGAAAGCGCGGAAAGCAGAATGCGATATCCAATGGTGTATTCATCGTGCGCTTTGGCGTTTACTTTTTTCTCGAGCTTCGCTGCGACTTTCGCGAGAGCAGCTCCTCCGCCGGGAACGATGCCCTCGGCTATCGCCGCCTTCGTCGCATTTACCGCATCTTCGATTTTGTCCTTGAGATATTTCATTTCCGTCTCCGTCGCCGCACCAACGCGAATGACAGCCACACCGCCGGTAAGTTTCGCGATACGCTCTTCGATTTTCTCCTTATCGAACTTCGAATCCGTGCTTTCCAATTGCTTTCGCAATTGAGAGACGCGCGCTCCGATATCCGCCTTTTTGCCTTTTCCTCCGACAATGACCGTGGAGTCTTTCGTTGCAACGACACGCTGGGCGCGGCCGAGCATAGAAAGTTCTGCATTTTCCATCTTGATTCCGAGATCTTCGGAAATCACCTGTCCGCCGACCGTAATTGCAATATCCTGCAGCATCTCTTTCTTGCGATCGCCATAGCCTGGAGCTTTTACCGCGAGAACGGAAAAAATGCCGCGGATTTTATTTACAACAAACGTCGCGAGCGCCTCGCCGTCCACATCATCGGCAATAATCACCAAATCCTTTTTGCCCGACTGCGCGAGCTTTTCAAGAAGCGGCAAGATTTCCTTGACTGTAGAGATTTTTTTGTCTGTAATCAAAATCGGCGTATCTTTCGCTTCGGACTCCATGCGCTCGGCATTCGTTACCATATATGCCGAGACATATCCCTTATCGAATTCCATGCCGTCTACGAAATCGGATTCGATGCCGAGCGATTGCGATTCTTCCACCGTGACGACACCGTCCTTGCCGACGCGCTCGACAGTGTCAGCAATCGTTTTTCCAAGCTCTTCAGATTCTGCAGAAATCGTCGCAACCTGACGAATATCGTTCTTGCCAGAAACCGGTCGTGCCATATTCTTGAGCGCTTCCACTGCGTCCTTTGCCGCCGCCTCGATTCCGTGCCGCACCACCATCGCGTTCGCGCCCATTGCGGTTCGCTTTAGCCCTTCATGCACTATCGCCTGCGTAAGCACCACTGCGGTCGTCGTTCCGTCGCCTGCCTTGTCATTCGTTTTCGACGCGACTTCCTTCACGATGCCCGCGCCCATGTTCTCGAACTTGTCGGCAAGCGTGATTTCTTTTGCAATCGTGACGCCGTCGTTGGTGATCGTCGGGCCGCCCCATGAGCGATCGAGTGCAACATTGCGGCCGCGAGGCCCGAGCGTCACTTTGACAGCCCCTGCGACGACATCGACGCCGCGCTTGAGGGCGCTGCGAACTTCTTGATCAAAAATTACTTGCTTAGCCATAAACTAGTTAGTAGTTAGTAGAAAGTAGCTAGTAGTTAAGACAGCGTTACTTATTTAATGGTGGCGAGGATATCGCTTTCTTTAACAAGGAACAGATCTTCATCTTCATTGCCGGCGTTCACCTCGTTGTCCCAGCCAGAATTAAACACGACTTTCGAGCCGACTTTTATCGTCATGGGAATTAGATCGCCCTCGTCACCGTATCTCCCCGGGCCTACTGCGATGACAAGCCCGATTTTCGATTTTTCTTTCTGGGCGGTGTCAGGAATGATAATGCCAGCAGCCGATTTCTTTCCCTCCTCATCAAGGCGCTTTACGAGAACGCGGTCAGCAACCGGCTGAATATTAATCCTCGCGTTTTTTATATTAGACACCTGTTTTTTCATGGTGAAGAATCTTAGTCTCTTAATACAAGTGCTCCGGAGAACCGCAAAGCTTGGCGATTATACGTTGAGCCATTTTTTACGCAACTTGACAATTATATAACGCCTGGTACAGTGTTTATTTGATTTCAATTAGCCCTCCTGCTATACTCTTTATCAATGGTTTTCCTCCAGGGAATACTGCCCTACGTGCAGATAGTGCTTTCAGTGCTCTTAATCTTTGCGATACTTCTGCAGCACACGGGGGCATCTTTGGGGGGCGCCTTCGGGGCTGACAATTTTAGTTCAGGGTTTCACACACGGCGCGGATTGGAAAAAACGCTTTTTTTCGCTACAATCGTTCTGGGAATCCTCTTTGCACTTAGTGCACTCATTAACCTACTTATTAGTTAAAACTTTTTAAATAATCCGTCTGCGTCGTTGCGGAACCTCTGTGTCGCGTTCGTCGTATTACAATACGCCTCACGCACCCCCTCTCCGCGCCTTGCATACGGAGCTATTTAAAATATTTTGATGCTTCTCCACTTTGCATATCATTTCTCATAGAACATGGACTCCGACTCACCCGAAAAATTAAGATCACACATGACACGCGAACGGCGCCCGTGGCGCTTCGCTGCACTTGAAGAAGTCATGCGCACGTTCCGGCCGAGCGAACGGCTCCTTTTATATACACTCACAGCTTTGCTTGCCGTGAGCGCCCTTTCACTCGTGATAGGGCTCAATGCGAGTATTTCGGTCGTCGTTCCCTCCCCTGCTGGATCTATCTCCGAAGGCGTCGTCGGTCCGCCGCGATTTATCAATCCGGTGCTCGCGATATCGCAGGCCGACGAAGATTTGGCGCAGCTTGTATATGCGGGCCTTACGCGCGCGCTCCCTGATGGCACTATCGTTCCAGACATGGCAGATCGTTTTGAAATTTCAGATGATGGCACGGTCTATACGTTCACCCTGAAAGAGGGGCTGACTTTTCATGACGGGCGGCCTCTCACGGCGGAGGATGTCATGTTTACCATCCAATCTGTGCAGAATCCGGCGTTAAAGAGTCCGCGCCGCGTCGATTGGGAAGGGGTCTCCGTCACGAGCGAGAATACGAACACAGTCGTTTTCAAACTTCAGCGTGCGTACGCGCCGTTTCTCGAAAACACTTCGCTCGGGATTATTCCGAGACACCTGTGGGGCTCTATCCCGGCGGAAGAATTTCCTTTTGCGACGCTCAATACGCACCCCGTAGGGAGCGGTCCCTATCGCATACTCACGGGGCAAACTGACAGTACGGGCGCCGTGACGAGCTACGTGCTCGCGCCGAGGACACAGCGTGGATCCGAATCCGCATTCATAAGCAAAATAACTTTCAGATTTTATGCGAATCAGGATGCGCTCGTGAATGCATTCAATGCCGGTGAAATTGATTCGATCGCGGGTATTGCGCCGTCGACTCTTGAGTTGCTCAATCTTCATAATTCCACGCTCATGCGCGTGCCGCTTCCGCGCGTCTTTGGCGTGTTTTTTAATCAGGGCCACGCACCGACTCTTGCAGATCCGGCGGTACGCGCCGCGCTTGAGGCGGCAATAGATAAGCGCGCAGTGATCGACAGCGTCCTTCACGGCTATGGAGCGATGCTCGACGGCCCTCTTCCTCCGAGTATTGTTGATAACGAACGCCCGACTCCGGTATCCGGCGAAAACGCAGACGAAGGGAGTGCCGCCGCGGGAGAATTTGCGCAAAGAGCGCGCGATATTCTCTCCGAGAATGGCTGGACATTCGACGAGAAAGCGCGAATATGGCAAAAGAAAAAGGAAACCCTCTCGTTCGTTCTCGCAACGGGAGATGCGCCCGAGCTGTCGGCAACAGCCCAGCTTCTCATTGATTATTGGCGTGCTCTCGGCATTGAAGTCAGCCTACACGTGTACCCGTTATCAGAATTGAACACGAATGTGATACGGCCGAGAAATTACGACGCCATCCTTTTTGGCGAAGTCGTCGGGCGGACACCGGATCTGTTCGCATTTTGGCATTCGAGCCAGCGTAACGACCCGGGACTGAATCTCTCGATGTATGCAAACAGCCGGGCGGACAACACACTCGCTGCCGCGCGATCAACTACCGACCGGAAGGAGCGCGAGAAACTGTATGCCTCGTTTGCGGAAACGATTAAAAAAGATCGGCCAGCGATATTCCTCTACGCGCCGGAATTCATTTATGTGGTACCAAAGAAACTCCAAGGCGTTGAACTCGGTATTCTGACGCTGCCATCGGAGCGATTTCTAAATGTGCGGGAGTGGTACACCGATACCGAACGTGTGTGGAGTTTTTTTTCTGGTGCTTACAAGTAAAATTTTAACAAATTCTAAATAGAGTATATGAACATGACCCCGTCAGATACGCCTCCCGGCAACAATCCGGGAAATCCGGCCCGTGGAGATCGCGGGGGGCGCGGCGCTCACCGTGACTCCGAAAGAGGGCGGGAGAGAATCGGCGCCGGCCGCCGGGGCCCCGCTCGTCGCTCTTCCTCTCGCCCGCGCTTCGGCTCATCTCGCGCATCGCTTCCTCCGCGCCGCGGTCGTGCGCGCGTGGAGCATCATGCACCCGAACGAGGGGCGCCTGCCTCTATCCCTGTGCCACCACCAGCACCTGATGTCGTGCGTGTTATTCCCTTAGGGGGCGTCGAAGAAGTTGGTCGAAATATGACCGCCGTTGAATTCGGAAACGACATTTTCATTCTCGATTGCGGCTTCCAGTTCAGTGAAGACGAAACGCCGGGAATTGACTATATTCTGCCAAACACGGGCTACCTTGAAGAGCGGCGTGACAAGATTCGCGGCATCTTGATCTCGCATGGCCACCTTGATCACATCGGCGCTATTCCCTACGTTATCGATCGCATCGGAAACCCCATAATTTACACCCGCAGACTCACTGGCAAAATGATTCAGAAACGCCAAGAAGAGTTCGCCCAGACGGTGCCTGTTCAAATCCGTGAAGTCGAAAAAAGTGAAGTCATAAAACTCGGCAGCACGACTATTCGCTTCTTCGGCGTCACACACACGGTTCCAGATTCGATGGGGATCATTATCGAGACCCCATGGGGGGACGTGGTATTCACAGGGGATATCAAACTCAATCACACGGATGGCGAGCCGGCCGAGGAGGAGAAGCGCGAGTTCAGCATTTTTCAGAAGCGAAAAGTTCTCGTGCTTCTCATGGACAGCACGAATGTGTGGCAGCCCGGATTTTCCATCCCAGAGTCAATCGTCTACAAGACGCTTGATGAAATCATAAAAAACGCAAAGGGCCGGCTCGTGATAGCAATGTTCGCTTCGCATCTCGAGCGCTTGATTCGCGTCGTGCATTTTGCTGAAACTTACGGGAAGAAAGTCGTCATAGACGGGCGCAGCATGAAAACAAATATTGAAATCGCGCGCGAAATAGGCCTCATCAAGTACAAGGATGACACCGTTGTTTCAGTTGAAGATCTGGATCATTATCCGCCGGAGAAGATGATCATTCTCGCTACCGGTGCGCAAGGTGACGAATTCGCTTCGCTCGCGCGCATAGGGAACAAAAGCCATAAGTATATTCGCCTTCAGC
Organism: Parcubacteria group bacterium GW2011_GWA2_51_10; assembly: GCA_001004265.1. Lineage (GTDB taxonomy): Bacteria > Patescibacteriota > Minisyncoccia > Phycocordibacterales > UBA2100 > UBA10103. Next base: position 16,717 of record LCQS01000005.1, on the reverse strand, counting down.
CCACCGACACCGTCGTACTTTCTTCTTCCGTCATCCCCGGGAACGAGCGCGCGGTGCAAAAGCTCAAGGATAACCTCTCGCGTCAAGGAGCGCATATCATCACCTACCACGCGAGCGATGTGCATGCCTCTGGCCACGGCAACCGCGAGGAAGCCGCGTGGATTCATAGACAAATTAAGCCGAAGTTTTTTGTACCAGTGCACGGCTACCATTACATGCTCCGAGTGCATGCCGACCTCGCAGTCGAAATGGGCGTGAAGCCGGGAAACATTGCCATCCCTGATAACTCATCAATTATAGACATCAAGGGTGGAGAAAAAATCGAGAAGCTTTCCGTAAAAGCGCCGTCGGAGCTGCGCGTCGTCGAGGGCCACACTGTTTCGCAACTCTCCGACGTGCTGATGCGGGATCGTAAGGCGCTCGGGCAGGAGGGATTCTGCGTCGTAGTTGCCACCATTGATCGACGATCCGGGAAGCTCCACAAATCGCCCGATATCATTTCCCGCGGGTTCGTCTATCTTCGAGACAATAAAGATCTTATGGATCAGACGCGTCTCATCATTCGGAAGAGTGTCGAAAACTCAATGCGCAGCCCGCGCACAGCCGATCTGGACGCCGCGCGCGAAGACCTGGCCGAATCCGTCTCTCGCTTCCTCCTCTCTCGCACTATGAAGCGACCGATTGTCATTCCCGTCATTGTCGCAATTTAATGCCTCAGCGGAGCAACAACTTGCTCCTTCGTGCTTTCAAGAAATGACCCAACTGTGTTTGTTTTTTCTCGCGATGATCTGATCGCGCTCAAGGGACGCAAGCGCTTTACCAAATCGACCCATATAACGGTTTCGTAAACCGTTAATATTTTGCCCTGAAGTGAGAGCGCGAAGAATCGCGCCGCGAGCCTGTCGCAAAGAGCCCTCAAATTTTGATTGCCGCGCATAGTGAGCGGAGCGACGTGCTGGATTTCTACACAGTCTTTTTATATAGGCGCCATAATCCATAAGCGCCCAATTCCATTCCCTTGGCCGCTGATCTTTGTTCAACTTTTCCAGAAGCCACAATAGCTCACGGTCGTGAACGTTTGTTGCTTGTGGGAAAAACGCATGAATTACCGCAGCACGGATGTTGGTTTCGATGAGGATATCTGATTCGTTAAAAGCGAATACCCGAACTGCAGAAGCCGTGTATGCGCCGACGCCCGGCAGTTCGACAAGCTGACTGTAAGCAGCCGGTACTGCGCCTCCATAATCTCGCATAATGATTCTCGCTGCATCGTGAAGATACTTCCCTCTCCGGTTGTAGCCAAGACCATTCCAAGCGCGCAGCACATCCGCAAGCGAAGCTTCTGCGAGAACGCGCACCGTAGGAAAAGCTTTGAGGAATTTCACGTGTTTTTCGAGAACACGAGAAACTTGTGTTTGCTGCAACATCATTTCCGAAACCAGAATGCAATAAGGATTTTTCGTTCGACGCCACGACACATCATGCCGTCCGGACGCATCATAAAAATTCCAAACCTCTCTTCGGAATCCCGCAATCGACCTGCTACTGATTCGACTCGTCTTCGCTTTTCTGCTCATGAGTGATTGGCCGCTTCACCGGCATAATGAATATTGCGAGAATGTAAGCAATGACACCGGGAAAAATTCCGGTTACGAGCACAAAGAGGACAAATAGTACGCGCAGAATCGTTACATCAATGCCGAAATAGTCTGCAAACCCCGCGATCACGCCGGCAACAGTACCCTCATGTGGAAGTCGGTACAATTTTTTCATGACGCAACTATATCAAAAAATAGATTAGCTTACAGTTCATAAACTACGTCCTTTCTTTCAACTACTACCTTCCAGCCCATTCGTTTAGCATACCGGTAGAGCTTTGAATTGGGATTGAAGCAGATGGGCTGCGCGACCATTTCGAGAAACGAAATGTCCGATTCAGTATCGCCGACACCTACAGAATTTTTTATTGTCAGATTCTCTTTTTCAATCGCGCGCTTCAGAATGTTCGCCTTATTGTAGATGAGATGCTCCTCTACGACGGCGCCCGTGAAGCACTCCTGCGGGCCGATTTCGTAGACGATGCCATACGCCTTGTCGAATCCGAGTCGCGGACAGAATTTATCGAGAACCGTTTTGGGAGAATGCGAGACGGCAAGAAGGTAGTATCCCTTCGATTTTAAATCCTTCAGCAAATCACGAGCGTAACGATATGTTCGCTTCCACTGCTCCTCGACTAATTCCTCCGCAGCATCCGCGAGAACGCCGTAATGCAGTCCCTTGAGGTGTGCGCGAAATGCTTTGATAACCGCTTCAATGTATTCCTGATAATCGCCCTCGCGATCGAGCCAACGAATGTGAGCGCGATCATACACGAGCTCGGCGTCTTTCGGTATCGCACCTTTTTCAATGAGTTTATTGACGAGCTGTATCAAAAGACTTGAGCGGAAAATCGTTCCATCTACATCAAATACCGCCACCCTTTGCTTTGCTGCTTTCGTCACCCTGTTAGAAACAGGTCGCGCTCGCACGATGCTGGCTAATATTTTGGTCATGCTTTTTATGTTGGCCGTTTTGCTAAGACTCGATCATGTATTCGCGACCGCGGTTTCTAACGGGGTCATGCTCCGATCTTCGGTCCTCCTACTTTCTTCAGAATGTCGGACTTAAATGTAAAAGTCGTATTTTTTTGTGAGGCGAACCTCTCTTCCGCGAGCCGAATCAATTCCTCGATGAGCTCCATGTTCGATACGCCCGCTTTTCGCCAATTATGATGATAGAGACTTCCGGGAAGCGTATTCACTTCATTTACGAAAATCTTCTTCGTTTTTCCGTCAATCAGAAAATCTACACGTGCAATGCCTGTACAGCCAAGAATTCGATATACTTGCTTGCCCATCTCTTTCACCTTGGATGTCACCTCCTCGCCAATGTTCGCGGGGATCTCGCTGTACGCCCTATTGACTCCGCCGACTGATTTCTTTCCTCCAGAGAGATACTTTTCGTTAAAATCAAAAACTTCCGTTTTATTGAGAGCATGCTCGACTTCTGCCGCACGAGGCTCATTGTTTCCTATAATAGGCAACGTCACTTCTATCAAGTCCTCGACGCTCTCCTCAACGAGCGCCTTATCGTCGTAGTGAAGCGCGACTTCTATGGCATTCACAAGTTCAGCTTCACTTTTCACTTTCGTAATCGCAATTGAGGAGCCGAGGTGCACAGGTTTTACGAATCGCGGCGATTTGAGGCGTGCAATTTGCTCTAATATCCTTTTATTATCTGCTTCCCACTCACTCTTGGTGAACCAAACAAACGGCACGACAAGGATCCCTTCAGCCGAAAGAATTTGCTTCGTGAATGCCTTATCCATCGCAACTGCCGAGGCGGAAAGATCGCATCCGACAAATGGCACGTTCGCCATGCGCAAGAGTCCCGGCAAACTCCCATCTTCGCCATACGTACCATGCATGGTTGGAAATACGATGTCGATTTTCTTCTTTTTTCCGAATATACCCGGCTCAATGATCTCGAGGCCCTTCTCAAATGACAATTGGAGGGGCTTTAATCTCCGCAGCTTCGGCTCAAAGTCTTCTTTAAAATATTCGAGGTTGTTCATCGCCGAGTCCGAATACCAGACACCCGCTCTTGAGATGTATATCGGAACGACATCGTATTTCCGGCCTGCAAGGAGCGTTTCGATAACCGGAATGTGAGCCGTAATGATGGAGACATCATGCTCCGCGCTCCGCCCTCCAAAAATAACTGCCACGTTTCTCATGCTCAAAAATATACACCCGGTAGGACAATTTGGCATTGTCTCGGTTCCCGTTATTCCGGGTTCCAAAAATAGAGTAGATTATTAGCGCGAAAGGGTACAACATATCTCGAACTGTGAGGCAAAAAACCGATGCCAAATTGTACTGACCGGGTACACCAAAGCGCACACTTGTTACCCTCGATGCGAGTTAGGGGTCTATGCGACGGTAGATGCATCTCTCCGTGCGTGCAGATTAGCAACGAGAACAACGAGAAAAACAGCTAATCCCAACCAAAAAGAGTTCCCACTCTCTATAAAATCCGTCGCCGCATCGAAAACCGCGACGGGGATGATCGCATAGAGAGAAACGACGTACCCCTCACGATAGTGAAGCCGCATATCCCCGACTCGGGCGATGAGCATCGCGGCAAGAGCTCCAAAAATTCCCAGAATAAGATACCCTATCATACCGAACAAGAGCAGGAAAAGAGATGCAATAAGAGGCAGGAGAACAATGCCCGCCGTTACGAACGGTTTTGCTTTGCGGGCAATCTCCTCAACGAAGCTTTTGGATATGATGATCTCTTCTTTATTTCCCGAGAGATCGATAGCTCGTAATTCATTGGCACCCGCGGCATAGAGCGTGCTCTTGCCGAGAACTATCCATGCATCGTACGCTTTCACGTCCTCAAGCGTAAGCGCTTCTGTAGTGTCGATTACTACGAAATTGCCTGGCCCATCATTTGTATTCGCCTCTACGCGATCCGGGAAAGAAATTGTGTACGGCTCCTCCACATTCGTGCTCACTACTCCATTGTTGATGGTTACGACGAGCTCGCTCGGGTAGAAAGCGACAAGCTGCTCAATGAATGTCGCGTTCATGAACGGATAGAACGTGATCACCATCATAATGAGCGCCGCTATCGCGGAAATGAGGGATGCGATAAAACTGAATCGCACTGCTCTGCCGAATCCGCTTGAGCGAAGATTTTGGTACGTCTCCGGCGAATAAAAACTATTTCGAATGTCGGCCGCTAACTTCATGACAAGATTCTAGCACGTCAGGCATACTGGTCCGGCCAGTCGTTCTGAATAAGCACTACATCACCCGGAGTCGTCACGTGCTTTAGGGCTGAAAGCGCCTGCGGCATATCAGGAAAGTGGAGAATTTTGCCGTGGTAATTCGCTCCCGCTAAACCGCTCTCGATATGTCCTGTTACGCTGTTTTGAATAAGTACAATGTGTTCGATCCCGGATAGAGCAAGCTCGCGTCCTAACTCTCTATGGACCACTTCGCTTCTCGCACCCATTTCAACAAATCCGGGCGTTATGTAAAAGCGTCGCTTTGCCGAGAGACCAGCTAAAAATGTTATGGCCGCGCGGGCACCGTCCGGATTTCCATTGTAGCTGTCATCTATGATCACGATGCCGCCTTCCGCGCGCGCCTGCATTCTGTGCTCGAACGCCTTCGTTTTAGAAAGTCCCGCCTCGATGGCCGTATTCGGAAGTCCCAATCTTTTTGCCACGTGAATCGCTGCGGACAGTGGACCCACATTGTGAACGCCGAGAAGCTTCGACCGAACAGCGATATCCTCGCCCTCTCTTTGAAACGAAAAAGAAAGCCCGCTAAGATCGGTCTTTGTATGTGCTGCTTTCCAATCACCCGATCCTGCGCATGAATATATGATTGCATGCTCCGGCGCATGCTTCCACGCCATCTCGCTTTCGCCATTTACGTATAACGGCTTGTCATTCAAATAATCGGCAAGCTCGAAAATCGTTTCGGCGGTTTCCTCCAAGTCACCAAATTTCTCTAAATGCGCTTCGTTCACTCCTGTAACAATACCAAGATCGGGCTTAATCATTTCGCAAAGCTTGCGCACGTCCCCCGGGTAATATTCGCCGAGCTCAAAAATTAGAACCTCCTCATCGCCTTTGAGAGAGCCGACGAAACGAGAAATTGAGAGTGGCGTGTTGTAGCTGTGGGGAGGCGCGGCCACGCGCTTGCTTTCGGCAAGCACAGCTTTAAGAATCTCGCGCATGGTGGTTTTTCCGAAGCTCCCGGCGATCGCGATCTTAAACGCTTTCATCCGCGAAAGTCGTAGAGCGGCACGACGCATATAGAATTGCTCGACTATCGACTGGACGCCGGCGAAAAGAATAGCGAACCCCGCGAGAGCAACAGCGAGCACAAAGGGCAGTAAAAGAAGTATGGGAGCGAGAAGTACAAGGAAGGCCCCTCCGAGAAACAGGAACGTAAGAAGAATATAAGCGACGATGCCGACAAGCGCCCACAGCGCAACAGCGAAAAGAGTTGCCTTCGGCGTCCACGCAATTTTTCTTCTGCGCTCGACACTGCTGAAATCCCGCGTCCGCAAATACCAGGCCGTAAAGTCGCCCACATCGTACTCGCTTGTCTGCAGCATGTAGATGAGCGAGCGTATGTATCGCGGACGATAGAGAGACAAAAAACTCTGAATGCTCATAGGAAATGTAATATCAGATCAGCTACTCGCCCCGTACGCTCCCGATGCACGAAATGCCCCGCTCCCTCCACGATTTCGATTCTTGAACCGCGAATAAGATTTGAAAGTCTTTGACCGTCGAAAAGCGGCGTTTCTCTGTCTAGATGGCCCCATATCAAGAGGGTGGGCGCAGCAATTTTTTTGGCGGCATCGGACAGATCTTCTCGTATGATATTTTGAAACGTCCCGCGCAGCTTCCCTGCCGCTTCGTAATCGCTCCCAATCGCCTTATAAAATGAGCGGCGCACGCTTCCTTTCAAGTTACGCAAGGGCGGAATAGAAAAAGCAGCGTTTCCGATTCTCGCAAGAGCAAGAAGCGCTCCAGAGCGAACTGGATTGCGTTTCGCGACGCCTGCCGACGCGATGAGTACCAGCTTTTCAGTATTCAGAATCGAGCCTGAAAGTGATTTGATCGAGATGCGGCCTCCGAGCGAGTGCCCAATGATGCAGAACACCTGTATGCCCAGTTTCCGACAGAACGCAGAGATGAATTCTGCGTAGTCTTCAAGATTCCACGCTCTTCGCGGAGTTTCAGTCTCGCCAAATCCCGGCAAATCTAACCTGACGACGCGATATTTTTCTGCAAGTTTAGCGGCGAGTTTGTCGAACGTGTGCAAATTATCCTGCCAACCATGTAGCAGCAGAAGCGTTTTTCCCCTTCCCTCATCGAGGTACTCCGTTGCAAGTCCATTGATAATAATTCTCATGTTATTTTGCGCGTGGCCAATTCGCCGCGGCCTCCGGCCAGAGTTTTGTAAGCGGATGCTTTGTGCAGTCATGCGAACGCGCAGGACAGACGTATCTGCCATAGAGCACGAGTCCATTATTGACGTACTTCCAATCTCGCCTTGGCACGAGCGTTTCGAAATCTTTAGAGATCTTACCAAGGTCACTATGTTTCGTGAGACCGAAGCGCAGAGCGAAACGCCGCACATGCGTATCCGTCGGGATTCCTTCCCATATATCGAACAGCTCTCCCGCGACTACGTGCGCCGTCTTGTATCCAACTCCCGGAAGTGTCTGCAAATCCTCTGCATTTCTCGGCACTCTCCCATCAAATTCCTCCAGCGTCTTTTTCGCAGCCGCAATAATATTCTTAGATTTATTTCTGAAAAAAGGCACCGCCGAAATTTCTTTCTCAAAAACGCGCGACTTGGCTCTCGCAAAATCGAGAGCGGTTTTGTATTTCCCAAAAAGCGTGTCCGTGAGACGATTCACCGCTTTGTCAGTGCACTGTGCAGATAAAATGACAGCCACAAGAAATTGGAACGGCGTCTGATATTTCAATTCGCTTTTCGGTTTCGGATACGCCTTTTTAAGGTACGCGACAATCTCCCTCGCTCTCCCCGTTAGAGAACGTCGCGCCGCGGCCGTGACGGGAGGCGTCTTACGGCGACTTTTCTCCAATGGGGCACGCTCTTCCTTGGTCATTCAATGATTATAGGGATTGATACCGAATCGTCATGCTCCGGCAAACCGGACGGATTGTCCTTGAGAAGAACAAGGGTCGCCGGGCCGCTGTATCCGCCACTAATCGTAATGGTTGTGGAAAACGGCACAAATTCCGTGGTCATCCACTCGCCTATTGCCTGCGCCGGCACTGTCGCGAGCACGTTGTCGTTCGCATCGCGTACTTGCACCGGAAATGACGCTTCGAAGTACCACAAGCCGCGCGCTTCACCGGTTACTGTAAATGTTTGAGCAACTCGCGCTCCCGACCTCGGCGTCTCGATTCTTACGTTCTCCGATTCGAATGGTTTGGTCGCGGAAGGCGGCGTCGTTGTTGCATTGCCATTATTCATCGGCGCAGAGACGGGCGCGGGCGCCTTGAAGAGAAGCCATGAGAGTACAGCAATAACGATGCCGAGAACGATTATTACTGTCCATCCAATTTTTGTCATAGAGATATGCTAGCACTATTTTTTGATAATCTCATGAAGGCAGGAAGCCTCTATTCCAGCTCCGCAACAGCTTTTCCAATTTTTTCGGAATCATGCCGCGCGATGTCCAATTCTGAATAGAAATCGCCCGTGATGATCTCGCGCGCATACTCCTTGAGCGCCGCATCGCAGTGCACCGGATATTTTTTTTCATCTGCATATGCGGCAACAAGTCCGGCATCCATCTCTTTGGTATTGCAAATCGCATAATCGAACTTTGAGAGGCCGCTATAAACGAGAAGTTCGGCAATCATGCTTGATGCTACCGATCCATTTGTTTCTCCCCACTTCGTCATCAGATTGCAGATGACAACCGTTTTGCCGCGACTCTCGCGCAGGGCTTCTTTCATCCCTTCCACAAGAAAGTTTGGAATGATGGATGTGTAAATGTCGCCGGGGCCTATAACAATAAGGTCAGCTTCCCGAATCGCGTCTTTCGTTTCATCGAAAATGTGTGCAACGGGTTTGAGGGTAACGCTCGCGATTTTCAAATCGCCGTTGTGCTTTGGTACATCGATATTCGCCTCCCCGACGATCTCGGTGCCGTCCTCCAGAGTCGCGTGAACGTGAGAGTTATCGAGCGAAACTGGCAGCACCCTTCCCTTCAAATTCAGAAGCTGCGATGCCTTGCGAATCCCTTCGATTTCGCTTCCGTAGATCGAAGAAAGCGCGAGCAGAAAGAGGTTGCCGAAGCTATGCCCGTGAAGGGGGCTCCCCTTTTGGTCGAAGCGGTAATTAAAAAGATCGCGAAGCACTTGTCGCTTTTTTCCTTCGGAAAGCGCGATGAGACAGCGGCGAATATCGCCGGGAGGAAGAATCCCAAACTCATCGCGCAAAGCGCCGGTAGAGCCACCGCTGTCAAATGTTGTGACAACGGCTGTAATGTCGAGCGGAAATTTTTTGAGGCCGCGCAGAATGGTATAGCTCCCGGTTCCTCCGCCGATTGTCACAACTTTTTTCATGCCGTTAGAAATCGCGCCCGCGCTTGCGCGCCCGAAGGGCCTTTGGGGCGGGCTATTTCTAACGGGATTCATCCAATTCATATAAAGATATTCACACTAGTATTGCAGAGAGAGAAACAACTTGCTAGCATACTCCTACACACCCAATATCGTATCAAGAGCGCGGTGATCTTCTTTACAAAAGTAATTGAAGAACGAGAACTGGATCGTCATAAGCCGACAGCAACTTGCCATGAGCGAACGAAGTGAGTCGAATGGCCCTTCGACAAGCTCAGGGTAAAGTGCCTCCAGCCCGTAAGGGAAGATACCTTGTCGAAAGAATCTCCCTTCAGGGAGAATTTCTTTACCAGTTTCTAGTTTTCAGTTTTCAGTTTTGAGAAACGAAATCAGCTATATTACGGGATAATTTAAGAACTAAAAACTTATAACTAAAAACTATTCCCTATGTTCCATTTATTGGAGAGATACACAACCGAAAGCGTCACGGCCGGGCACCCGGACAAAGTATGTGATCAAATTTCAGACGCGATTCTGGATGCGTGCATCGCGCAGGACCCGACGAGCCGCGTCGCTGTAGAAGTTTTGGGAAGCCACGGTTCGATGATGATCGGAGGCGAAGTAAAAACGGCAGCCGAGATAAATTATGAGCACGTCGCGCGCGATGTATACACGTCTATCGGATATGAAAACGATCTCGACATCCTCGTGAAAGTCGCTCGGCAATCGCCCGATATCGCGCAGGGAGTGGACACCGGTGGCGCGGGAGATCAGGGAATCATGTATGGCTACGCGACCGATGAAACGAAAGAGATGCTCCCCCTCGGCGTCGTTTTTTCGAATGCGCTCGCACGCCGACTTGAAAAGCTGCGCAAAGATGGCACCCTCTCGTGGCTGAAGCCAGACGGCAAAACGCAGGTAACCGTGTCGAACAGTAAAGGCGTGATCACGGCACTGACTTCGACGCAGCACGCCGAGGAAGTATCGCAAGAAGAAATCCGAGAAAAACTTATCGAACATCTTTTTAAGCCCGTCCTCGGTGATATTGAAAAGATTGAAATACTCGTAAACCCGACAGGCAAATTTGTGCTCGGAGGATTCACCGCGGATGCGGGCCTTACGGGCAGAAAAATAATGGTGGATACATACGGAGGCCTCGTACCGCACGGCGGCGGCTGTTTTTCAGGAAAAGACCCGACGAAAGTAGACCGCTCCGCCGCCTACATGTGCCGCTTCGCTGCAAAAAATCTCGTCGCTAATGGCTATGGAAAAAAGGTGCTTGTGTCCGTGGCGTACGCCATAGGGCGCGCAGAGCCCGTTATGGTGGAAGCGTTTGATGGCAATGGAAAAAATCTTACTGACATCGTCACAAAAAATTTCGATTTTCGACCGCTATCCATTATTGAACGCCTCGACCTGCGCCGGCCCATCTACCGAGAAACCGCCGCCTATGGCCACTTTGGCGTCGAGGGCCGCCCGTGGGAAATGATTGAAAAGATTTAGAAACTGGATACTTACATGAAATCTGTGGTTATTTGCGCAAGTAATAAATTCGCGAAAGAAGCTCGCGCATTTGCAAAAGGACTTGAGAAATTGGGCGCAGAAGTGCTCATTCCTCCTTTTTACAGAGCTTCCGGAGGAGATCTCGAAGCATTATCGGCGTCAGATAGACGAGTCGTTGCTGCGGGATTGGTCCATGACCATTTTCATAAAATCCGGCAAGCTGACGTGGTCTTTATTTTCAATAAGGACGGATATGCAGGAAACAGCACGAACATCGAGATCGGTTATGCGGCTGCATTGAACAAACCGATTTACGCATTCTCAAATAAGGATAGTGACCCAGGCCGCGCTATTTTATTTCAAGGGGTAGCAAAAAAACCGAAGGAGCTCGTGGAAAAATTGAAATAATTTATACGTCTCCGTTTTCTGCGATTTTTGTATCCTCATACGGTCCGACAACTTTCCTATAATATTCGAGGGCGATGGCTGACAGCATTCCGAGAGCGCGGTTGACATGAAAATATTTCTTCGGATAGACCTCTTTTAGTATCTTTGTGATCGCATAATTTAGCGAACCGTCTTGGTCTTCAAGCGGCAAGTCCTTGAAATGTTTGATGAGCGGATTCACCAGTTGATCAATCGAGGGGCGCTTATCTTTTTTTATGTATGGCATATTTGAATTATATCACTCGACCGCAACTGATTTCGCGCGATCGCGCGGGCAGTCGACTAAATTGAAATAGACACCACTCCTCGCACTTTGTGCAAACGCTTGTCGCGCGTCACAAGAGGAGAGGTCGTGTAGTACGCTGTCGCAACTATAGCTGCGTCGGGAAACTTAAGCCTCTCGCTCCGCTTGATGCTTGCTATGTCCTCAGCAATCACTTTGTCTACCGGAATCACAACAAAAAGATCGAGGAGCTTGCGCATTGACTGAATGTCGTCTGCCGACGCCTCTGGTAGAGCAAGCACCTCCGCATACGTTACAGCAGAGATAAAAAGTCCCACTCCCTCCACGAACCACCGACGCACTGCCTCTATCACCTGCTCATCTCCGTTGAGATACGCAATGATGATATTGGTATCGAGCACCATATCACCATTCTTTGCGCATATGCCTTTGATGCTGCAGAGGCGTTTTTTTTAGTTTGCCTTTGAGCAGACCCGCAGCCCGTATAAGAGCCGTCGGTAGTGGTCGCTTAGGTAACGCCACGTTTCTATATTTTGATGTTGCTGTAGCTCGCATAGACAACACTATACCACATTCGTCGGCGCATTTTCTTTACTCTACCGTCACTGATTTCGCTAGGTTACGTGGACGATCCACATTAAGGCCTTTTTTGCGCGCGAAATAGTACGCAAATAATTGGAGCGGAATGACATTGAGAATCGGCGAGAGCATCTCCAGCGTCTTCGGCACGAACATTACATCATCGACGAGTTTTGGAATCTCCGTGTCGCCATCATTCACAACCGCAATAATCGGTCCTTTGCGCGCTTTTATCTCCTCTATATTGGATTTCATTTTTTCATACACCGAATCCTGAGTTGCGATGGCAATGGTTGGGAAGTTTTCGTCTATCATCGCGATCGGTCCATGCTTCATCTCCCCTGCCCCGCATCCTTCTGCGTGCACGTAAGAAACTTCTTTCAATTTCAGCGCGCCTTCAAAACTGATGGGATAATTATATTTGCGTCCGATGAACAAGAAGTCTCGGTAGTTTGCATATTTTTCTGCAAGTTCTTTAATTCTTTCGTTCCTTTCGAGGATACTCCGTATTTTCTCCGGTAGCTCCAATAGCGCATCCGCAATTTCTCTTCCAGTCTCTTTCGACATATGCCTCTGTCGTCCAAAAAAAATAGTAAACAGTGCCAGCGCCGTTAATTGAGAGATAAATGCTTTTGTGGAGGCGACTCCAATTTCAGGCCCTGCATGATTGTAGACGCCTGCATCGGTCTCGCGCGCGATCGTCGAGCCGACGGTATTGACTATTCCGAGTGTGAGGGCACCACGGCGCTTGCCTTCGCGAATAGCTTCCAAGGTGTCTAGCGTTTCCCCCGATTGCGAAATGCCGATGAGCGCCGTGCGTTGATTTAGGACCGGGCTTCGGTATCGAAATTCAGAGCCGAGTTCAACCTCGACAGGAATTCCTGCGTATTCTTCGAGCATGTACTCCCCGACGAGAGCGGCGTAGTACGCAGTGCCGCACGCGACGATGATGATGCGTTCGATGTCCTCCAATTTTTTAGCAACGCTCTCGAGTCCCCCAAGTTTTGCCATTCCTTTATCCGCTATCAGCCGGCCGCGCAGTGTATTTTTGATGACTTCTTGCGCCTCCATGATCTCCTTCAGCATGAAATGTTCATAACCGTTTTTTTGCGCTTTTTCTGCGTTCCACTCGATCTCTTCCGGCGCTCGCTTAACCTGCGTGGCGTCAAGTTTCAGAATCTTATGCTCCATCGGTGTGATAATCGCCACTTCTCCATCTTCGAGAAAGACAACTTTCTTGGTGTGCGGCAGAATCGGTGATGCATCAGAGGCGATGAACCGTTCATCCTCGCCTATTCCGAGAACGAGTGGCGAGCCCATGCGCGCCGCGATGAGCATTTCTGGTTTTTCTTTGTATTGCACGGCGATGCCGTAAGTACCACGCACCTCATTGAGCGCCGCAAGCACGGACTTTTCGAAGTCCCTCTCTTTCTGCAGATGGTACTCGATCAGGTGCGCTAAGACTTCAGTATCCGTGTCCGTCTTGAATGTATGCCCCGCTTTTTCCAACTTTTCCTTTAGCTCTTTAAAGTTTTCAATGATTCCATTGTGAACAATCCAAATATCATCAGTACATCCCGAATGCGGATGGGCATTCTTCTCGTTCGGCTCACCGTGCGTCGCCCAGCGTAAATGTGCGATGCCGCTGTGCCCTTTGAAATTGGCTGGGATTTTCTCTCTCAATTCCGATACTGCGCCGGGAGTCTTTATGACGCCCGCTTCGGGAATATAAATGCCTGCAGAGTCATATCCGCGGTACTCAAGCGATTCTAGTCCGTCTAAGAGCACCTCTTCCGCGCTTTTCTTTCCGGTATATGCAAAAATCCCGCACATCCGAATACTGTATCATTGCAAAGATTCGAAAACTATATCGGCGATATCGCGACGAAATTCGTTAATCGCGTCATCATTCGGCGGACGCTTCGGATACGTGCGGTTCGAGAGAATCACAAATGCTATCTCGCGCTCGCGATCAATAACAATGCTTGTACCAGTAAATCCGGTCTTTCCGAATGTTTTCGGAGACGAACGCGATCCCATGAAATATGCCTGATGCACCTGCCATCCAAGTCCCTGCTCGGCACCATCTGCGATATGCGGGAATCTGCTCGCGAGAAGCGCTTCCAGAAAATTTAAGATGTCGGGAGCTGTTGAGAAAAGTCCCGCATGACCTGCCGCAACAGAAAGCTTCGCGAGCGCCCGAGCGCTTTCGTCGTGAGGAGCACCGCGGACTTCGGATTCGTCGTCCACTTCCGTCGGCGCGGCCGCATTTTTCGGAAACGGCTCGATAAAGTATGTCCGAGACATTCCTAGCGGCATGAAAAAATATTCAGTGGCAAGATCGTCTATTTTCATTTTGTGGATGCGCTCGAGGATAACTCCGAGAAGGTACGCAGGAAGATTTGTATAGAGCGTTTCTCCTGGCGGACCCTTGAATCCTGTTTCAAAAATATGTGCAATTATTTCATCTACTTTCTTCCGTTTAAGCGTCGACATTTGGACGCCGCTCACGCGATACCGTAACAAATCTTCGATCGTGGCGCCGTAATCATTTCTCAGCTCCGGCACATACGTGCGAATAGGACTTTCGAGCCGAAGATTCCCTTCATTAACTGCATTAAGTGCAAGCGATGCGGTTGGAATTGATTTTGTAATCGAAGCGAGATCATACATGGCGTCCGTCGTGACAGCAGGCATCTGCCGTTCATACGTTAAATGTCCAATCGGGAAAATTTCTCGCTCTCCGCTTGGCCGCACAATTCCAATAACGCACCCCGGAAATACGCGCTCCTCGATGGCGCGCGCCGCTCGTTTTGCAATCGACTCTCTGATGCTCATTGCGGGCCAAAGAATAATTGCTGTAATTCTTCACTTTTGCGTGCGTCCAGTCGCGCGCGGAGCAATACTTCAACAATTTCTTTCGCGTAAAATGCATCGTTCTCCGTGAGCGCCATAAACTCATCGAACGAAGTCCATCGAGGCGAGATGCGCTCTCCTGCATCGAGATGGGGTTCGGCGACTTTTCTGCAATTACGAGCAACGAACGTATAAATCGTCCATTCGATTTTGCTAGCCGGATTCTGCTCAAGCCACAATTCCCAATCATCCGATTCGTATCCCGTCTCTTCGAGAAGTTCTCTTTTTGCCCCTTCGAGGGGACCTTCCCCCTCGTCGATTCGTCCGCCAGGAAGAGACGGAAATAAGCCAACGCTGTCGGGTTGCTCTTCGTAGAGTGTCAGTATCTTTTCGCCGGCAGTTGCTATTACTTGCGCCGTATTCGGCCGCTTCAGCCGCTCAAACGTTTCCTGCGAGCCGTCGAACATTTTTTGCTCCCACTGCCACACATCAAACATCACACCTTTAAAAACCATCTTCGCGTGAGGCGGTATCGGATTGCGCCGTCTTTTCATGTTTAAATGTTTAAATGTCGTTCGTTATGCATCCGGATACTGCTCCTTAATTTCTTTTGCCAAATATGGATTCCACATTGCACCAGTTGCTGTCATAACAACATCCGCGCCCGCATCTCTGTATTCTTTGAAATCGGACGGCACCGTAACACCGCCGGAGCCGATGATCGCGTATGTAAATCCTAATTCTTTCCGCAGCGCCTTGAGGCGGCGTGTCATATCAAGGCCGGCCCATTTTATCGCCGCGCCGCAGATGCCGCTTTTTACGCGGTGTGCGCCGGGAAGCGCCTGCGTTCCATCCGGACTCATGACAGGCGCAGGTATCGTATTGATGGCCCCATATCCATCAACGATATTTCCCGTTTCTTTCACAAGTTCGCGAAGCGATGGCTCGTCAAAATACGCAATTTTAATGACAAGCGGTGTGTCGCCGATCTTGTTCTTTATCGCATCCGCCACGAGTTTTACTTTCGGAGTATCGAAGCACAGAAGCTGTGCCGCGCCCTCATTCGGACAGGAGAAGTTTGCCTCAACTACTTTGACACCCGCATCTTTGAGCATTTGCATACCATCGGCCCAATCATTGATGTAGCCCTCACTCGTCATCCCCTCGCGCTTTGTGCCTTCGAAGCTGCACATGACGAACTGCCCCGGCTTTGCATAGCGAGCGGCATCCTTCAAATCGGCCACCCAGACATCCGGATCATATGACGGATTCCCGAATGAATTCGTTATCGAGAGCGGCTCTTTGTATTCGTTGCGAACGATAATCGATTTCTGCGCGCGCTCGATTGTAAGATCGCCTTCGATCTCTGCTCCAAGCACGTTCGGCCACTCGTTACATGGATGCTTTTTGCTTCGCACGGTTTTATGGACCGGAACATCGAAACCCTTGTCGAGAGCGGCTTTTACAAATTTCCCATTTAGAAGCGGGCCGGCAGGGATCCCGAGAGGGTATGAAATTTTTTGTCCTAGAAAATCGAAGCGTGGCTCGCCCGCGGGAAGCACGACGCCATCTGCAAATCCGTTGAACGGTCCTTCTTCCCAATTCTCATGGTAGGTTTTGTTCGGGTCGAAAAATGGCGCATTGAGCATTCCGGCAGTATAACAAGATTGCAGAAGCTCAAAAAGTCGATTATAATATTGATGCGCTTGAAGATTTCTTCGGGCGCGATACACCTCGGCTGCGAGGCGTATTTTTTTGGTCTTTCTTCACTTAAGGGATGAAAAATGGAAATCGGAGTCATTGAGCTTCCACACGAAGAATGCGAACGCCTTGCTCGCATAGCAAATGAACGGGAAGGCGCGCAGGGGCCCATTATGCCGGGGGACGTGGCGGAATTCGCCAAGAGCCTG
>LCQS01000004.1 GCA_001004265.1 Parcubacteria group bacterium GW2011_GWA2_51_10 | reverse complement strand
TGAGAGCGCCACAGCAAGGACGACGCTCCCGGCGATTATAAAGAGATCTCGCTTCAGTCTGCGCCTATGTTCTCTCTCGCTTATCGTTTTCTTCATTGATAGGCGCATTATAGCGCGCTATTCGTATCGCAACTCGATCTTGTCGCCGTCTCGCATGACGTAATCCCCAAATTCAGTGCTCTCTTCCCCGTTCACGGTCATCTTCATGTTTGAACCAAAAGAATTCATGTCTCTTTCCCACACTTTGAAGAATTGTCCAAGCATGATGTCGTCATTCCTTACGACACCGCTATACTCGAGGTGAATGATTGGTAGATCATCGTGCGTGTGCATCGGCGAATGGACGGCGCCGATGCCGACGTTCTGCGGAATTTCTTGTTTCTCGCCTTTAACGTAGATTTCGAGTTGCGGATGCCAGTGCATACCGCTTCGCGCGACTATATCTGGATCGCTCGACTGCAAACTCTTCGACCATAATGTGCTTCCTGCGAGCAGCAAGACTATCGCACCGATGACAATGAGAAATGTTTTCATACTTTATCTTGAGATGGTAAGCGATTGCCCAGAGTCTTGCAACAATTTTCTCGACTACATCAATTCTTAATAATTGCAGCGGTATATTGCGGCTAGCATGAGGTCGATTTTAACAATCGCGTTAACAAAATATCTCTATGGCAAAAAAATGGGTCGCGGACTGCTCGAAATTTCCGAGCGAAAACAACTGCGACGTTATGATCAGCGGAACGAATAAGGATGAGGTGACCAAGGCGGCGATGGATCACGCAGTCGGCTCTCATAAGCACGACAGGAACGAACCGGGTTTGGCAGAAAGCATCAAATCAACTCTGGAAGAGAGAAATATGTAAACTCGCCTTCCCCGGCGGTGAGCAACCGGGGCAGGCTTTTCTACACAGTCCCAAATCGGCGACGGTCCCAGAGAAACGAGAGGAATGCGAGTACAGCAAAGATGGCTGGTATCCAGTAGCCCGGCAGGTAAAGCTGGACCATTGCCCAGTAGCTAATCCATTGTACAGATACGGAACCCGTCACAGTCGCGACGCTATCAAGGAAAACCTGATCCTGTGTCTTCACGGCCGTCTGCCAATTCTCCGCGTATTTGATATTTGAATCCGCATTACTCAACTGCGCAGCATACGATGCGTTCTCATTCTCAAGCCGCTGCTTGAGAGTAGTCAAGTTGTGGGACACCGCTTGTATCTGCGTTTGTATCTCTCCCGTCGGTGTCTGCGCACGTAAGCTGACGAGCAATTGCGTATCCGCGTCTATTTGCAACTGGATCGATTGCACCGCACTCGCATGCGCATTGACTAACTTTTGACGGGCCGCTTTGTAATCGGCGAGCGTGCTGTCGGCCTGTTTCTGCTGTTCTTCGATGCTCTGCTTTTGGGGTAAGAGATTTTGAGACGAGACGTTAATGGTAAGGAACCGCTTGTTCACGAGACCTTCGAGCTCATCGCGGAAAGCGTCGTACTTGCTCATCGGGACAACGAAGCTTACGTAGCCATATTGCGGAGAGCTCGATTCCTGGTCTATGCGTCCATCGTACCCGCGCACAGTCGTCTCCACACGACGCGTGAGCCCCTGCACATCGCGCGTCTGCATAGACGCGCTGTAATTCACTTTTAGAAATTCGCGCGTGTCAGTGACTGGCACGTCCGGATTAGGATATGGGTATGGGTATGGGTAGGACATTTTCGGAGCCATCATGCCCTGTGAGGACTCTGAAATATTGGATATGCTGGCGTCTCTCATGGGCATACTCGGAGCGCCATCGGGTGCCGATGTTGTATAGCTAACGCCATATCCCATCTGCTCGATTCCCATTCGTATCGGGTATTGGACGCCAGGACTGGAAATCGCAAAAAAAGTACCGATCGAGAGAAGCGCGAGCACTATCGTAAGCCAGGAAATGTGGCGCGGTCGGAAACCGTGCGTAGTAGGTTCATCAGTCATACCAAAATAATATCATGAAGACATTACGATGTTGAAATTTCACTGACAGAGATACAGACGTAACTATATAAGAATACTTACTTGTGCTATGGAATCGAAGGATTATTGATAGTTTCTTCCGTCACCCTCGATGGGGATCTGCTCCCCCAAATATTTTGGCTTTCTATTGAAGATAAGGTTGAGCGCAGCTTTCTCATTGGCAAACACTTCACGGACATAATTGCGAAAGAGGATATGGCCGGTATCAGCGTTTACTCCGTAGGCCTCTATTCCAAGTCGGCGCGCGATAAAAACCGAGCGCGGCAGGTGGAACGACTGAGTAGTGATGATAACGGAAGGGACTTCGAAAATGTCGCGCGCTCGGTACATGGTGCTGTAGGTGTCAAAGCCTGCATGGTCAAGAAAAATGTCAGTCTCTGGAATGCCCTTGCTAATAAGATAAAGGCGGACCGGATTGACTTCATTGTGGCTGTCGGTGCTGTTGTCGCCGGAGACGAGAATTTTTGAAACTTTTTTCGCTTCATACAATTTTATAGCCGTATCTACTCTGTCGATAAAAATGAGAGACAGTGCGCCATTTTGCAAAATAGCCGCGCCGGGAATTAGTGCCACTACAGAATTCGGAACCTCGGCAGGATCATCGTATATGTATGCTTTTGTCCCGACGTAAAAAACTATATTGGTCACCAGAATGAAACTAAGGAGGAGCGCAAAACCCCATGCGACGAAAAAAAGAAGACGTCTCATCTCACAAGTATACGCTTATCTGCAAACTGGCACATTCGCCCTGCTGGGCTCAGTACGCCTTCGCTCGCGCTCGGTTGCAGGCCTCATCGGTCTCGAACTTTTCCCAGTGAGACCCCGCAAGGCTTTTCTGACGCTTTTAAGTTTACCAATTCGACCCTCCTCGGACTCTTGATTTTAGCGTTGACTATCTACGAGTGAGAAACTCAGTTGATCTTTTAGAATAGGGGATTCTGTGATACAGATTATTTCAAATCTAATTTGGTTAAGTGTTATCCCTCCATTAATCCACGGACCTCCCCCTAGACCCTTTCCAGAACAAAAAGACGGGAATGAAATGCCAATCGTTGTCGGAATTGGAAATTCGGACGATATGGTTGCCTCGTATTTCGTTTGGTATTGATTTCTTCCCAGAAGCTGATTGATTGGTTCTACTACGTTATATGTGAGCTTGGGCTTGGGAAGAGGAGGGTTGTTGACGATGTTATCCCCTATCTGGTCTACCGTGTTTATTGTTCCTTCTTGCTGTACTGATGGCTTTTGAAGAAAATAATCAGCGATGAGTCCAAATACAAAGATAATCACTGCTACTATTACAGCCCGTTTTTGCCAATCTATCTTTCCTGTGGGTCGAACGTCGTCAGATTTTCCACCCTTAGCGGATACTTCTCCTGTGTAATCATTCTTTTCGGTGACAATATGAACTTCTCCCCCTTTTCCTCCTGTAAACCCGTCTCCGCCATCGGCCAAGATTTTTCCGCTTCCTTTTATTTCTTTGGCAAAAATAAAAACTTTGCCGCCATCGCCTCCTAGCCCTCTATTTTGATTTTCAGATTTATCCATAACGATATACCTCGGAGTCCGAACCTATCTCAGAGACGGCCAAACTGTATCACGTTCAGCCCTTCGATTCCTTCAGGACTAATTCTAATTTCTTTTGTCGTGTCCAGCCTTTGATCTGTGCTTCCCTTTTCAAAGCAGACGATCTGTCAGGATGCCGCTCTGTGTAGGCGACCCTCACTATCTCCTTTGACTTTGTAAAATGCCCGCCCTCGCCATTTTTGTGCTCATTGAAACGTCGCTCGATGTTCGTGGTAATACCTGTATACAAAGATCCATCGCTGCATTCGATAATATATACAAAATACATACGTCCTTCGATTCGCTCCGCTCACTCAGGATCCTTCGTCAATCATTAATTCAGAACACGCCCTAATGGGCCTGTCCTGAGCTTGTCGAAGGACTGCGGGACTTGGATTCGAACCAAGGTGACGACTTTCAGAGAGTCGCATCCTACCGCTAGATGATCCCGCAAATTATGCCATCTGATCGGCAATTGATACAAAATACAATAAAAAGATGCCGCGCGCGAGGGCGGCATAGAATCACTAATCCGCACATTCGCTCTGTTGATCTCAGTACTACCTCGCTCACGCTCGGGCGCACATTCGCTCTCACGAGCTCAGTACAATTGAAAATCTAAAGCGCGCAACGCTAAGATTTTCTAATTGGGCACGTGCGGCGGTCTTTCTCGAGATAGACGCGGAGTTCGGCGACTGAAACCACGCCGGCAGAATTGAATTGCACGTCGAGAAGGAGTCCGGTACGGACGTCTTTGTCCCAGTACTGGTCAAAAATAAAATTGCCGAGCGAGTAATAAATATATTTCCCTTTGCCTGTGGTGAGCGTAGTCGAACCACCTGTGGTGAGCGTAGTCGAACCACCTGTGGTGAGCGTACTTGTCCCGAGCAAAGTCGGGGGAGTCGAACCGTACACTTCGCTCTCCCCTATCACGTGCGGATGCGAGCCGATGACGATCTCCGCACCTGCGTCAACGAAGCGATGCGCGAGCTTCCGAATCCACTCTGGGGGATGCTTCTCGTATTCGTTTCCCCAATGTGTATACACGATCGGAACTGCACCGGCTTCGCGGGCGAGTCGTATGCGGGCAATCGTGCTCGACGCGGTACTCGATGCGTCGAACTCATTGTAATTTATAAATGCGAAACGAATTCCCGCAATTTCTTCATATGCGACCGTATTCTCGAGCGGATCGCCGAAGAACGATACCCCCGCGTTCCTAAGAGCGCGTATCGTTTCCTCCACGCCTTTTATGCCGAAATTACGAATGTGATTATTGCCGAGATTCACAACCGTAATGTTGTGACGGGCAAGAAGAGCTGCGGTGGAAAGAGGGAACGTGAACGTGTAGTTGTTCGGGCCTCCCGGTTTCGAGCCGATGCTCATGGATGCATTTGATGTTATGGGCCCTTCGAGATTCGCAACGACCGCATCAGCTTCCGCTAAAGTCGAAGCGATGCAGGAAAAAATGAAATCGCCTCCGAATTTCTCCATTGCTTGTCGGATCGAGCGATCGAAGAGCATGTCTCCGACAAAAAGTATTCGGATACTCCCCGGCTCCTTCGGTGACAGGAACGATTGCTCGTCGAGCGGAAGCGCAGCAAGAGCCGCCGCAAGGAAAACAGCGAGTGCTCCAACGAGGTACGGCGCTGGGATCATTGATCGGCTATTGAAGAAAGCGAGTGCGGCTTCCCTTCTGCAATCGCCGCATGAGTGATGCGGATGAACTTCGCTTTTTTTGCGAATTCGGCGAGAGTCCGCGCGCCGACATATCCCATCCCGACTTGGATTCCAGATGAGAGTGATGCGACGATCTCCTCAACGGGACCTTTATAGGGAACGAGTGCTTCCACACCTTCCGGCACGGCCTTCCGCCCGTGCGTGAAATAGCGCTCGTTTCCCGATGCGCTTTTGATGACTGCTTCAGAGCCCATGCCGCGGTATTCTTTGAACCTCTTCCCGTCTTTTTCAACAATTCTTCCGGGCGCCTCGTCTGTTCCCGCAAAAAGGTTTCCGAGCATCACTGCCGAGGCACCGGCCGCGAGCGCTTTTGCGATGTCTCCCGACGTGCGAATGCCGCCGTCGGCGATAACGGGAACTTTTTTCTTTGCGGCGATAGAGACAACATCTAAGATTGCTGAGAGCTGCGGGACACCGACGCCGGAAATAAGACGCGTCGTGCAGATGGATCCGGGGCCGACGCCTACCTTTACTGCATCGGCAAAGCTGCATGCCGCTTTCGCCGCTTCGGCTGTCGCGATATTTCCAAAAATCATTTTTGCTTTCTTGAGCGACTTTTTTATCTGTGCTGCGCTCGCAACAACATTCAAATTGTGGCCATGCGCGCAGTCTATGACAATTACATCGCAGCCGGCCTCATCGAGCGCTTTGGCGCGATCTGCCGCGAACGGTCCACACGCCGCGCCGACGGGAACCCCCGCTCCCTTTACTTCTTTAACCATGGCTGCCTGCTCCTCAATCGAGCAGTTGCGATGCAGGATTCCGAGCGCGCCAAGCTTTCCCAGTGTGATCGCCATGCCCGCTTCCGTCACGCGATCCATCGCGGCGGAGAGAAACGGAACCGCGAGCGCGATTCCAGCTATATTTGTTTTGAGAGACGCTTCGGCCGGCTCCATGCGACTTTCGCCGGGCCTGATTAAAACGTCGTCGAATGTAAATCCTTCTTGAGAGATTTTGGCACCCATGAACCAGTATACCTATGCGGAAAAACAGCGCAAACACTGCCTGGTCAAAACTTTTTCATCAACCGAATTTTGTTATTTGACTCGTCGGCCTGCCGTAGAACTGACTCATCTATTGGTGTATTGGGTTCTATCGTTCCCAACAAAGTAATAAGTCTGCGAGCTTCTGCGATAATCTCCTCATTTTTTGCCTTCGAGATGAGCAACTCCAGCGAGACTTGAGAGTTTGATAATCGCTCACCGTTATACGTGCCGCTTACTCTGCTGCGCAGGGTGAAATGGCCAACATTGTGATATACCGCTGATACTGCACCTATTATTTCCCTGTCCGACGCACCAAACTCCTCCATAATCAACGCTCCGATGCCCGACCTTCTAATTCCATAAGCACCTTTTCAACACCAATCTGTTTAATCCGATTATCCAGGCTTACAAGGAATTGGGGGGTAAAACTCTCGTTCAGAGTACTTCGTAAATGTCGCCATTCACGAATAATTGAATCAGCCTTTCTTACTGCAGGTTTGTAATCCTCAAGATATGCACGTACAAAGATCTCGAAGGGTATTTCCCGTTTTCCTTTCTTGCACAAAAACTCGAGAATTTTCTGTTCATTAAGATACGTGTTGTAGGTGAGAGGACTATTTCTTTTCTTAGCATATTCGATGCGCAAACGCTCCGTCACAGCTTCATTAAGCCAACGAAAACGTTGCGTATTATTGTCCAAGAAATATGGCGGCATAAAATGAAGACCGATTCTCCCATCATCGTGCGATGTGAATGTACTTTGAATATCGTCAAGCTCACTCCTTTCCGTCGTTGCTTCTTCATAGACGAGCCTGCCGGAAATTGCATGGAATAATTCATGCTCTTCAATCTCGGTCAATTGTTGCTTTGTATTTTCATTTACGTAATGAGCAGCGACAAAAATTGTGTGCGTGCCAGGAGAATAAAACCCCCCAATTGCTTCGACGCGTGCTGACAAGCCATCTACGACTCTTACTTGTGTTCCTGTGAGTCGTTTTGTCACTGTCCTTACAACCGGTTCTGATATATGATAATCGGCCAAAAACTCTGGCAACGATTCGCGAAACGCCGTTCGTACTGCGGGAAATTCTTTTTGAACCGTTTTCTGCAGTTGCGATATCACCAGTTCATTCCCCTGAACGATCCGGACCCATATGGGAGGTGCAAGAGATTTTCCAGACTTGATCCTGTCGACAACGGATACTACCTGTAATGCAGGCCGAACGTTTTCAGGTCCAAGTGCCCCCCATAAACCTCGATGGATGAAACCGACAGCTGCACTTCGGATCCGAGAATTCTGGCTTGAGAGAAAATGTTTGAATCCGGTATCTAATTTTGCGGCCTCTCGATTGAGATATTTTTCATAGTTCCCTTTAATCATTTCTCTAAGTTCCGCAGGCATCTTCTCAGCCAGAATAGTTCCACGATGATGGACGAGTATTTGAGATCCATATACTCGATTTTTCATTTCTTTTGCGCGGCGTTTCTGCTCCGCTTTAAACTCGGGACCAACTGGAGAGATCTTTTTTATAGAGCGATCTCCAGGAAATGATTCACTCATGTCTCAAGCTGCGCGCTCGGAGGCGGCTTTTATGAATGCGGTAAATAGCGGATGCGGGGAGAGCGGACGTGCGCGGAATTCCGGATGGAATTGCGTACCGAGGAAGAATGGATGTTCGCTCCTAGGTAATTCTGCAATTTCCATGAGGCGTCCATCGGGCGAGCGGCCGGAAAATACGAGGCCCGCCTTCTCGAGTCGCTCGATATATTCAGGATTGACCTCATAGCGGTGGCGATGACGCTCGGAGATCGAATCTTTCAAATACGCCTCGCGGGCAATTGTCCCCTCTTGTAATTCACATGGATATGCACCGAGGCGCATCGTGCCGCCGTATGCTTTTTGTTTCATTTTTTCTACTTGTTCTGGAAGAATTGCGATGACAGGATGCGGCGTATTGGCATCTATTTCAGTGGTGTGAGCGCCGGAAAGCCCCGCAACATTTCGCGCATATTCCACAGTCGCGAGCTGCATTCCGTAGCAGAGTCCGAAATACGGGATTTTATTCTCGCGCGCGAATTTGATCGCCGCGATTTTCCCCTCAACGCCGGTTTCTCCGAATCCGCCGGGCACAAGTACGCCGTCATAATTTGCAAGCTCGGATACCGTGTCCGGATTCTGCTGATAACTTTTTGCATTCAGCCACTCGATATGCAGTTTCTTGCCGAGTGCGTAACTTGAGAACTTTATCGCTTCAATTACCGATATATACGCATCCGAGAGAACGAAATCGCCCGTGTCGAAGTATTTGCCCACGATACCGATCCGCACTTCCTCTCCGCCGTTGTGCGCACGCGAGGCAAATTCGCGCCACGTCCTCAAATCCTCTTCCTGTACAGGCGTAAGTCCAAGCTTCTGCAAAAGAATGTCGGAGAGTTTGTCACGCTCGAAATTTAAGGGCACGTCATAAATAGATCCGACGTCCGGCGCAGAGATAATGCTGTCAGACTCGACATTGCACCAAATAGCGAGTTTCTCTTTCCGCTTCGCATCGAGCGCGTGCGTCGAACGCGCGACAATGACGTCGGGCTGTACGCCGTACGAGTTGAGCTGGCGCACCGCATTCTGCGTCGGCTTCGTTTTCATCTCGCCGATCGTGCCGGGAACAGGCAGGTACGAAACCATTACAAAGAGCACATCCTCCGGATGCATGAGGCGCATGACGCGGCCCGCATCGATATAGAGCTCATTCTGGAAATCCCCTATCGTCCCGCCGATTTCTATGACCGATACGGTAGAGCCGCTTTTCTCAGCGGCGAGTTTCAGGCGCGCGACTATTTCGTCGCGAACATGCGGAATCGTTTCGACGAATTTTCCTCCATACCCGAGGTTGCGCTCGCGCTCGATGACGGAGCGATAGACCATGCCGCTTGTCATGTAATCCTCCGGGCCAAGATCGCGTTCGAGAAAACGCTCGTAATTTCCCATATCCTGATCGGTTTCCAAGCCGGAATCGAGCACGAATACTTCTCCGTGCTCGGTGGGATTCATCGTGCCCGCATCCACGTTGAGATATGGATCAATTTTCATGAGATTCAGCGTCAATCCCCGCGCCGAAAGAATTTTCCCGATGGAAGCAGTTGTAATGCCCTTCCCAACGCCGGACATCACGCCGCCAACGACGAAAATATATTTATGGGAATTCAGCCCCATATCAGGTGCGAAGATATCGTCTCACTGCCAAATAACTTGAAAGGGCACCGAGGGCTATCCCGCCGCCCATAACGACGAGAAAGAGGAGTGCGAAATTGCTCGCGTAGTATGTAAATACATTAAATTCGCCCAAGAAACGCTGCGATGCCGGTCCGAAGTAGAGGGTGAATGGATACAAAAGGACAAGAACAATGAGACCGCTAACGAGCCCGTAGAGAATTCCCGCGATGACGAACGGCCCGCGCACGTACCATCTTCCCGCGCCGACGATATTCATGACTCCGATTTCATTTCGCGATGTGTAGATCGCAAGCCGTATCGTATTGAATGAGATGAGCACTGATGCAAGGCCGAGAATAAGCGCGAGAGCTATGCCGACGCGATTCGATGTTTCGATGATGCTCGTGAGCCGATCAATCGCGGTCTTATTCTGATAGAAATTCACATTGTCGATGCCGGTTGTTGCACTTTTTTCCTGCTGCGCTTCGAGAAATTTAGCGATTGCCTCATACTGCGAGACTTCTTTCGCACGCACCTCGAGCGACGCGCCGAGCGGATTTTCGTCGAGTTCATCGAGCGCTTGTAAGATGCGCTGATCACTCTTGTGGCGCTCGCGGAACCGCGCGAGCGCCGATTCGCGATCGAGATATGTTACCGAAGCAACTTCCGGTTGGCCCTCGAGCATTTTTTTTATGTCTTCGATCTGCTCTGCTGTTGCATTCGTCGTAAAGTAGACACTCACATCTACTCTCGCCTTCAGATTCTGCAGCGTCTCGTTGAGAGCGGCGCCAGATATCAAGATCGTCGCCACAACAAAGAGCGTGATGGTCATTATGAGAACCGCCGAAAGAGAAACAAAGCCGTTGCGAATAAAACCGATGAAGCCGTATCGCGCGACTCGCTTGATGTTGATCCACAATGACATAGCTTCTAGGGACTAGCTGCTAGGGACTAGGGCATAAGAATTATAACAGTTGTTGATGGCCGCTCCCCTAGAAGCCAGAAGCTCGCAGCTAGAAGTTGTCATAAGTTATCCTTCGCTACGCTCAGGATGTTTGAAATCATATAAGCTGGGCTTATTGATTTCATAACACATACTTCCCACTCTTATCATCGCGGATGATACTACCCTGATCCATCGTCACCACGCGACGCTTCACCGTGTCAACAATAGACTTATTGTGCGTTGCAAGCAGCACCGTCGTCCCAAGGTCATTAATTTTTTTGAGGATTTCGACGACATCGTGCGCGTTGATGGGATCGAGATTCCCTGTCGGCTCGTCTGCTATGAGTACATCGGGCTGATTGACGATCGCGCGCGCGATCGCGACGCGCTGCTGCTCCCCGCCGGAGAGCTGATTGGGAAAATTCCATATCTTATGAAAAAGCCCCACGAGCTCGAGGACGTGCGGCACATCGGCTTTTATATCCTCGTCGCTCTTGCCTGCCACTTCGAGCGCAAAGGCGATGTTTTCGTAGACAGTTTTTGTCGGGATAAGCCGGAAATCCTGGAAAATAGTGCCGATATTGCGGCGCATGCGAAGAAGTTCCTGATTTGACAGTGATCCGATATCACGCGAGCCAAAAAAAATAGAGCCCTCTGTGGGCCGAACCTCCGCAAACAGCATCTTGAGGAGCGTCGTTTTCCCCGCCCCAGAGTGCCCCACGATTGAGACGAATTCTCCCGCATCTATTCCGAGCGTAATGTCTTCGACAGCATGCGCGCCGTCTTCGTAAATTTTTGTAACTTTGTCGTAGTAAATCATAGGGAAAAGTGTGGCGTATAGCGTATAGCGTATAGCGTATGAAATGTAGAAATACAAAATGCGGGACGCGCGTGCATACGAACGCTATTATACCGTACCCTTTCTATCGCCCAAATTTTTCTCCGCAGAGATAAATGGATCAATCTCTCCGTTCAATACGCTTTCAACCCCGATACCACAACGCTTCGCGTTGGCTACGGGGCAGGCATCTCTTTTTCCGCAGTAATAAACAGATCAAGCTTTCCATTTAGAACGCTCTCCACATCTCGGATTTCGATATTCGTCCGATGATCCTTCACAAGTTGATATGGATGCAGAACGTACGAGCGAATTTGGCTGCCCCATTCTATTTTCGTCGTCGCCGCGACAGAGAGGCCTCGTTCTTCTTGCTCCCGCTCTTTTTCTCTCATCGCAAAGAGCTTGCCGCGAATCATTTCGAGCGCTTTCTCGCGATTTTGTAGCTGTCCGCGCTCAGACGTGACGTGCACACTAATTCCAGTCGGTTTGTGCGTCATTCGCACCGCCGTGTCGCGCTTGTTCACATTTTGCCCGCCCGGGCCGCCAGAGCGCGCGACAGAAATCTCAAGTTCACTTTCCGGAATGTGCAACTCTCCCGTGTCCGGAAGTTTCGGCAAGACTTCGACCATAGTAAAAGACGTCTGCCGCTTGCCTGCCGCATTAAAAGGAGACATACGAACAAGGCGATGAACGCCTGCTTCGTTTTTCAATGTGCCATAGGAACCAGAGCCGGAGATTTCAAATGCGATGCTACGATACCCGCCCATCGTATTTCGGTTTTCCGATAGCAGTGATGTCCGCCAATTTTTCGACGCCGCATATTTTCCATACATCTCAAAAAGCATGCGCGAAAAATCTTCCGCATCGTCTCCTCCCGCGCCAGAGGTGATGGAAATAATCGCATCGCTTTTGTCGTAAGAATCTCCCCCGGAGAGTTTTTGCTTCAACTCTTGATATTCCTTGAGTATTCGCTGTGCCTTTTCCTTATCGCTCCAAAAATCCACCGCGCTCATCTGTGTTTCTATTTGTTTGATTCTTTCTTCTATTTCACTTTTTTGCATTTTGCAAGTATACCGCTCGCAAATTGCTAATTAAAGCATCTGGCGATAACATGACCGCGCAGCTCACTTTAAAGGAGACGGCAATGTTGTACCTCGCTGCTTTGTTCTTTGCGATATCAGTGGTTGCTGCGTTTTTCGGCTTCGGGGGATTCGCTGCCGGCACCGCGAAGATAGGGGTGATCCTGTTCTTCGTGTTTCTGGTGCTGGCGTTCATCGTAGGCCTTATCAAGTTTGTTGGTCGTGCCATGGGATTGAATGACCCTTTTTTACCAACGCACCCCGATGATGAGCCGACGCAGTAGCGACCCGAGGGCGGCACTCGCGTGCCGCCCCTGTTTTTTGAGCCGAAGGGCGGATTCGAACCGCCGACCCATCGCTTACGAAGCGATTGCTCTACCAACTGAGCTACTTCGGCATCGACCGGCTCACTGAGTCCCGACGCTTTTGGTCGGGACCCCGACTTTACGTCGGGGCTACTCCGGCGTGTATGCACTATAAACTATCCGCTAATCGCTACCAACTATTTCGAGTCGGTTGACTTTATAATTGCAATAGGAGGTGTTTATTCATCACTCACCTGAAATATATACCGCGCACATATCCTGAATTTCGCGCAGCGCTTCGCGCGGGCACGTATCTATGAATTCTGCGTGTCGAGATTTCCAATCAATTGCACGAAGATGGGATGTAAGTGCCGAGCCCTTGATCTTTTTTGTGGCAATCGGTACCTCATTTGAATAGCCCTTGTGCTTCGAAGTGATGGGGATAATGAGCGCAATCCCACATGCCCGATTGAATTCCCTTTTTGAAAGAACAACCGCCGGACGTCTTCCGGCTTGTTCATGACCACGTGTAGGGTCCAACGTAATCCACATGATATCGCCGCGATCGGGAGGAATAGTTTTTACCCGACTTACCATATCTCTTTTCCGACGGGCCTCATCGCAAGCCACTCGACCGCTTCTCTATCGCGTATCGGACGAACATGCTTGAGAAGAGCTTTGAGTGTGCGAGATTTCTTGCGTTCGCGTATCGGCCGCAATGTCACCGCATCCGCATTTGATTCGACCGTTAGAATCGTGTCATCTGAAATACCGGCACGTGCCGCACTCCGCGCCGGCAAACGTATGCCGAGGGAATTGCCCCATCTGGATACTTTCGTTGTTTCTCTCTCTTTATATATCATATATACTATTGTATATACGTTTTATTCTCCGTCAAGCGATAAAAATGCGGTGCACCGCGAATTTCCGGCGACGAAATCCCTCTTGCTTTGAAACTTGAGCCGGAGGGGAGAATCGGACTCCCGACCTTTTCCTTACCATGGAAACGTTCTGCCACTGAACTACTCCGGCGATCACGCCCGCCGATGATATCACGCCATGTTTTGTTGTTGAAATTGAAGTCGCCCCGGTTTTTTTCATGGTATTATCGCGGCAATGGAAGGCAGTAATAATCCAGTCCCCCATCGGCATTTGTTGCGCTATTTCAGCGACAATCTCGCCGTGGTGCTCGGGCTCGTCATCGTCTGGCGCAGCATGTGGTACATCCTCGATGGCATAGATTTATACGTCTTCAGCGGCAATCATGTGCTTACCGCAGTGCCGTGGCTCATCATCGGACTTCTCTTGCTGTACCTTCCGGATCACGATTTGAAAGAACTCGGCAAGCTCTAAGAATTGCTGCGAGCTTCTAGGGCTAAGCAACTAGAGCGGCATCACCAATTGCGCGAAACTTCAGCGTCCAAATAGTAGGTTAAAAAATTCCTTGTCGGCGGCAACGGCGGCATCAAATGCGGCCCGTATGTCGAAATTGAAAAAAGCGAGATAGATAACAACTACAAGTATAAGAATGAGGATTATTTTCGAACCCCGCCTGTCTTCTTCATATTTCATGGCCAATTAGACAACGACTTCCGCGCTGGCAGGCAGCGGCTTAAACATGTATTTGATGTGTAGAATCGCATTCGCAAGCAGTGCGCCTACCGCCGCTGCCGCCATATCCTTTTGCGTGTCCCAGAAATCACCCTGTGCTCCAATGAATGATTCCGCGGCGCCGGGACTCACGTTGATGGCAATGAGCCACTCCGCCACTTCATAGAGCGACGAAGCCGCGAGGATTATCGTGAACGGCAGAAAATAGCTCCAGAAAATTTTTGTTTTCAGCATCTGCATGCAAACCTCGCGTATCGGATAAAAGAATAGCAAACCGAATGAGAGATGCACAAACAAATCGTAGACGTTCCTCGTTGATGCGAACCACCTTCCGATTGCGTATCCGAGCGGCGCCTGATTGTAGGTGTACGAAGCGCCGATAATATGCATGATCATAAACGCGATGATCAAGGAATACGAAAGATTGGAGATTTTGAACGTATATATCATGACAAGGAGAACGGGGACGAACAGAAAAACGAGAATGTTCTCCAGTAGCCAGTTCTGCATTTCTGTCGGGCGCAGTGCCGACCAGATCCAGACCGCGAGGAAAATAACCGTTAGTACTTTCTTGTATGTATTCACAAAATGAATGATATCAATAAGCGCAGAAAATTCTATCCACAACTGCGCCGGTCGGAATGTGAATTTCTCACCGCGTAGTTCTTTTTATCTCGAATATGAAGCGGTAATTATTTTCCTCAATCTGCTCGCCCGCGTGCGGCTCCGGATATACGGCAAGCAGCGAAACGACGCGATCCCCTATCTGCAAAGACTCTCCGGGCACGAATGTGTATGAGGCGAAGTTTTCTCCCTCGGTTTCGCCGTTCGACACGAGCGCGCGCACCCGCACCGTCCCCGCTTGAATGCATTGCACATCGGATGGACAGCGGCTATCTTCCAACACCTCGACGGGCACAATCTTGATGCCGAGCGTCGACGCTCCTTGATCAATGCGCGTTTCGATCAAGCCGCGATCCTCTGGCGGTGCATCTTCCAAAGGCGGTTCCACTCCCTCACGAGCTTCTTTGCCGCTCATGTAGAGCACGGCACCGAGCGCGGCAAGCGCGAGCGCGAGAATCAGACCGGGCACAATGAATTTGTTGTTGTCCATGTTCCATTACCTCATTTAACGTATGACGCTAGCTAGCGCGGCCGCGTACGCTAGCGTCATAGACGTTACAGATCATGATGGGATAATTATCCATAACGTATCACTCGGAGCGATGAATTGAGAATGAAGTTTAGAGATGCATTGCGGCCCGCTTTCTCAAAGCATCAATTTGTAGATTGCCCGGTGAGCCGACCACTGTTTTAGAGGCAAGATTTTTCTTCGGGTCCGCTGTGTGTCCCGCCACCGTCGTAAGCGCCTCACTATACGCATCGCGAAATGGGATTCCTTTCTCAAGCACCAGTGTGTTTGCGATATCCGCCGCGTAAATGTCGGGCTGTATTTTTGCCGCGATCGAATCTTTTTTCGGCGAGAGTCCTCTCAAAACTATTTTTGCCGCCTCGAGACTTCCGAGCACTATATCCACGCTTTCAAACAAAGGTTTTTTTATGAGTTGCAAATCTCTGCTATAGCCCGATATTAAATTCTTGCTTATCTCTTTCACCGCAAGCTGGTTTGCTACAACGACAGAGAGATTGCCGCGCATAATTTCCAAGACATCGAGATTGCGCTTTTGTGGCATGATGCTTGAACCCGTAACTATCGAGTCATCCGCGTGGAAGAAATCGAATTCACGGGATGTGAAAAGAATGAGATCCGATGCAAACTTCCCGAGCGTCATCATCACTTGCACAACGCCCTCCAGAAATGCGCTCTCGAATTTACCGCGCGAATTTTGGCAATATAAAGAATTTATTTGAAGCGCTGCGAACTCGAGCTCTTTTGTCGTCTCTTCTCTGTCGACTGGAATGGCTGTTCCGAATCCTGCCGCAGAGCCAAGTGGGTTCTTGTCGATGTGTTTTCGAATCGCCACCAGAAATTCAGCGTCGTCAATTAAGCTTTCCGCATATGCGGAAAAATAGTGGCCGACGCTTCCGAGCATCGCCTGCTGCGTGTGCGAGTACCCCGGCATGGCTACGTCCTGATATTTTTCCGCAAAATCGAGAAAGCGCCCTGCCAATTCTGCGCATCCCCTCTCGATCGCGAAAAGCCGATCCTTCATATAAAGGCGCAGGGCAACGAGCACCTGATCGTTACGACTTCTCCCTGTATGGATTTTCTTACCAAGATCGCCGAGTTTTTCCGTCAGATAATTTTCGATCACCGTGTGGCAGTCCTCGTCTTCGCGCTTGATCTCTGTCTTTCCGTCAGCGAATTCTTTTTCAAGATCGCGAAGTGCCAGCTCGAGGCGCTCGAGCTCTTGCTGCGTGAGAATGCCGGCCTTCTGCAGCGCTTTCGCGTGTGCCGCGCTCGCCCGGACGTCGAATAGAATCAACTCCCTGTCAAAAATGTAATCGCTCCCCACCGTGTACTTCTCGATCGCAGGATTTGGTCCCTGTCCCGGTTTTTTCCAGAGTTTGCTCATGCACTATTTCGCCTCGCCGGAGGCCGGCTTCTTCTTTCCCTTTTTGTCTGGCGCGCCCGTCGATCTAATTTGGTTGGCGATTTTCATCTGCAGAGTATAAATTTCGGTGAATCCGGCACTCGCGTTCACATTGAATCTGTACCCCTCTTTCACATTGAAAGACGCGTGCTGGAGACCATAGGCAGAGTCGAGCGCGACGACATTCACTGCTCCCTTGTAGAGTTTCAATTTTATTGTGCCGGTGACCCTCTCATTGACGCTGTCGTTGAATGCATTGATCGCATCCATTGTCGGGTCGTACCATTTCGCGCCATAGCAAAGATAGCCCCACTTAATATCGAGTGCGCTCTTTACCTCATTCAGTTCACGCGTTGATACGTATCGCTCGAGCGCGCGATGTGCCTCGATGATTATGTGCGCAGCCGGCTGTTCATATACGCCCCGGTCCTTGAGGCCGATGAGCCGATCCTCGATCATGTACGCGACACCGACGCCGTGGCGGCCCCCGATTCCATTGAGTTTTCGAATTAATTCGGCAAGCGGCATTGTTGCGCCATTCAGGCTGTGCGGAATTCCGTTTTTGAAATCCAACGTGACGATCTCGGATTTATCAGGCGCATTTTCGGGCCGCGTATATGCCGTGAGAAAATTCTCTACGCGAGGCACAGATGCTGGATTTTCTATCTCTCCTCCTTCCCACGTCATGCCCCACATGTTGTCGTCCACAGAATACGGGAAATCTTTTTTTACTGGCACTTCAATGCCATGTTGCCGCGCATACTCTATTTCTTCTGCGCGATCCATGTTCCATTCGCGCACGGGCGCAATAATTTTCATTTCCGGATCGAGCGCGAGGATGTACCCTTCGAGACGCACCTGATCGTTGCCTTTCCCCGTGCATCCGTGCGCGATACAGGTGATTTTTTTCTTTTTCGCTATCTCGACGCCTTTCTTTGCGGTGATTGCGCGCCCAATTGGCGTAGAGAGATGATATTCACCCTGATACGAAGCATTCGCCTTGATGCCTTTCGCTATGAATTCATCAGCGAATTCTTGTTTCGCATCGAGAACTATTGCGTCAATTGCTCCCAGGCGTAGAGCCTTTTTGCGTATTTGTTCGAGATCATCTTTCTGCTGGCCAATGTCGAGCGTAAGCGTGACGATTTTTGCTTTGTAATTGTCCTGAATCCACTTCAGCATGACAGAAGTATCGAGCCCTCCGGAATAGAGGAGAAGCACTGTATCAACGTGCCCTACTTCGCCTTCATATGAGGCAGTCTTCTTGTATTCGAATTTTGCTTTCATAGTTGCTGTGATGAGCGATTAATATAGCAAATCCGCGGCCTCTCTTCGAGGCCGCGTTGAAAGTCATACTTACCAGTAATTGGGCCAGGTCGGATACGAGTAATAATAGAAAGTCGGCAGAGTGTAGTAATAGTAGACGGGATAGTAGTACGTGGGAGTGTATGAAGGATAATTGTAATAACGCGTGTATGAGCAGGGACTATACGACCAGTAAGACCCACACCAGTACGTTGGCCCGGCTTGAAATGGCGACCACGCGAACGCAACCGCACTCGGCGCAAATACGAGCACTAATCCAATGAGTACCGCAAAACAGCGCTTGAGAAAGCGTTCCATGATGCAATTTTATTGCAGCAAACTGTAGAGTGTATGAATTAATCGCTGCGCGAGCTCGTAGACGATGTTCGAACCAGGATACGCGAGAATGTGGACACGTCCGTATTCCGACGCTCGTGTCGAATAAGGTCGGGCATTAATTATTCGAACCTTATCCCTGACCGGAAATAACTCTTAAGTCGTTCTACGGTGCCCGGTCGAGGATCCGAGAAGTCGAAATGTTTCGCAAGATCTTTTAGGTCTGCGGCGCTCTCGGCTTCACCTAGATTATAAGTGAAGCCGGGACCGATCACTTCGTCTAACAGCTCTTTAGGTAGTCCCGTTCCACGGAAATAGTCACCGATGACGCCATTCCAAACGACATCTTTTGGCACTTCGGAAATCTTAGAAATCCTATCAACGAGCATGTCGGCAAAGGTGCGTGCGGTGCGGTAGTGGATAGACATATGCGGAGAGAACGAGAAGAGCCCCTCTTTTTCTTTTTTGAACAGGCTTGATGCAGTAATTCCAAAGAAGTCTTTTCTCGACAAGTATGTTTCAAGGACGCGATGGGCGATCTCGTCTGTAATGCCCTCATTGAAAAGCATGAACGAGTTCGCAGAATCGATGACCTGATCCTTGCCACTTTTCTTTTCAATTAGGCTTTGGACTTTGGCGTACGCCACGTTCTTCTCGCGCAGATCGACGTCCGAACGTTCTTTATATGGTCCCTGCTCGGCTCGGTTCGCTCCGACCGCGTGGCAATATTCATGTATAAGCTCATACAAGATTATCTGCCGTGCCTGAATTTCTCCTCGTTTCTTCCTCGTTTCAAGCATTTCCTGTGCAGACATTAGGATGACATTTTCTTCGATCTTAAACGCCGAGCTACTGCCCGGAGTAGTTATCACACTCGGCGGGACTATGAATATATTCTCCCGAGGGATGAAGTTGACGTCTTCTCTAGCAACCTGTGATTTGGCCGTTAGTTCAAAAAAAACACCTCTCAATTCGTCGAAGTCTATCGCTTGCACAACATCTTCTATCCAGCCAACTTCCTCGGGATAACGAGTTTTCAATATTTCTGCTTGTTTTCTAACTGTTTGCTGATACTGGCTTGCTTTATCCACGTTGGACTTGGACTCGAATCCGCGCCGTCCGCCGACTTTCTCTACGCTCATAGTCTTGTACAGCCATTGTAACAAGTACGGTTCAACTGTCCCGTTGCCCGCTCTAAACGAGCCCTACTTTCAACATCAAAGATTTTGCGCGGCCGACGGGATTTGAACCCGCAACCTCTTCCGTGACAGGGAAGCGCTCCACCGGGTCGAGCTGCGGCCGCAACGGGCGCATTTTAGCTCACAGTTATCTCTTTTCCAATGCCGGCGGCAGGAATCGGACCTGCGACCTGACGCTTATGAAACGTCCGCTACTACCACTGAGCTACGCCGGCGACAATATGAATATAAGCGATTTCCGGATAATTCTCCATATCCGGTCAGTTATATGCTAAAAATAATGCATGCGCAGGTGGAATACGCTACTCGGCATTAATACCCTGCTTCTCGCAATAGCATTTGCGTATTTTATTTTCTCTATCGGCAACGCGATACTGAACGCCGCCGGCAAACAATTACTTATCTCGATTGGTATCGTCGCACTTCTTATCCTTACCGAAGCTATTTGCGCATCAAAGGCGGAATAGAAAATCCAGGGATTATCGGTATGCGTCTCTAAAAATAAATCTTTTTCGACCCCTTTCGAAGCCCTTCCTCCATACCAAAAATGGTATGGAAGTTCCTATCAGTTTTTTTGTTGCGGGGGACTAGACATTCTGGAAACCCACGGTTTTCCAGCGGGCTTCGCCCTGCCTTCCTCCACAGGAAACTCCCGTTTCCTGACACTTTCCCGGCCCTGCCCCCGCAACTCGCAAAATTCAAATGCAAAAACCCTCCTTGCGGAGGATTCTTGCTTGCGAGTTGCGGGGGCAGGACTTGCACCTGCGACCTCAAGGTTATGCATTCCATCTACGATTTTCATCGCTCTCATCCCAATGGATAAGATTTGTGGTCTGGACTATACCTTTTCCCTCGACTTTACGTTCGGGAATCTGCCGTCTAGTCTCTACACCTTTCCTTCGATTACTCTCTGGACTTGGCTCGGTATTGTCACTTCGCACTGCGAATAAGATTTCACCGACTTTGACAGATGTTCCATCCAGCATTACTGCTGAATGAGCCCATTTGAGCCTTGCGAGCTACTACTGCTCCACCCCGCTTTTATTACTATACATGTTCGATATATTCACACAAGTACTGCACAACCGATAATGTATGTAGCTACCTTATGATATGCTGGTCGGATGGCAGATGTCGAACTCCGAGACAAAGCTTGTAAGCTCCGAATGAAAGGGCGGAGCATTAATGAAATTGCGAGAGATCTATACACAAGTAAGAGTACCGTGAGCTACTGGTGCAGAGACATTCAATTGAGCAGCGCGCAATTACGGAGGTTGGC
The DNA here is from genome assembly GCA_001004265.1 of Parcubacteria group bacterium GW2011_GWA2_51_10. GTDB lineage: Bacteria > Patescibacteriota > Minisyncoccia > Phycocordibacterales > UBA2100 > UBA10103. The sequence goes on along the minus strand of LCQS01000004.1, from coordinate 30,491 downwards.
TGAAAGAAGAGAAGCAGGTGGCAGAATAGGACGGCTAATATCATCAGAAAAGAAACGCGCTCAAAGAATTCTCGATACGCGACTTGCAGAAGATAGAGGTCGTCGTGAAGTCGGAAATATTACGAAACGCGACTTCTTTATGTTGGGACTCGGTCTCTACTGGGGAGAGGGTTACAAAAAAGGAAACGAGGAATGCGGCTTTACAAATAGTAATCCTGACATTATCCGGGCCTTTATCAGATGGGTCTTTGAAACATACGGGATTTCTAAAAAGCATTTGATCCTGAGGGTGTCAATTAATGAGGCACATAAGAGTCGTATAGGTGTGGTTGAAAGATATTGGGCTCGCGTAACAGGTATATCCTCGTCACAATTTACTCAAGCAAGCCTCATAAAAGTGCAATCTCGCAAAGTGTACACAAACACGACCACGCATTTCGGGACACTTCGAGTTAAAGTCCGTAGGGCCACAGCACTGCGGCGACAGATTCTCGGTTCAATTTCTGCTGTCGCAGGATACGCTTCTTGAAGTAGTCCCAACTGTCGAAATGGGAGTTCTCAAAGAGGAGCGCAGCGACGAGTCTAGCCCCCGCAACAGAAATAGGACGCATTTTGCACCAGAAATCTGGTGGCCTTGACACATGCCCGATTTTGAAATAAAAGACATACTGCTAAACCTGGAGGAGGACCCTCACATGTTCTACGCAAAAAGCACCAACCCGGTTGTACAGGCGTTCTTCGATGCGCAAAGCCGAGGCGACTTCGTTTCCGCACTCAAAGGAACATTCACGGAAACGATTCCGAAGGACACGATCAATAAGGCTCGCGCAATAATCGGGCTCGGCGGGAGTCTTGTCCCGCATGCGCCGAGCGATCTGACACCGGAAGCACTCGCCGATCTATGGACGTAGTGAAGTTCGCCACTACGCACGCCCGCTAACGCGGGCGTTGCATTTTGCGAGTACTAAGTCTGGCGTAGCGCTAGTTGCAGCCGCATCTCGCATCCACACCAGAATCAGGTGCCAATCCCGTCCTGCCAGTGCAACTCGCAGCAAGAATCCTCTCAGTTTGGGAGGATTTTTGCATTTCAGCGAGTTGCGGGAGAAGGACTGGGAAAGTGCCAGGAAACGGGAGTTTCCTGTGGAAGAGAGCAGCGAGCTTGCGAGCGTTGAGAACTGTGGGTTCTCAAAGAGGAGCGCAGCGACGAGTCTAGCCCCCCGCAACACGCATAGTAGAAAGCCGGACTGGTTTTGCATCTGAGAGAAACAAGTTACGTCCTCGACCGGGTGTCGAGAAAATAAGATAGAATGTAGATGATGAGAAATGTCTTCATGGCGCTGGGCGTAATTTTTTTAATACTCTGGATAAGTGCAAGTGGTTCTTGCATATGGCTGAGAGATAAGGCAAAAAGTCCTTTGATTTTTATATTTCAACGAGGATCATCAGCGGAGGAACTAGCCAGTCTTACAAATGATATGAAAACGGCTTATCCTGGACTTATTATCAAAAAAACGGTAACTGAAGAAGGAGCGTTTAACGAAGCGGTAAGGGTCCATAATATTAAACCGGAAAATGTTGAGCAATACAGGAAAGCACTCTCCTATCCATATGACGGGTTACCCACAGCCGAAATGGATATTCAAGCTTCGCCAGGAGATTTGGTAAGCGAGGAAAATATCAAGAGTTTTCTTACGCGAGAATTCGGAAAATATAAATCTCTCAAGCTTAGAACAGACAGTGGAAGCGATAACGATCGAATCGCTCGTTTCTTCGAGGACAGTACAATGGACAAACAATTATGCGTGCACCCGGGTCGCGCTTTAAGTGTCATGGCCCTTGTGTTACTTGGTCGGTAACCCCCCAGTAAAGAACACTGATGTTTCAGGGGTATATGGTTTCTTGCCCTAATCAAACTTCAGTCCTCATTGATGAAAATATGCTATATACCATGGAAGCAATTAGCGAAAACATCAGAGCTCTCGAATCGATGATTAATTCTTCAAATGGCTAAGCGCAGGCCAGCCAGCAATAGGGTGTCAATCCAGCCCTAGAGTGCACCAAAATGCTGCAAAAAAACACTCCGGATCTCTCCGAAGTGTTCGCAAGGCAGTCGATCGCCTCATTCCCACTTCGGCCATGGCATTTTATTGCCTGGCAGGCGGTAGGCGAAGTCGAGCGGAAGATTTGCGGACTTCAGCACGACGAGCTTGTCCTTCAATTCTGGATCGGGCGGTGTCCAGAGCTGCGTTTCGATCCCGAATTCAGCCAGGACAACTTTCTTCATTTCCTCAGCTTTCTTTTGAGGATTTTCGACCGGAAGCGAGATTGCTGCCTTCTCCACCCCCGCGCCCGATGCGATCACCGTCATGCCGTCCTCAAACAGCGTCTGCCTGATCCCGGCCGTGAAAGTGCCGAAGGGCCTCAGCCCTGACCTTTTCAGAATGTCCACAACCAGCGCATGCTGTGCGGCCGGAACGGCGTACAGTCGATGCCCGCGATCGGGAACCTGAACGAGCGGATACGGGTTATCGAAGTGCAGCACCGTCAGTGCCGCGGCTATTACCGTAGCGATTGCAGCCCACAGCTTGGCAATCATTTGGAACCTCCATCAGTAAAATGAGCTTTGATAGCCCGGATACCCGCAAGACTTTACCACGGCTTCCGCATTTGTAAATCAAATCGGGCCGCCCGGACAATGTTGAGATTATTCAATAATCCCAAATTCTCTGAACACGCGCTCGTACAAATGTATGACGCGCCGCACTTCGCGGTCAGTGAGATGCATGCTCGCTCCCTCATGCGCGATTCGATTGCGCACTTTGTGCCCTTCCCACGCAAAATCAATCGTGTTGAATGATGCGCGATCCACATTTTTCAGCTTGTCGGCGATCGTATCACCTTTGTGCCCTTCCCTATCGAGAAGCTCGCTCAACATGATGTCCGCTTCCAGAATCGCGAGCCGCCAATTTTGCTCGTTATCGGAGGAGACTTGTTCGATAATTCTTTTCCAGCGCAGAATCGTGCGCGGCACGTCTTCCGCAACGACTGTTTGCGCCGCCGCTTCAAATTGCTTGCGCTCCCAGTATCGAAGCTGGCGAACGCGGATAGAGCAGTAAATGACAATCGTCAGCAAGACAAGCGAGAGGGCCATCACGTATGCGACATACATTTCCCAATTGTGAACGAGTGAACTGTATTGCTCCGGAGTCGATATCCGCTCCAAATAGGTAACGACGCTCTCCGTCGTGACTGGCTCAGCAATTGGCCCGATTCCAGAGGGAACTGGACCCGCCACAGGATCATTAATATTTTGCGAGAGCGAAAGAATGGTACCGGGCACAAGCCGGAACGCGAGCTCACCTACGTACCATATAATATTGGTAAACGCCTCTCCAATTGGTATGTCGCCGGGCATCTTTTAGCAGCAGGCGGCGTTTTTCAGCGCGCGCCGCGCAATTACGTTCTGGTAGCAAACTCGACCGTGCATGGCAATATCGTCTCCGCAAAAAGGCGGAGATCATGGGGAAATTATACTATGTATTTTCTATGCATTTGCCGATAGCAAATAACATTTTCTCGCTTCGGGAAGGACCAATAATTTGAAAGCCAGCTGGAAGGAGAGAGCCGTCCCTCTCCACCATCCCCGAAGGAACGGAAATCGCCGGCACGCCGGCAAGATTCACGGGCACTGTGAATATATCCTCTAAGTACATAGAGAGCGGATCTGATTTCTCACCGAATTTGAATGCGGGAGCAGGCGTCGTCGGAGTTGCTATCGCATCGACTGACTCCGAACCTCTCTTCCAAAGCCCTGTCCTCGCGTTTTTTTGTATACTTCTTGAATCGTTTCTGCCGGAGTGGATAGCCCGTAGCGAATCCCGTCATAGCGCGCGAGATTGGTGGACGCCTCCGCGGGCATGAGGACGTAGTAGACAGCGAGTGCGTATTCGAGCGAGGGCAGTTCAACTTCTTTTACCGTGAAGCCGCGGCTTTTTAATTGTTCGAGCGCGCTATTGAAATTTGCGAGCATCTCTGGATCAATCCCGCCGCGCTCGATGAAACTGCGCAGCACTCCGATAACTTTCCGTTGCGGCGGCGACGCTTCTTCTTCGGATGGAAACGAGGTGCTATCCAGTGGATCATGTCCCTTAATCGCTTCAAATATGATTTCCGCATCAGCGACTGTTTTTGCAAATGGGCCGATCTGATCGAGCGAAGAGCCCATTGCCATAAGACCGAAGCGCGATACGGAGCCGTAGGTCGGCTTGAGGCCCACCAGGCCGCAAAAAGCTGCCGGCTGTCTGATAGAGCCGCCGGTGTCAGAGCCGAGTGCGCCGAGTGCCGCTCCACAAGCAACCGCTGCGGCGCTTCCGCCGGAGCTGCCGCCGGGAACGCGCGCAGTGTCGTGGGGATTTTTTGTCGGTCCGAATGCCGAATTTTCTGTGGATGAGCCCATGGCAAATTCATCCATGTTTGTGCGCCCGATAAAGACGGCTCCCTCGCGTTTAAGCTTCTCGATCACGGTCGCGTTATAGGATGCTTCGTAATTCTCCAATATCTTCGAGCCTGAGCTTGCGCGCCTGCCTTCGATGAGAATATTGTCTTTGATCGCAAGCGGAATACCGGTGAGCGATCGCGATTCACCACGCGCAATCATTTCATCTGCCGCTTTCGCCTCGTCGCGCGCCGAATCCATCCATACCTCGAGAAATGCATGAATATTCGGCTCCCTCTTTTCAATTTCAGAAAGGCACGCATTCGTAAGCTCCTGCGCCGAATACTCCTTTTTATCGAGGCCTTTTCTTGCCCCAGCAATCGTTAGCGCTGTTATATCTAGCATACGTTATCCTTTCTCCCTTATTCTTTATTCCCTATTCCTTATTCTTTTTTAAGACTTGTTTCACCGCAATACGATTCCCTTCTCGCGCTGGCGCAGCTTTCAATAACTTCTCGGTATACACACCGCTCTCATGCGGATTCTCGTCCGCTCGCACAACATTCCGGAGGGACGGAGACTCTTCCTCCGATGAGGCTGCTGCCTTTTCTATGACGCGAACAAAGTTCAGAATATCCGGAATCTCGCGCTCGAGCGTCGCGAGCTCTTCATCCCCTACCTCAAGTCGCGCGAGTTCCGCAAGCGCTTTAATATCAATTTCGCCAGCCATTGCCGACATCATACCCTACGCATCCACTTCAAAAAAATCAGCTCACTTGAGCAGTTTGAGAAATGCGGGTTCCGAGAGAACGGGCACTCCGAGCTCGCGCGCTCTTTCTATTTTTGAGCCGGGATTTTCGCCCGTCACGACGTACGACGTTTGTTTTGAAACGGAGGACGACACATCGGCGCCAAGCGATCGTAAGCGTTCTTTCGCCTCGTCCCGCGACATTGATTTGAGAGTTCCAGTAAGAACGAAAATTCTATCCGCTAGTGGCGACTTCTTTTTTGTTTCTCGTGGAGGACTTTCAATCATAAGAACTTTCTTGAGCCGAGTTACGAGATCTCTGTGTCTTTTTTCAGAAAACCACTGAACGATAGATCGCGCAACGATGGGCCCGATTCCATCAATTACGGTTAATTTCTCTTCGGTCGCCTTCGTAAGCGCATCCATTGTGCGAAATTCGTTCGCGAGCAAAATTGCTGTTTCTTCTCCGACCTGCGAAATCGAAAGTCCCACAAGAAGCCGCGCGAGAGGCACGCGACGTGCTTTCTGTATTGAGGCGACTAGCTTTTTCGCTGAAATATCCGCAAATCCCTCTAGCGAGAGAAGGTCGCCTTCCGTTAGCGTAAAGAGCTCGTCATAGTGCTGAACCAGCCCTTTTTCGAGCAGCTGATCAATGGTACGCGGCCCGAACCCCTCAATATCAAGCGCGTGTTTGCCGACGAAATTATGAAAGCGCCGTCGGACGATGGCAAACGAATTCTTATTGACGCACCGCCATGCCGCCTCCCCCGGGACGCGCTCAATTTCGCCGCTGCCGCCACATTCAGGGACCCGTCTCGGCCACTGATACGGCTTAGAATTTTTCGGCCTCAGGTCCTTTATCACGCTTACGACATCGGGAATCACGTCGCCAGCTTTCTGGAGAATTACCGTGTCCCCGATCCGCACATCGAGCCGCTTGATCTCATCTTCATTATGGAGTGTCGCGCGCGAGACAGTGGTCCCTGCGACAGATACGGGCTTCATGTGCGCGACGGGAGTTAAAACTCCCGTGCGGCCGACCTGGAGCACGATATTTTCTACGATCGTCGTTACTTGCTCTGCCGGGAATTTGAACGCAATGGCAAAGCGCGGAGCCTTCCCCGTAAAGCCGAGGGCTTCTTGATACTTCCTCTCGTTCACTTTTATGACAATCCCATCTACCCAATATTCCTCTTTTCTCCCCTTCTCCTTCCACTTCTCCCAAAACGCTACCGCTTTTTCTATATTCGGCGCGTGCTCGTAGTGCCGATTTATCTTGAAGCCGAGCTCACGCATATAGAGAAGCTCTTCAACCTGAGTTTCCGGAAGTTCTTCTGACGTGTGCGCCACATCGTAGATAAACACATCGAGATTCCGCGCGGCAGCAATCGAAGGATCAAGTTGGCGGATCGAACCGGCCGCCGCATTGCGTGGATTCGCGAAGGGTGCCTCGTCTGCTTTTTTGCGCGCGCGATTCAAAGCGTCGAGGCTCGCTGTGCTCATCCATACCTCGCCCTCCACAACAACATCTATTGGCCGCGTGAGCGAAAGCGGCACAGATTCGATAGTACGGATATTCGCCGTCACATCTTCGCCCACAAGCCCGTCACCTCGCGTTGCAGCTGTTTTAAGAAATCCTTTTTCGTAATCAAGAACAACTTTAAGTCCGTCGATCTTGAGTTCGCACACATACGTAGGTCTGACATCGCCGAACGAGGAGCGCAGAAAGCGCTTTACGCGCGCGTCGAATTCCTGAGCCTCTTCTTTCGTGAACGCATCGTTGAAGGACCACTGCGGCACTTTGTGTCGGACCTTAACAAAGCCCGGCAGGGGCTTGCCCGCCACTCTCTGCGATGGCGAATCCGGCGCAATGATCTCCGGGTACTTTTTCTCGATATCCGTAAGTTCGTGCTTTAGCGAATCGAGCGCGGCCTGACTTATTTCCTCTTTATCGTAGACGTGATACAGACGCCGGTGGTGGTTGATCGTACCTTTGAGTTTTATGTAACGCTCACTAATTTTCTCGGGAATCATGTTTATACTCTACAACTTCTTGTTTCTAGCTTCTAGCTTCAGGAAATACAGGAACCGACTCATCGTGAATCTCTCTAGAACCTAGTCCCTAGCAGCTAGAACCTGGTTCAGTACCGTATCTCCACTGAACGCTGAATAGCGCGCGGATTCTCGGCAAGAGAGCTGCAATCATCATTAAAACCATCGGCGTGAATAATGCTGCGAACGATGTTATCCGCGCCGCGTGTCTTCGTTACAGTAACGCGCGCGCACAAGTTTCCTGGCGTCGCATCTGTAAATAAATTCATGTCGCCGATCCCTATCGTGTATGTGTACGTGCTCGGCATCGGCTCGGCAGGGCGATCACTGATGGTTATAGTTCTGCCATCGCATGTAACGTTCGCTGGCGTATCCGGCGAAGGAGTTGGAGAAAAATACGAATAGCGATAATCCCAATAGAGCGCGCATTCCGCCGCGGAATCGGCTGTATAGAATGCGAATTGCGAATCGCGGCCCATCGACGACAGCTCGATCTGCTTTATTGCAATCTCAAACACCGCAACTCCGAGCGCAAGAGCAATCGAAGAAACGAGCGCTGCAAGCAGGAGCGTAAACCCCTTATCACTTTTCCTAAAAGTGGGATCTGCCACCATGGTTTTGAACAACGACGAATCACCGACTCTAGAAAGCCGCTTACAGCATTTGGAGAAAAAGTGATAAGGGGTCATATTGCGCTTCCGTCCTCAACCCACCGATAAACATTTTCGGAAATCGTGAATGTGCGCTCTTTAAATGGCCCCGATTTCCAAGAAACCGTTACGGCGACGCGCAACTCGTCCGGATTAATGGCAGTTACTCGAACAGCTCGTGTGAATTTTGTACTCCTCCAATTCCCGCCTTCGCCGTATCCGTAGAGTTCCCCATCGGTCGTAAGAAGCGGGCACCCGCTGTCCCCGCAGTCGAGAGCGGCGGAAGAAGGTGCATCGACGTAAAATGCCTCGCCACTCGTCGATGGTATGCCGGCAAAAAGATTCGTGGACTCACCATAGACGATCTTAAGGATGTTGCTATCCCGAATGTGCCGAACAACTTCTATCGCTTCCTGCGCCAAATGAAATGCTGTCACCTGATCGCGTGCATAGTATGCGGAAGAAAGGCTCCGCACCGTCAGCATCATGGGAGCAACAATCGTAACAGACAAAAGCACGACCGCGACGAAGGTCTCGACGAGCGTAAACCCAGCACTAGTACGTAGTACGTAGTTCGTAGTTCGTAGTTGAGAATTCTTTTTCATATGGTGATTTTTTTCATGCTATTTACTACTTTTTACGTACTACGTTCTACGAACTAGATATCAAGTATTCTCTGCACAGCTGTTGCCTGAATGTTGAATTCCGTTTTCGCTCTTTCGTTACCGGCACTTGCGGTACCCTTTATCGTGATGACGACTTTCGGCTGAATTCTATCTGCGCCACGCGCTGTGCCAACGACGTAAAAACGGACGCTATCAATTTGGACCTCAGGCGTTGTGATTGCGTAGAATGGTTCCCCTCCTGTTTCTGATTTCAGGATTTGAGTGCCGTCAAATTTATACACCCACGGCTGCACGGCAGCGTCGCCTTCATGGTATGGCTGAAATGCAAAGTATGTATCTCCCCCGGTTGGACACGACTGCGGGTCGCGCAGAACACCCGTGCTGCCACAATGGTAATCGCTCCCGATGCGAATGGCGCGCACCATGCCGTCGAGCGAGACATTCAGATTATTTATGACGGATTGGAGCGCTTGCGCCTTCCGATTCGCATCCGCGAGCGCAAGAAGCGTGCTCACAGAAACAAGCATCACAATTGCAAACAGCGCAGTTGCAACCATCATTTCGATCAAAGTAAAACCCCGATTTTCTCCTATCTTTGCGCAGAGTTCCCCGAAGCTCTGCTTCGGGGGTGAATGCGCAAAGGGCGGAGGGGGTCGGGGACCCGCATCCGGTTCCCCGTGGAGGAGAGCAGCGAGCGAAGCGAGCGTTGAGAACCGACGGTTCTCAAAAATAAAATACCTCGTCAGCTTGCTGCGAGGTATTTTATTCCTCCTCCCAAAAACAAAACTCGCCGAAGCTGTGCGATTTTGGGGTGTCTCGCAGCGCGACGGCGCGAGAGGCAGCGCTGCGCGAGCACGCGCAGATAGCGACCCTAAAATTGCACAGCAAGAAAGAGTTTTGTTCCACATATTTATCTTTGAACTGATATCCCGCCCGTTGCTAACACAAGAATGCTCAATTGATCACCCCGAGGTGACTGCACGACGATCCGACCGCTTTCATACTTCTGCGCCAGGCTATTCGCGCGAATAGACGCATCGGGCTCGGGACGTCTAAAGATGATATCGAGTCGCTCTACAGACGTACAGGTCTCAATAGTATTCCCCGCGGGTGCGCAGAGCTTCGAAATTGTATACCCCCGGCCAATCGTATATGGCGATGGCGGCACATTCTCGCTTGTTTCGAAATAGCCGTCATCAATGCTATCGGCAAAAAGTTCATAGTGTAGGCGACTCGCCGGTGATGATACATCAAAATGCATGCCGAATGCCGTTTCGTAGCCGCTCGAGTACCTGCTTACTGATATGCCATGGGCCTGCGCCTCTCGAATTGAAAGCGCAATGCTGTACGCGAGATTTTGGAGCGAAAATATTCCGCCAAAACGAGTATTGTTTGCAAGGATAATGCCCGTGATAAGTGCGAAAATACCGACAGCCACGACGAGCTCTATCAACGTTAGACCTGCAGAAGTACTCTTTTTCTTTATCATGCAAGTAGCGACAGTGGCACGTTATAGAGCATTGCGAACCAAACCATAATAGTCGACGACACGAGGAATGGCCCGAACGGCACCTCGCTTTTCATTGTATACCCCTTAGCACTTTTTACCGTGATGAATCTGTGCAAAAAGTGATACGGGATGCTTCGCTTCCATAATTGGGAAGAAAAAAATACAAGTGGAACGCTTATAACGGCTCCGAGCACGAATGCGAAAAAAATAGCATAGAGCCCATAGAACGACCCCAAGAGCCACCCCATCCCAAGCGCCAACTTCACGTCCCCGAATCCCATCCATGTCCCTCTCGAAACAAGCCACAGGAGAAAGAGCGGCAGTGCGGTGATAGGACCAGAGAAAATAGTTAGTAGTAAGTAGTTAGTAGTTAGTAGTGAAAACAGAAATGCAAGAAGATTGAAAGTCCAGACCCACGGGTCGGGAATAATCTTGTGCTTCATATCATAGACAAAAATAGCGACAAGCAGAGCAAGTATTGGTAGGGAGATGAGCTTCTCAAAAAGCACAAGCGAAGAGAGGCCGACGAGACCAAAGAGAATTCCAGTAAGCAATTCTACGAGTGGATACTGCAGGGAGATGCGGCTGCCGCAGAAGCGGCATCTTCCTCGAAGATAAATCCACGAGACGACGGGAACGAGATCGTACCACGCGATTTTCCTTCCACAGGAGAGGCACGCACTTCTGCCTCGCAGTGTCTCCACGCCGTTCCGGAGGATGAGTACATTAAGAAAACTGCCCACAATGAGTCCGAAGAGGGCAAAGAGAGCTGGGGTCATTGCAATCTGCTATTCCTACGGCGCTACGCAGTATTCAACCTCCGATACGGTTTGCGGTATGGGGCCACAGTTAACCCCTGCGATCATTCCGTCTTTATCGGCCTGCACAATCGTATGTCCCGGCGTTTCGAGAGTCGCTTTCAGAATATAACTCGTGCATGGTCCCGCCGGTGGGCAAGGATTACCGTCGGAGCCGATACCAACATATTGATAGAGGGCATTCGTCGACGGATCGCGCGGCAACGCCGAAATAAATCCCTGATCTACAACTGCATCATCATCAGCAGGATACGTTTGGAAGGTGTCGTAGACCATTTCGAGAGCAAGCCGATACTGCTGCACGTGAGAAATCCGAGCCGTGTCTCGGCCCTTTTTGCGAACACTGTTCATAGAAGCGAGCACAACCGACGAAAGAATCCCGATGATCGCGATCACGACCAGAAGCTCGATGAGCGTGAATCCCTTGCTATATTTCATATGTTAAATTGTATACCCGCTCTGTTTTCTATCAAAATCCGGAGGCGATATTGTAAATAGGAATGAGAACTGACGTTAAAAGTATTGCGACGCCCACTGCCAAGGTTACGATCATGAATGGTTCGATGAGCCCGACGAGTGTATCTATCGCATTATTCACTTCGCGGCGGTAGAACTTGGCCATAGTGTCGAGAATACTTCCCATGTTTCCCGTCTCCTCGCCGATTTTAATCATCGCAACCACAATCCCCGGAATCTCCGGATGACGGCGCAGAGCTTCCGATACCGGAAGCCCGGCTTGAACGTCGATGGCTGCTTCTTTCAAGAGTTTCTCATACACTGGATCCCCAACGACAGAACCTGTGATTTCAATTCCGCGCAAAATTTGTATGCCGCTCCGAAGCATTGTTGAAAGATTGTCGGCAAGTCGTGAAAGGAAAAGCTTCTTATACACACCTCCGAGATACGGTATCCCGAGGCGTGCGCGAGAGTAGAGCATTTTGCCTGCCTCCGTTCGCCCGTAGCGAACAAAGAAAAATGCACCGGCGCCAAAAACAACCAATATGAGGACTATGAACTCGGAGAAGAAGCTGCTTATCCCTATTACGATTTTCGTGTAAATCGGTATGTCCTGCCCGACTTCTGATAACATTTTTGCGAGATTCGGTATCACGAGCGTCATCATGAGAATCATGACAACGATGAACGTGAATATCACAAACGCAGGGTAAATGAGCGCATTGCGCGCTTTTTGCGAGATTTCATATGTTCGATCGAGATAATCAGCGAGAAAGGAGAACGCCTCATCCAGTTTGCCCGCTTCTTCTCCTGCACGAACCATGTTGACGTAAAAGCCGGAGAAGACGTCAGGGTGCCGCGAGAGCGCTGCGGAAATGCTGCTCCCACTCTGGATGTCGTTGGCAATGATGGTTAGTTTCTCGGCGAGAAGTTCTGTTCGCGCCTCTGCGGCGAGGAGGCGGAATGCCCGAAGTGCGGACACTTGTGCTTCAAAAAGCGTTGTTATCTGGCGGGAAAGAATGACGATATCGCTGTTTTTTACTCTCTCAAAAAAAGTGACTCTGCTCATGAGGCCCACACTTTTCTTCTCGGCACTCTCAATGTTGGATATAATGAGGCCGCGACGCTGGATCGCAACAATCGCCACATCAATGTTGACGGCTTCGATAGTGCCAGCCCGCTCGTTTCCTTCGGCATCAACTGCGGTGTAATTAAAAACTGCCATACTTTATAAAATCCGAATTTTTAAAGTAATTTTTGGAGTACATTGGGATTGAGTGAATTTTGGTATGCGCTCTCTACGGTAATTTCCCCTCTTGCCACAAGCTCGGCGAGCGAGCGATTCATATCCACCATCCCCTCTCCCGAACTCGTTTCAATGACCGTATTCAATTCGTGCGTTCGCTTTTCCCGAATCAAATTGGCTACCGCCTTATTGTTGATGAGGAGCTCGTAAGCCGGAATAAGACCACCTGAAATACGTGGAATGAGACGCTGGGAGAAAATACCCGCCATCGAGGAGGCAAGCTGCAATCTGATTTGATCCTGCTGAACGGCTGTGAAGGTATCGATGATTCTATCTATCGTCTGTGCCGCATTGTTCGTGTGGAGTGTTGACAGCACGAGGTGCCCTGTTTCTGCCGCCGTCACCGCGGATGACATGGTTTCCGGCCCCCGCATTTCTCCAACCATTAAAACATCTATATCTTGTCTGAAAGCGGATTGGAGCGCCGTGGGAAAATCTTTTGTATCAATGCGCACTTCCCGCTGCTCTATTAAAGACTGCTTCGGTTCGAACACGTATTCTATTGGATCCTCTACCGTGACGATGTGCTCCATACGCTCCGTGTTAATGAGATCAATGAGAGCGGCGAGCGTTGTCGTTTTCCCGTGTCCGACGGGGCCAACGACGAGAAAAAAGCCCTGCGATTTGCGCGCGAATGTCGCAAGCACGTCCGGTAGATTCAATTCCTGGAGCGTGCGTATCTGACGTGGAATGAGACGCAGCGCGATCCCCACGGCTCCTCTCTGGTAGAACGCATTGCCGCGGAATCGTATGCGGTCTTCGGTTTCGTATGCGAAATCAAGTTCCTGTGCCTCAAGAAAGCGCTTCTCCTGATCGGGCCGCGCGAGCACTCTAAGAAAACTTACCGTATCTTCGCCCGAGAGGACTGGCTCGCGGAGCATGGGCGCGAGCGATCCGGATACACGAATTGTCGGATGCGCTCCGGATGTGAAGTGAATATCAGAGCCGCCCTCATGAGAAAGTACATTGATGTATTTTTTTAGCTGCGCGGGGTAGTCTGTCATGTTAGAGATTCTTAATGAGTGATAACGAATTTAGAAGCTCTTACACCCTGTTAAATACGACATGCTCTTACCCCGCATTGTAGCGCATGTCTGCAATACATAATCCATTATGCATGATGCATGTGAAGAACTGACATGTCGTCCTGCGATGCAGGATTTAACAGGGTCATAAAAAACATACTCATTGCTTTCGTTGTTTTTTAGTGATCTCCTCCCCGACTATTGCGACAACTTCAGAAGGAATGGTATTTGCTTTGACGACGAGGCGATCGGCACCGAGCTCTGATGCTTTCTTCTGCGCATTGTCATCGCTCTCATTGGTGAGTGCGATGCGCACCGCCTCTCCCCCGAGATGCTCCGCCGAAAGCGTCTGGAGAAATGAAAAGCCGTCATGCTCGGGCATGATGAGGTCAAAAACAATCGCGTCCGGAACAAATCCGCCGCGAAGTGCCGTGAGGGCGTCGCCCGCAGAAAGGTGGGCCTCTACGGTATATCCTCCTGTTGTGAATTTCATCGCATACATGTCGATCAAAAATTTGTCGTCATCAACGAGCAAAACTTGTCCTTTTGTTCCTCCGTTTTTGTTTTCTTTGTTTCCTGTCTCCATTGTATGTGTAGGCCTAAAGATGAGGGGCACTATTGGGTCATACCTTGTCTTTTTCTTCGCCTTTTGCTTTACGTGTCTTTCCTCCTTCTTCCCCTTCCTCTTTCTCTTCCTCACCGACATCGGTATCCCCCGCAAGAAGAAGGCTGCTCAAATTGTTCACCTCCGTGAAAGGAACGAGCTTGTGGAATGCCTTCACGAGCGCGTCTTCGCGCATCGTGAGCATGCCCTGCGCACGCGCCGCGGCCCAGAGCTTCGATTCGACGGGATGCTCCAAAATGATACGCTCGATCTCCGGCGACATTTCCAGGGCTTCGAACACCGCCATGCGCCCGCGCATTCCCGTTGGACACGTCGGTGTTTTTGCCGCTTCGTATGCAACGCGCGGTATTTCGAATCGGTATTTGGGAGGCAGACTGCTCATGTTCGCTTCAATGCTTTTGCGATCGCTCGCGGAAATCTCGATTTCTTTACCGCCATCAGAACACAGAGTGCGCGCTAGGCGCTGTGCCATGGAGAGGATCAAAACCGGCGGAATGAGATAGGGTTCAACTCCCATGTCTATGAGGCGCGGAATCGTGCCCACTGCATCATTCGTGTGGATCGTCGATAGCACGAGGTGCCCAGTGAGCGCCGCTTGGAACGCAAGCTTGGCCGTCTCGGAATCGCGGATCTCGCCGACCATGATGACGTCCGGATCCTGCCGCAGCGTTGTGCGGAGCCCCGTTGCAAACGTGTAGCCGATTTCCGGCTTCACCTGCGATTGGGTGACGCCATCGACGAAGTATTCGATAGGATCTTCGAGTGAAAGCACATTCTTATGCTCACGATCGATCTCATTGAGCATGGAGTAGAGAGTCGTTGATTTTCCAGATCCTGTGGGGCCGGAAAGAAGGATCAGGCCATGCGGGCGTTTGATGGCGCGCCTCAAGAGCGTAAGGTTGCGTTCTGTAAGCCCGATTTTGTCGAGTGGAATAAATCCCTGATCACGATCGAGGATACGCATGACGACCTTTTCGCCGTAGTACGACGGGAATGTCGAAACGCGAAAATCTATCGGGCGATTGTCTATCGTCGCAGAGAACCGTCCGTCCTGCGGTTTTCGTTGCTCGTCGAGCCGAATGGAAGCGAGCACCTTCACGCGCGCGATAAGCGCGCGATGCGTGCTCAAAGGAAGGATGACGCTCGTATGGAGTTCGCCGTCGACGCGGTAGCGCACGCGCACCCCGCTCGGGAGCGGTTCGATATGCACGTCGGAGGCTTTCCCATCTATCGCATAGCGCAATATCGTTGAAACTATCTTAATGGTCGGCGCATCTTCCTGGATATGCTCTACCAGATCGTCAGCATCCTTGCGCCCGATAGAGGGATCATTTAAATCGAGTCCGAGTGCCGCTCCATCCTTGGCTAGCCGCTCCTTTTGTTCTGCGGCCAAATCTGAAACCGCGCGTTCGACTTCACCGCCGAGCCCCCGATACATCTGCAAAATATGCTCAAAATCCTCCGCCGATATCTTGAAGAGCTTGAACGGAAGGCCCGTATTGCGCGTGATGAAATTCAGAGCGTCGATGCCACCGAGATTGTCGGGCTCAACCATGCCAACTTCCAGCACGCCGTCTACGACACTAAGCGGCGCCAATTTGTAATGCTCCGCGGATTCTTCCGGGATGTAGCGCAGTATGTCGTACGAAATCTTCTTATCGCCGATTACTCGCGTTGGGATCTCTCCGGCGGCGGGGGTCGCGGCAGTCGCCGCGGGATTAATCTGCGTATTACTCGGCATAATTAGTATTGTACCGCATGGCGCGCATGCTGAATCTCGCCGTTCGCAATACGTTGTGCGTTCAGATTACCTCGCGCGAAAGAGTTGCGCCGGGACTTCGCTCTCCGCATTTTCATCAAGATCTCCAGGGGCAAGCGGCGCAAACGGATCTCGGCGGCCCATCGGCTCGGGGATAATTTCCCTTCCGAAATCCCCCAGACTCCGGAATGCTGGATCGGAAAAGATCGTGCCGGTCAGCGATATTGATTGAACCGTTATGAGTGTTTCGACAAGCTCCTTTTCTATGCCGGTGGCGCCCCCGAGTGCCTCTGTCGTAAGGAGAGGTACGTCTTGCGGCGAGCCGCGAAGGCCCCACCAGATGAAGAGCGCAACGACGATCGCGATCCCGAGAAGTGCTATTTTGTATTGTTTAAGTGTACTCATACGCGACATCAGCGGAGCCAGTACGTTTTAATGGTAACGGTATATTGATATATGCCGCCGCCTGAGGCGCCCGGGGCAACGTTAAGAGAGACGATGTCCACAATGCGCAGAGACGCTTGGAGCGCTTCGATAAAGCGGACAAATTCGGGATAGGTGCTCTCGGTCGCGAATTTGAGCGTGAGCGAATCATATTTTTGCTTTCCCGACGAAATCGATTTAATAACAGATTTTCCTGTCTCATCAGTTTCAGAGCTGTTAATAGCGACGTTCTTCAAGGGTATGTTAAACGCGCCCGCAAGACCGTCTATATCAAGGATCAACCTGACGTTGTCGACATGATTGGGAAGGAGCTTCAGCAATCTGTCTTTTGACTCCTGATCAATGGCGTTGAATTTCTTCAGAAGCTCCTCTTTTTGTTTCTTGAGCTCATCCGCCTTCTCAAGCGCCTTATTGTATTGATCTATCTCGCCCTTAATAAGAGAGAGCGATCCATACGTAGGCTGCGTATACATAAAGAAGATCACCCCGGCGGCAAGGAGAGCTACAACTGAAAAAATAGTGCGAATCATAATATTATTGTTGATCGCCGGGGCCTGTTGCGCGAGAGTCTTCTTGCTGCGACGGACTAAACGGTGCTGCACTGCTTGCCGGTAATTCTTCTGTTGCCTCTCCTGGCGCGTTCTGTGCTGCCGCTATCAAATCCGCGATCAGCTGCCGATAGCGAATGGCCGCGGGATTGATGTTTGCGGTAAGGCTAAAATGGACGCCATCTTGCTGCCGATCAATATTGGAAAATATAGGGCTCGTGATAACGCCGTTCTTGCTGAAAAGATCTGCTTGAAGCGCGACTGCGTTCACGCTCTTTGCGATGCCGTCCATCTTTATCGTAATCGTCTGCGCATCTACAACCTCAAAAGCGAGAGAGCGGAAAGAGACCGTCGAGAGCGTAACCTGCTCCAGCATGTGGAAAAATGTGGACGGAGCAGGGTGATTGGCGAGAATCGTCTCGGCCGCTTCCATCCGATCATCGAGCCGCGTCATCTCAAGTATGAGGGTCGGCTGGAACTGCTCCTTCGCGTGCTTCAACTGCTTGAGCCTGCTCTCTTTGCTTTCATCCAGAAATTGCTGGTAGAGGAAAACGCCAATAGCGAGAACGACAGATGCAACAACAAGCACGAGCCCGACGAGAGAAAGAAAGTCAGACAATCCGCCGCCGCTTTCGCGCCTTTTGCCAGACGGCGTCACCGTATCGGGTGGAATAAACGATGATTGTACTTCAGACATAATTTAGTTCGTAGAACGTAGATGAAGCTGAGAGAAAGTTTTGCATTTTGTTGTACTTACTACGTTCTCCGTTCTAAAGATGTTTTAGCTCTCGGAGGGCAAGTCCAATGGAAACGGCAAACCCGGGCCCGATTTGCTGAAGCACATCTTTCAGGAACGCCGGCGCTTCCGCCCGTGCGAAAGGATCGGCAACAGTGACTTCGGCCCGCAGCGCTGTTTTCGCGTGCTCTTTGAGTCCGGGAAGCGAAGCGCCGCCGCCTGCAAAGAGAACATGCGACACGTTTTTATTATATCGCTGCCCGTAGCTCAATAGTACACGGTCTACCTCCGCAAACACGCGCGCGAGTGTTGATAACAGCGCCGACTTGATTTTTGCATTCTCTTCCGTGCCATATGCGCTGGAATCTATGAGACCGCGCTCGCGCTTTACGCGCTCCGCTTTCTCAAAATCCCATGATAGAGAGCGCGCAAGAGTATCTGTCATATGCTGGCCGCCAGTTGTGACAAGGTGCGTGAGGCGCACGATCCCCCGCTCGACGATGTACATCTTTGTCATTGCCGCGCCAATATCAACAACCAAAACTGGCGCCGTGCCGTGCTCCATTGACGAGCGCGCTTCGCTGAAAATTTCTATTTCAAAAAAATGGACCTTTACTCCGATGGCGCTCGCGATGGCCTGATAATTTTTCACTGTCGCGTTGTGTATTGCAACGAGGAGCACTTCCTGGCCTTTGGCTCGGAGAGGCGAAGGCTCCTCAACTCTGTCAAAAGCGCTCGCGCCTTCTTCCTCGCGGGGAATAACGAACCAATCGAGCGTCACTTCGCTTATCGGAATGGGAATGTATTTTCGCGCCTCTATGGGCACCATGCGCGCGAGAGCGTCGTCGTCCACCTTTGGCAAGTCGATGATAGACACAAGAGATGCTGAAAAAGGGATGGAAAGCCCGCCTGTGCGCGCCGTTACGTTGGCTTCTCGCATGAGATCGGTGAGCGCTTCGGCGATTTTTTCAGGCGGCAGCTTTACCGCCTTACCGATTGCGGCATTGCCGTATGGACCAAGCGCAATTTCGCCGTATGTTTCTAAAATCGCCGCGCCTTTTGATGCGCGAAGCTGCACGACTTTCGCCGACGATGCCCCAATATCAATTCCAAGAATACTTCCTTCTTGAGAGCGGCCGAACAATTTGCCGAGAGAAAAAGCAACCATGTGAACAGTATACCGTATTCCTCATACTGTATTCCGCAGAATTAAGAGACTTGATCGATCTTGGCGGCCAAAATAAAATCATTTTCTGAAAGCCCACCTATTGCGTGCGTCGAAAGCTCGATGCAAACCTTTCCCCACGATAATTGGAGATCAGGATGATGCCCTTCGCGCTCCGCAATCGCTCCTACGTTGTTTACGAATGCGAGCGCATCGGCAAAGTTCCTGAATTTGAATTTTTTTGATATCTTTTCCGCGTCATCAGAAATCTTCCAATCGGAAATCTGCTTTAACAGTGTCCCGGCCTCCGCTCGCGTGAGCGGCGATACTCCACCTTCGCATGGGACACATTTCTTGTCTGCAAGCATGAGAGCAGATTAGCACGCGCTACAATGGCAAACATGAAGAAACTGTTATCCCGCATGCTTGACCTTATTCTGCCCCGGCGCGAGCGCAGTGTCCGCACGACAGCGCGCACATTTGAAGATATTCCCGTATCCCCTGCCTCACTCTCTCTTGATAGAACGAGAATCACGACGCTCATGGATTATCGAGAGCCGATCATTGAGGATTTGATCCGTTCGCTGAAGTACGACGGCTCCGCTCATGCCGCATCCCTCTGCGCGAGCGCACTCTCTGATTTTCTCCGCGAGGAAATCTCCTCATCGAAGTTGTTCTCCGAAAAAAGAGTGTTGCTTGTTCCGGTGCCGCTTCATAAGAGCCGCGAGCGCGAGCGCGGCTTTAATCAAGTAGATATCGTGCTTAAACGCCTGCCGCAAGAATTTCGCAATGGCGATCTCGCCTCTCTAGCGCCGCACGCGCTCGCGCGAATCCGCGCGACACGGCAACAAACGCACCTCTCGCGCGATGAGCGAATACAGAATGTGAAAGGCGCATTCGCTGCTGTATCACAGTCGATCATCAAAGATACGCATATTTTTCTTATTGACGATGTTACAACAACCGGTGCAACACTAGAGAGCGCCGGCAAGCGACTTGAAGCTGCCGGAGCAAAAGTCACCCTGATCGCCTTCGCCCGCGCGTAGACATGCACGTTGACTAGAAAATTATGATTAGCCACGCCCATCAAAGGGTTTCTGCTATAATTCAAAAATGAGCGAACGGCTGTCGAAATCCGCCGAGAAACGAAAAAGTCCTGTTCCCGACTATATTTTTGACAAAACATGGCGGGAAGGAAATTTTTTGATACCGGAGAACAAAGAGGAGAGAGTCGCTCTGCGACAAAGACTCGATGAATACTCCCATTATGGGATCATGCATTTGCCGGAAAACAAGGAAATAAGGAAGGTGCTCCTCGATCGTATTGCGGCTCTTGAAGCGTACGATTATCACGGGAAGTGAAGTCGTATCACCTGAACATTTGATAAGGTACAATCGGTAAAGTACGATTGCGGCTGTTAACCAAGGAGAGGTCGCATAGTGGTCTAGTGCGGCGCGGTGCTAACGCGTTGTTCGGGTTAAACCGAACCGAGGGTTCGAATCCCTCCCTCTCCGCCGTATAATGCAGAAGATGAAAGTTCTCATCGTCGGCGGAGGAATCGGCGGGCTTACACTTGCGGCGTTTCTTGAGCACTCGCATATCGAATACGAAATAATTGAGAAGTGCCCGAATTGGGAGCATCAGGGGTTCGTCATCGGCCTGTGGGACAACGGGCGCGATATTTTGAAAAAACTCGGGCTCGCGGATGGGCTTGATCAGTTTGGAACGCGGATTCAGGCATATGCGATCCGCGATGGCGCGGGCAACGGCATCCGCACCTATGATCTGCGGAATTTTTTTATAAAGTACGGCTCATCGCTCACCTGCATTAATCGTGCCGACCTCCATGATTGGCTCCTCTCGCGTGTCGACCAATCGAAGATACGCATGGGACTTTCTGTTGAAAGCATCGTTCAAGATGAGGAAGGTGTCACGGTGAAATTCACGGACGGCACATCGCGTGTATTTGATGCTGTTGTCGGTGCCGATGGCGCGCATTCGGTTGTACGCAAGCTCTCATTCCCAAAGAGCGAAGAAAAATTCGACAACTGGAGGGTTTGGCACACATGGATAGACGATAGATTCAATGTTCCTGGCATATTGACCGAATACGTTGAGCCGTCCGAATTCGCAATTGTCCTCAAAGCAAATGGCAAGACGCACGCCTCCTTCATTGCGCCGGTAGAGCACACTGCATGGGACACTGCAGAGGGGCGTGCCGAGCGGCTACGGACAATTTTGAAAGAAGAATCGGCGCTCATCCCCGCATCCATTTCAAAACATAAAGATCAGGATCTCTTCCCCTCAGACATTATGGAAGTGAAACTCGACAAATGGGTATCAGGAAGAATTGCGCTTCTAGGCGATGCGGCTCATGCATTCGGACCGTATGCGGCTCTCGGCGGCTCGATGGCGATGGAAGATGCATACGTGCTTGCGGGAGAGCTGATGAAAGTGTCGGGGCAATTTCCGATTTCCGATACTCTCAAACGGTACGAGTCGAAGCGTCTGCCGCGCGTTCAGATCGCCCGCGAATTGAGCCATAAGATTCGTTTGTATACACTCGTAAAATCGAAAAGGATTCGTCAGCTTATGAATCTTTTTGCTCAATTCATTCCGAGTGGTTTTGTGCTGCGAGATTTGGATCGCCTCTTAAAGCAGGAAATATAGTCTTTTGCGCCAGGTTTTATATACTTCGAGCGAAATGGCTTTGCAAACTACCACGGGTTTTTGGCCGGTCGTAGCGGCAGTGTTCGGCAACGCAATCGTGACGGTGAGCAAGTTTGTTGCCGCATCGGTGTCCGGCTCTTCCGCAATGTTTTCAGAAGCCGTTCATAGCGCGGCAGATACGCTGAATCAGATTCTGCTTTTGATAGGATTGCGCCGCTCGCTCAAAAAAGCCGACGAGGATTTCGAATACGGCTATGGAAACGAGCGGTTCTTCTGGGCACTTATATCGGCGTGCGGTGTCTTCTTCGCCGGAGCCGGCGTCACGGCCTACAGCGGGATCACCGCCCTCTTTCATCCCGAACCGATCGAGTTCAGCCTCGTGATATTCGCGGTGCTCGTCTTTGCTCTTGTCGTCGAATTGTATACGTTCTACGTTGCGGCGTCTTCACTTAAGAAAAGTTTTCCGAACGCGCGCCTCTCGGAACGCCTGAAAATGGCAGACCCGATGACGCTCGCCGTGTATTTGGAGGATGCGATTGCCGTCGCCGGAATTGCTGTGGCCGCTTTCGCGATCGGAATGTCGTACTACACCGGCAATGTCGCGTGGGATGCGGTTGGTTCGATCATTATTTCCATATTCCTTGCGATTGCGGCACTTACGCTGATTGTGAAGAACCGCTCGTTTCTTATCGGTCGCTCGATGCCGGACGAATTACAGGAGGCGGTCATAAAACTCCTCGAGTCTGACCCTGCGATCGAAAAAGTGATTGACTTCAAATCAACCGTACTCGGCTGGGGAGTCTATCGCATCAAGTGCGAAGTGGAATTCAACGGCGCGGCTCTCCTTTCCGCCGAATATCAGCAGGCCTCACTTCGAGAGCAGTATAAAAAGACACGCGATTTCGAATCCTTTAAGAAGTTCTCCGCGGAGTATGCCGATCGCATTCCCCGTCTCATGGGCAGAAAAATCGACGAGATAGAATCACGCATCAGGAAAACTCACCCCGAAATCCGCCACATCGATATTGAGATAAACTGAACTTTAAAAAAACAAGACCAGCTGTGGATTGCTGGTCTTCATGAGTTTGCCGCGGGTCCTGCTAGTTACCGCTGGAGCGACTGTGCGTATGCGATTTCGGATTCGATCGATCGCGTGCCTTCGAATTCTGCGGCGTGACCCGGAAGAAAGAGCCGCGCGGCGCTTGGACCGCCGAGAGTACTGATTCCTTGTTCCACGAGTATCCACGATGCTTCGCGGAGACCGATGACCGGAACGTCATTCTCTTCGTGGAATTCCCTGATGCGTTCCTCGCGCGTTTCGCCCATATGCCCGTCGGCGATAGCGGCGTCGACGTAATGCGTGTTGATCTGGTACGGTATGAGGCCGAGAGCATCAAACGACCATGGCATCACGATGGGCATGTCGTTTGTCGTCATGATCGTCGGGCATACGACATTGGTGCCAGCGCTGACACCAATGTAGCGTACTCCACGCACCGTCAGGTAAAAACGCATCTGATCTATCAGGCCGCTCTGCATATCTTTGAGAAGGCGGAACGTATTTCCGCCCCCGACTACAATTGCGAGCGAATCGCGGCCGAGATACAGCTTATCGAGTTCATCATGAATGTTGCCCTGAACTTCTTGAATCCCGATCAGATCGATGTCCATCGCGGCAAAACGTTTGCGATTTTCCCACGTATACCTGTCCCAGTCGTTGAGCGCGAATGGAATAAAAACCACCTTCGTCACGGGTCCGAGAAATGCTTTGATCGCTCCCTCGGCGTGATCGAGGTATTCGCGGCCGTGTACCTTGTGACTGCTGAACAACAGCGCACGAACGTTCGGGTTCGTTGCTTCCATTTCATGTTCTCCTTCTGCTTGCGTGACTGGCGGCGCCAATCTTCTGGATGCGATTGTGCATCGTCCAGTGCGCGGTGTCAACTGTTGCGTTTCAATCGAGACGCGCACAATATCTAAATGGAGAAAATTACTCCCAATAATGCGCTGGAAATTTCGAGAGAATTAGGACGCGAAGCTTATTTTACGAGCCCCTTCCTTTTAGCCGCTCACGGCTATTACGAGCAAATGAATGGTAAACTCATCGTTTACTATCTCGATACTTCTGATAAAGAAATGCGGTTCTTGTACGCACCGTCTAAAATAGGCAAAGAAGACGCCAGAGGAGTGCAGTTTGCTCGCGAGATAGACATCAAAACCTTTGAGGAAAATGGAATAACTATAAAGGAGAAAATACCCTATGGCCCTGAATATTTTTACGACTGCGAGAAATTATCAAAATCCGCGACGCCTGATCTGCGTAAATTTCGACAAAACGCAAATTATTTTAGACATCACTATTCTTACACTATAAAAAATCAATATGAGCCAGAGTTCGTAGCGGAATTCATTCGGAATTGGGCGAGCACTAAGGACTTAACAAACTATTCAGAGTTCGCAAAAGGCGTTTTTATCGATGATCTTAATGCCTGTTTGCAATATCTGGAATTTACAAGTCTGCCGCAGAGAAATATTTTTGTTGAAGTGGATGGGAAGCTCGCGGGGTTTGCATACACTCACCCGCTGACAGAGAATCTTTTTGTCGGCTTGATGCAGAAGGTTAATATTAAATATCGCGGATTAAGTCCCTTTATTTATCAAGAAAAAGCGAGACTGTATCCCGGTGTTCCATATTTTACGATCGGCTGCCCCTGTGGAGTGCCTGGACTTCTCGCATTTAAAGACTCTATGCGCCCCGCTAAACTGATTGAAACATATTTGCTGAAAATCTAATGTCGCGCAATTGCGCCACGTTCTCCGATTACGACCTGTTTTGCCTTGAGGGTGTACGACTATTAGCTGACGGAAAAAAAGAATTACATTATCTTCTGTCGTTTCTCCGGGGGAAGTTCCGATAAATCGGGTCGTGGCGCTTGAGTTTGCGTAGTGATGCGCCGTCCTTTGTCGCGCGGAACTTCGGGTGGAAGATACTTCTCCAGTAACCCTACGTACCTGCGTTTCCATGCGATCTCCCTTTCGCGAAATATCACGTCTGCAGCAATGAGCGACCGTACGTGTTGGAATTTTGAACTCCTAAGCATTCGCTTTAAATTCTCTACGTTGGTCGCATCGCCTATAAGATCACCCCGGTGCCGCACGAACATCTCCTTTACAAATTCCGGATTTGACCGAGCTTGTTTTTCAATGTCGCGCTCCATGGCTTCAAAAAAACGATCGTCTTCCGATTTACTTTTCTCTCCCCCGCGCGCTGGGCCAGCCATCAGCGCGCCTCCGAGCGCCGCCACGAGACCTCTGCGGCGCAGATCCACCGGTTTTTTATTATCGAGACTCATTGATTTATTATAACAACATCAAGGCCTACCTACCGACATGTACTGTATAGTCGCGAAATAATTTCATGAGGCGTTTCGTCACGTCGCCGACTTTCCCGCTCCCTATTGTTTTCTCGCCAACCCGCACAATGGGGACGATCTCTTTGAAACTTGACGTGATGAACGCTTCATCAGCGTCGTACATCTCATCTACTGAAACATCCCGTATTTCAACAGAAAAGTGCGGCCGCGCGACTTCGATAGTAACTTTCCGAGTAACACCTTCAAGAATTCCACTCTTTGCGGTAATGAGCACGCCATTCTTCACGATAAAAAAATTGC
The DNA here is from genome assembly GCA_001004265.1 of Parcubacteria group bacterium GW2011_GWA2_51_10. Classification (GTDB taxonomy): domain Bacteria; phylum Patescibacteriota; class Minisyncoccia; order Phycocordibacterales; family UBA2100; genus UBA10103. Next base: position 5,243 of record LCQS01000004.1, on the reverse strand, counting down.
TCGTTGCGGCTTCCAAGACCTTTCCGTTTGACACATACAAAATTTCGATTGCGCCGGCTTTCTCGCGCGCCTCCTGCAGAAGGACCGCCTGAATGTAATTCGTTGTCTTGCTTTCCGGGAACTGCCTCTGTTGTTCGAACACGGTCAAGGGGCATCCGTCGGTGTACAATGTGCTAGGAAACGGCTTGAATTCCTCGACAAGAATGTAAAAGGTGGGAGTGTCATAGTTGTATTCGATGCCGTCAAGCGCATTACCGCCTGTCAAAATAATGCGAATCACCGCCTCTTTATAAGACGGAATGCTTTTCTCAACCAATGCGTCGACTGCTGAACGAATTTCCTCGTCGCTTGCAGGAACTTTAAGCGACATTGCTTTGGCCGAGCGTCGGAATCGCGCGAGGTGATCGGCGAGCATGAACGGTTTGCGGCTGTATGTCATGAATGCTTCGTAAATCCCAAAGCCGCGCAAAAGTCCGATGTCGTACACGTTCACACACGCATCGGCAACCGGTAAAATCTTTCCGTTCAGATAGCAAACCGGCTCCATTTGTGGAATTCTAACAAACATAGAAAGACAGGGTGCGCTGTCTCATCTACAAATAATCTTTTGATAATGGCAAAGCATCAGGATTCAGTTCTTTCAATTCCTCGAGATAAACCTTTGGTTGATTTCCTAAATCATTTCTATGTTTCATCTGAGCCGTTCCGTCAGTTAAAATTTCAACTAGTTTCATCGGGTTGCGTCCTCCCCGACCACGTATGTAGTAATACTCACCAATTTTAAATCTGCTGCGTATTTCTTCTGCAAGCTTAAGTCGATATTCCTGAGTTCCTAATCTCCAATGTGCGCGATATAAAGGTGATTTCCCATAATCCGGTAAAGAATTTTTTCGGTTCTCGCTAATCCAATAGTTGTCGTCATCAAATGCCTGCTCTCTTCGCCGTTGGTCGAGATTCGGTTCATAATCAGCCGGAATTTCGATTTTGCCCTGTTCTGTCTTGGCGTCTGTTTTTGCTGGTGGCTGAACCTCAGCCGAAGATTGTTGCGCATTTTTTTCTTCCGCTAATTGTATTAATCCGCTCAATGCCGTCCGGGCCTCCGGCGATATCGAATCAATGGCCTTTGCCAGCATTTGTGGATCCTTTGCTAACAAATCTCCGAGTAGAGCAGCAATTCTCTCAGGCGAATTTCGCCGCTCTGGCGTCCGTTGTTTATCGAGATTCATATGATTCGTCCGCAAATAGATACTAGCAAACCCGTATGCCAAACACTATATAACTTTCTGTATGGGGTAGTTCAATACTGATAGCACAGCGCGGGCATATTTCAGAAATCTTATCATGAAAGAAATTGGCTCAAGAAAGACTCCCTTGTTTACTTGTTTATCGTGGACGGTCGTCCACGATAAACAAGTAGAAAAATACTCAAATTTCATGCCTTCGACCGTCCTCGGCTGGCTCCACGAGAACGCTCAGCAAAATTCTTTGCACTTTCTAGAAGATTTTCTGGATGAGCCAGATAAAGACGGAAAGTATGACCGAACCAAGAAGCGCAGACCAGTAACCGGCAACAGTAAAGCCGGGAACAATCCATGTCATGGCATAAAAAAGGAATGCGTTCAGAACGAGTGCGAAAAGCCCGAGCGTGATAATCGTAATCGGCAAAGTAAGTAATTGAAGGATCGGGCGTATGACAAGAATAATGACTGACCACGCGAGTGCGATCAGGAAAATAGTCGGCCATCCGCCGCTGTAGAATATCCCCGGCGTGATGTTAAGCGTGAGCGCCACCGCCGCGACAATCCCTAAATACTGTAAAAGTGTTTTCATCTTTAGATAATACCAAGAAAGCAGTGAATTTCTTATGACTCCGTAAGGTTAGCGACTGAACCTTAATTCCGAGTTGCTATTCTCTTTCACCCTCGCTGTCCCCCTCGCCTTCGGGAGGCAGACTCTCGTCGTCATCTTCGTCCGCCACTTCCAAAACATCCGCCGACAAATCCTTCTCTTCATCTAAGTCATCTCTATAAATCATAGACGTATGAGTGCCTCTAGTTTCTAAACACGCCCATAGTACCGACAGAATTTCCGTACGCAAGATGCTATGGGAGCTCCTGTGCATAACTCGGTTATATACTACATACATGCGGCCTGAAGACTCGATTAATAAACATTTCCGGCTCATTCCCGCGCAGCTCTCTGCGCTCCGCCGGCTCGGGATTTCAACGATTCGTGATCTTCTTTATCATTTTCCTGCGCGATATGAAGCACTCGGCAAGGAAACTGAAATCAACAGGCTGTCGAAAGGCGCGAAGGTGACGCTCTACGGCAGGATCTCCAAACTGAAAGCCAAAAAACTTTGGAAAAGCCGGCGGAACGCGACAGAGGGATGGTTCGAAGATGCGACAGGGCGCATCAAATTGCTGTGGTTCAATCAACCATATATCGCCTCATATGTGCCCGAAGACAGTTTTGTGAAATTGACCGGTGTCGTTGGCGGTTCAGATAAAAATCCGTATATCGCAAATCCTGAATTCGAAATTATCACCGCCAGATCTGTTTCGAGCGGAATGTTCGCGCTACCCAGAGCGCCAGAAATCGCACCAGATACGAGGCGCGGGAAAAGCGGCGCGCGAGACGTATTAGAAAATACGATGAGCGCGACGCCAGGGACCCGCAACAAAGTAGATGGTTCGGTTTCTGGCGCTTTGTTTCCGGTGTATCCGGAAAGTCGAGGGATAACCAGCAAATGGTTCTACCACGCTCTCGAGCGGGTATTCAAGGAGAGGGCGCATGTTCAGATGAGCGACCCGATTCCCGCGAAGATCCGACAAAAGTTCCACCTACCGGAATTAGCATCAGCACTCGTGTGGATGCACACGCCTGAAAAGAGAGATCATGCGGAAGCGGCGCGGAAGCGCTTCGCGTTCGAAGAAATATTTGTGATTCAAGTGGCGCGCGCACAGGAGCGCGCCGTAAACGACGAAGAGCCGTCGTTCTCAATAAAGAACGGGCAAGAATATGCGAATACATTTCTCCAATCAATTAATTTTCCCCCGACGCGCGCCCAGGCGCGCGCGATTGCCGATATCCTCCGTGATTTTGATCCTCCTCACGGTGACGCGCACCCCATGGCACGACTCCTCGAGGGAGATGTCGGAGCAGGAAAAACACTTGTCGCCGCCGCGACGGCGTATGCCGTCGTCCACGCCCGGCCGCCGGGTCGTGAATCTGGCACACTGCAAGTCGCATACATGGCGCCAACGGAAATTCTCGCGACGCAGCATTTCCAATCTTTCATAGGATATTTCCGCGAATTGCCGATAAACATAGGACTCATAACGGGAAGTGGGTGCATGAAGTTCCCCTCAAAATCTGTACGCGGGAAAGCAACTGATATCTCGCGCAGCCAATTTCTGAAGTGGGTTGCAAATGGAGAAATAGCGATGATAGTCGGCACACATGCACTCATTCAAAAAACCGTAAGATTCCAGCATCTCGCCTACGCGATTGTAGACGAACAACATCGCTTCGGAACATCGCAGAGACGAGCGCTTGCTAAAAAGGAAAATATCGCTCCGCATTTTTTGTCGATGACAGCAACACCCATTCCTCGCACACTCGCACTCACTATGTATGGCGACCTCGACATATCGGTTTTGGATGAGCTCCCGCCGGGGCGAGCGATGGTCACGACACGCATTATAAAACCAGACGAGCGCACTCTTGCATATGAGGCCGCACGCAATGAATTGCGCGAAGGCCACCAAGCATTTGTGATTTGTCCCCGCATCGAAGAGCCGGACCCAGCCAAGGTGAATGCGCTTCAAGCAAAATCCGCAAAAGCGGAAGCGAAACGTCTTAAGAAAGAAGTATTCCCGGAGTATGAAATAGGTCTTCTGCACGGCTCGATGAAATCACAAGAAAAAGATGACGTGATGCGGCGTTTCGCATCAGGCGAAGTCCAGATGCTTGTCGCGACGTCTGTCGTCGAAGTCGGCATCAACGTTCCGAACGCCACGGTCATGCTTATCGAAGGAGCCGAGAGATTCGGGCTCGCGCAGCTCCATCAACTGCGTGGCCGCATCCAACGCTCGAGCCATCCGCCGCATTGCTTTCTTCTTCCAGAAACGGCAGGCGAGATCGCAATGCAGCGCCTGTGCTCGCTTGAGAAAAGCAATGACGGCTTCAAACTAGCGGAAGCGGATTTGGAAGCGCGCGGGGCAGGCGATCTTTTCGGCAAGCGCCAATGGGGCATCTCCGATATCGGCATGGAAGCGCTCAGAAATCCACGGCTCATAGAAGCCGCTCGATCGGAAGCTCTCGCACTCGTCAAAGAAGATCCAGAACTTTTGAAATATCCAGCGCTCTCGGAGCGCTCCGAAAGCGCCATGCGTGAACTCCATGTTGAATAGTCATGCATCGGGGTTTACGAAATCACGATATCTAGAACTCGCCTCCTACTGGCGGGACGCCGAGAATGCCCCGCAGCTTGCTGCGGGGCTGAATCGGCGCCAAATAAGAGCGCACGGAGGGCGCACCTCTCCAGCAAAGAAGCCACGGAATCGCTGCGCGAGCCTCGTAGCTAACTGCGAGGGTAGACGCAGCGGCCTTCTTTACTGAACCGTGAGCGTTGCGGTGCTCCGATGAGCACCGGAAGAGAGCGTGATTGTAAAGTTGCCTTTCTGCCGATACACATGTGAGAACGATTTGATTAACTCTCTGCAGTGATTCGGGGGCACGAGAATCTGCGACTGGATGCTGCCATCACCGTAATCGAGCGTGTACGAAGCGCCGCCGCATACGTTTGCAGTATTCACGATCGCTTGCACGGTAACTGTAAGAGGGACGCCCCCGAAAATTGGCGCGACAGTGAGGAGTCCCCCGACATACGGCGCAGCAGAGACGGCAGTCCCCTGTACCCCCCTGCACTGCTGCGCTATTGCTGAAATTGTTTTAGGCCCAACAGCCCCAAAGCCAGTCGTCGTCGGATCTCCCGAGAGAACGACATTATATTTTGCCTGCCAGCGCTTCACGGCCGCCTCTGTCAAACCGCCGTATGTGCCAGTAACGAGCGCCTCCGGATAGACCGCCGGATCGCTCGCGAGGTATTGCTGGAGCCGCTTTACATCATCGCCCGCGGAGCCGCGCTTCAAGCTCCTTGAGAGTCCGGGACATACCGGCGCCGTCCTGATCGCGGCGATTTCCTTCGAGAGCGCATTGATCCGATCCATTAAATCTTG
>LCQS01000003.1 GCA_001004265.1 Parcubacteria group bacterium GW2011_GWA2_51_10 | reverse complement strand
CCGTCACGCGGGCGGCTGCGATATCATCCTGACGCAGGGCGCGTGCGACGAGCTCTTGCATCGACGTGCTGTTATCATCGAGTGTTTGGAGTACATCGCGGGCATCATGACGACGCTCTACCCGCTCGAAACGCTGAAATAACATCCACGGTTTCTTGGTTGTATGCTGCGCGCGATCATCTTCGACATGGACGGCGTCATCCTCGATTCTGAACGGCTCTGGAATCAGATGGCGCACGCTCATCTGCGCAGCAAGGGCAAGGAGTTCGACAGCGCGCGCTCAAAACACCATCTCTCCGGCCGGTCGATGCTCGAGGCATCCCGCATCCTCAAGGAAACTATTGCTTACGGCCACTACTTTGATGTCAAGCCGCATGGTGCCCTTCAGCACTTTCCTGCGGGCCGATCTCCCGAAGTGCAACTTCCACGTTCAAGATTATCCACTCGAAATGCTGTTTGAAATAGCTGCTCCGATATGCGAAGTGGCACGCCTCGTTTACGAACGTCCTTAGCTCACCAGTTTCGTGGTTGTATGCCCTCACCGCGAACGTGTAATCTTTTAATTCACTGCCGAACGCGCCAGCGTTACCTCGTATCGCTCCGCCGATCGATCCCGGAATGCCCGCGAGACTCTCCCAGCCACCAAGACCGCGCCTGCCTGCCTCCCGTATCAGCATCGTGAGGTTGCAGCCCGCATCTGCTATAAGATTCAGCCCATTGAATACATATGAGTCCGATACTATCCGGATGACGAGGCCGCGAAGCCCCTCGTCAGGAATCAGTACATTGCTGCCACCCGAGAGAATATGAAACGAAGTAATGCGGTCGCGCGCCCAAATAATGGCCTCGCGAAGTTCGACGTCCGTTTTGACCTCCGTGAGGTACTTGGCGCCCCCGCCGATTCCAAATGTCGTGAGAGACGCGAGAGGAACATTCTCTTTTATTTCTATGGCCATACTATTTTTTACCCTCCAAGACCCTGATTTCGTCCCTTAACATTGCAGCCGTCTCGCCCCAGAAGTACAGCAAGCTGACTACGGGGCATCGACTCGTTTGCAGACTATTTCGATTCATGATGATTTTCGTGATTCCAGTACACGTATCTCGTCTCGTAACATTGCGGCCGTCTCGAAGTCGAGCCGATCTGCCGCATCGTGCATTTCCGCCTTTTTTGCAGAAAGCAGTTTCTTCTTATTCCCGCCGAACGCTTCCGTATCGAGCTGAGCCAAATCGCTGATAGCCCTCTTTCTCGACTTTTCGATGTCTCCGACGATGTCTCGTATTTTTTTCTTGATCGTCTGCGGCGTGATGCCGTGCTTTGTATTGTACGCTATCTGCTTCTTTCGACGGCGATTCGTCTCCCCGATAGCTCGCTCCATCGAGGTTGTCTCTGTGTCCGCGTAGAGGATCACTCGGCCCAGCACATTGCGCGCCGCGCGTCCGATTGTTTGGATGAGCGATGTTTCGCTTCGCAAGAATCCCTCCTTATCGGCATCGAGAATTGCGACAAGTTCCACCTCCGGCAAATCCAAGCCCTCTCGCAGTAAGTTTACGCCGACAAGGACGTCGAACACGCCTTTCCGAAAGTTAGTGAGTATTTCGATGCGTTCGATGGTCTTTACGTCGCTGTGTATATAGCTCGCCTTCACATTCCGTTCGGTGAGAAACGCTGTCAGATCTTCGGCCATTTTCTTGGTAAGAACGGTAACCATTGAGCGCGCTCCGCGCATCGTCACCTCCTCCGCTTCGCGTATAAAATCCTTCACCTGTCCGGAATAGTCGCTCCCGCTCACAATGGGACGCACGATAATTTCCGGATCGATGAGGCCAGTGGGACGTATTACCTGCTCTATTGGTTTACCGCTACGCTCCAACTCATACGTGCCGGGTGTTGCGCTCGTGTAAAGCGTCTCGCCAATACGCACTTCGAACTCCTTGAACGTGAGTGGCCGGTTATCAACACAGCTCGGAAGTCTAAACCCGTGCTCGACAAGCGTTTCCTTACGCGCGCGATCCCCAGCGTACATCGCACCAACTTGCGGCACCGTGACGTGCGACTCGTCTATGACAGTGAGGAAGTCCGGCGATCCGTCTGCCTTTTTAGGAAAATACGAAAGAAGCGTATAGGGCGGCTCGCCGGGCTTCCGCCGGTCAAAATGCCGTGAATAATTTTCAATACCATTGCAGAATCCAAATTCCCGTATCATCGCTATATCCTGCCGCGTTCGGCGCTTTAAGCGCTCTGCCTCCAAAATCTTTCCAGCGCGTTCGAATCGCTTCAATTGCTCGTCGAGCTCGAATTCAATGTCGGCAAGCGCTGCATCTTGGATGCCTTTCGGCGTCACGTAGTGTTTCGCAGGAAAGATGAATACCGAATCAACAGCCGTCAAGATTTCTCGCGTTATCGCATTGATCTCGTCGATTTTCGAAACTTTCCCCTGCGACAAATCGACACGATATATAGTGCGTTCATTCGCCGGCATGATTTCAACCCGTGCACCGAGGGCACGAAAAGTGCCTGGAGTTAGATCCCCTTTCACACGATCAAAATACATGCCGATGAGTCGGCGTGTTAGTTCTGCGCGAGTACAGGGTTCATCCAATTTCAACTTTAGGTTCACCTTTTCATATTCGATAGGACTGCCGAGCCCGTAAATGCAAGAAACAGAAGCAACCACGATGACATCTTTGCGCGAGAGAAGGGCCTGCGTGGCGGCGTGACGCAGCCGCTCGATATCTTCATTGATGTCCGCCTCCTTCTCGATGTACGTGTCCGACACGGGAACATATGCTTCAGGCTGATAGAAATCGTAGTAGGAAACGAAATAGTGCACTGCGGAGTCTGGAAAAAATTCCCGATATTCCGCCGCGAGCTGCGCGGCAAGTGTTTTATTATGCGCGATAACAAGCGTCGGTTTCTGCCACTTCTCGATAACATTGGCGACGGTGAACGTTTTACCGGAGCCAGTGACGCCGAGAAGCGTCTGATGTCGCTTGCCTTCTTTAAGACCCTGATAAAGAGCCTCAATTGCCTGCGGCTGATCCCCCGCAGGCTTAAAATCACTCTTTAGGTTGAATACAGTCGCTGATGTCATACTCTCGGGTCCAATGCGTCTCGCCCTGTAGCCAAGTCCGCAGGACTCATGGTACTGAGCTCACCTTCTGGATTGAATTCTGATCGTATTTTGAAAATTGCCATTCGAGTACTGTACACTAGCGCGTCCTGATATTTAAGGTATAAAGAGCGCTCGGTTCATGTTGCTCTTTACGGCTCGACAAAGCTGAGGAGCGCTGTCGAGCTCTTTTTCGGCGGCTAGCGCTAAAATCTCGCCCCCTCCCCCGAGATTTGCTAGCCGTTCTTTTTTAGCTCGCTTTTAAAACAACTATATTGCGCTTTCCCCTTTTAAGTATCGCGAGCGGAGCGTCTTGAAAATCCTCATGCATGAGAACGCGCTCGGTGTCGGAAACTTTGCCGCCATTTAGCGTAATCGCTCCGTCATCAATAAATTGTCTCGCCTCTCGTTTTGACGAAGCAAGCCCCGATTCCACCAATGAATCGATTAGAAACGCACCGAGCCGCACAGAAAACGTCGGCGCCTCGCGCTCCAAAAGCTCGCGCTCACCGGCGCTCAATTCTCGTATTTCCCGTTCGCCGAACAACGCAGCGGAAACATCTTGAACCGCAATCGCGGTTTCCTCGCCATGCACAAGAGACGTTACGGCATATGCGAGTGTCGTTTGCGCGCCTCGGGCAGCGCGATGTTGTTTGTGCATGAAGAGCGCCGCGTCAATCTCCTCTTTGGAGAGAAGCGTCATCTTGAGTAGATACTCGCCGACGCTTTCATCATCCGTATTGAGCCAGAATTGATAGAACTTGAACGGCGACGTTTTCGCTGGGTCGAGCCATATCGTCCCCTCCTCGCTCTTCCCGAATTTTTTTCCCGTCGCCTTGTTTACAAGAAGCGGCCACGTAAGCCCGTAGACTACTTTCCCTTCCCTGCGCCGAATGTAATCCACGCCAGAGACGATGTTTCCCCACTGATCCGAACCGCCGATTTGGAGATCACAGCCATGCTTTTTAAATAGATGCCAATAGTCATAGGCCTGCAGAAGCGCGTATGAAAGTTCCGCATAAGAAATCCCCTGATCCTTCTCGACCAAGCGCTCTTTTATAAAGTCGCGCTGGATGAGCGCGTTTATTGAGAAATGCTTGCCGACATCGCGCAGAAAATCGATCAGCTTAATTTCGCCAAGCCATTCCGAATTATTAACCAGCACGAGGTCCTCTGTGCCAAGGAGTTTTCGTGACTGCGCCGAGATCTTTTCTGCGTTATTCTGGACTGTCTCAGAATCCAAGAGCGCACGCTCTTTATCCTTGCCGCTCGGATCCCCTATCATTCCAGTGCCGCCTCCGACGAGAAGAATTACTTTGTGCCCATCCTCAAGAAAGCGGCGTAGCACAAGAAAGGCCTGCAGCTGGCCCACCTGAAGAGAATCCGCGCTTGGATCAATACCGAAGTAGATCGTGCGTTTCTCGCCAGTAGGTGGATCAGTTATTTCCTCAAGTTTCTCGCTCGAGTGCTGATATACGTAGCCGCGTTCCTTCAGAATTTCTGACAATTTCGCCATTTACGCATACTAGCATGACCGCCGCGGCGGGTTTGCCGAAATGCCAGATATTATATAACGCTCCAATACGCGGCCGCGTATTGGAGCGTTATATGGGAATTTCCTATTTTCCGCTTCTTCAATCGGCAGTTGATAGAGCGTAATCGTATCCGGCATCGTCGCGCCGACTCCGTAATTTTCCCCTCGAGCTGATAGCGGTATGCCTTGATAGAGCCCGAGAAGCGTTTCGTTTTTCCTCAAATGCTCGCGCCGACGAACTTCGGCCGACGCCTCATCTTCTATCAAAATTGCGACATTTTTAATTTTTTTCCTCACCCATTCCGGAAGCAGCTCAAACCCTTCCTGCACAAGATCCTCAAATTTACTGCGTTCCATGCTCGTTTAGCAATTTCGTAAATCGCTTTTTTATCTTTTCGATTTTCGGTTCAATAACAATCTGACAATATGCAGCGCTTTTATTGTTTTCGAAATATTTCTTGTGATAATCCTCTGCCGGATAAAACTTCTCGAGTTTTTTAACTTCCGTTACGATACGCTCACCCTTTAATTCCTTCTGCAAATCCGCGATCATCCGCTCGGCCGCGATCCGCTCCTCTTCCGTTTCGTAAAGAATTATTGACCGATATTGAGTACCGACATCATTCCCCTGCCTGTTCGGCGTCGTTGGGTCGTGCGAAGCGAAATAAACGGTCAGTAAATCATCATAACTAATTTGTGATTCGTCATACGTGACGTGAATGACTTCCGCATGTCCCGTAGCACCGCTTGAAACATTTTCATATGTCGGGTTCTCAGTTGATCCGCCTGCATACCCAGGTTCAACATTTGAAATACCCTTGAGCATCCGGAACACCGCTTCGGTGCACCAAAAGCACCCTCCCCCGAAAACCGACGTCTTCATACTTGTATCGTACCAAAAAAAGCCGCGGCCATTAAAGCGCCGCGGCTACTTCCTGAATGCAATCACGATCTTTCGAAATCTTCGCTGGCGCCTGTCCGAGATCCTGATTTGCCAGCGGTTAATTCCCGTGGATATCATCTCGCCGACAGTGATGCGCCGAGATTTGCGTAGAATCTCGCGGACTTCGCCCGGCCCCCACAGATGCCCAACCCTGCCTCCGCTCAGCCTATAGAGCCGATCGTAGAGATTGGAATACATCCAGATCGCCAGGTTCACTCGCCGCTGGTAATACCAGGCGAGCGTTTGAAGCCACAGCACAGCGCGAACGTTTCGCATGATCGTGAGGGCGGAAAAGCGATTCCGCTGCCTCATAAAAGACCTCCATGATTTTGGCGACGACGGTCATTATACACGCCAACCCCCTATTGATTTCATGAAGAATCGTCGGATCGCGGGCGCATCAGTGGAAAAAGTTGCGCTTCATGCACAGGCTTGTTCTCGAGAAATGCGAATAAGCGCTCGGAAACGCCGAAGCCGAATGCCGGTGGCATACCGTATTCCATCGCGCGAACGAACTCCCGATCAAATCGCTGTGCTTCCTCATCTCCTGCCTCGCGCAATTTTTGCTGTTCTTCAAAGCGGGATGCCTGATCTAACGGATCGTTGAGCTCGCTGTAGCCCTTTCCTACTTCCGAGCCGGCAATGATGACCTGAATGCGCTCGACTTGATTCGGGTTCGACGGCGATCGTTTTGCGAGCGGCTCAAGTTCGACGGGAACTCCTACAAGGAATGCCGGCCCCGAAATCGTTTTACGTAATTGCTTCCACAACAAATCAAGTGCGCGGACTTTATTCGGCGTGTCAGAAAAGGAGAGGCCCGCGTCGCGCGCCGCAGTGATAGCTTCTGCATCTGTGCATGTTCGTGGATCAATTTTATAACGGCTCTTCAACTTCTCGGAAAAATCGATGATCGGCCACTCCGCCGCGAAATCAATCTCGTGTTCGCCAACTGTGAATGAGTACTGCCCGTACACCTCTTTCACGATGTGCCGATACAGTTCCTGCACGAATTTCATTCCTTCGTGCATATCTTTATACGCCTCATAGCTTTCGACCTGCGTGTAATCCTGCAGGTGCTCGCGCGATTGCCCTTCATTGCGGAAGATCCGCCCTACCTCGAACACTTTTGGGAAACCTGCGATAAGTAGCTCTTTCTGCCACAGCTCTCCTCCCGAAATGCGCAAGAAGACATCTATGTCGAGTGCGTTATGGTGTGTCACGAAAGGCCGCGCATCTGCTCCTCCGGGCGACGTTTCGAGAATCGGCGTTTCCACCTCGAGAAATCCTCTCTTGAGGTAGAAATCGCGCACCGACTGCCAAAATTTTGCTCTGCGTACAAAGAGCGACCGCAAATCGGGATTCAATAAGAGGTCCAAATACCGCTGCCGCAATCTCGTTTCTTCGTCCTTTACTCCATACCACTCGTCCGGAATTGGAAGAAGCGATTTGGCGAGCATCCGCCACGAAGACACCTTGAGCGAGCGCTCTCCTCGCTTCGTTTTGTATGCGATACCTGTGCATTCGATAAAATCGCCAATATCAACGGACTCCGTGAAAAGATTGTAAAGCTCCTTATCCACTTCCGACTCAAGGAGAACAATTTGAACTCTGCCCGAACCATCATATATATCAGCAAAGATAATCCCTCCCTGCCTGCGTAGCGACATGATTCTGCCAGCAAGAGTCGCGGCCTCGCCACCCTCTTCTCGCTTCTCGAAATTACTAAGAAATTGAGCGACCTCTTCCGTGCGCTTTGACGAGGAGGGATACGCTTCCATCCCCGCTTCCTGCAGTATGCGCAGCTTTTTTAGCCGCTCATTTCGAATGTCTTCTTCAGACATTTTTTAATGATATCACGCAGAGGAACACGTATACGTAGTCCTGCCGCCTTCACGTATCGTTGCGGCATTGCCTGCCCTCGAAAAAATGAAACTTCCATCGGGATTGGCGTATTGCGAACCAGATCTCGGGATGATGATCTCGCGCCCATCCGAAAGTTCCAGTTGCGCTTCGTTTGCAGAAATCAGAGCCTTGATTGTTTTTCCGCTTTGACATCGAAATGTCTGCATCTCGGTACTGCCGCTCTGTACAGTTGTCGCTACATTGTCTTCTGCCACATTCACCGACGGCATATCCTGCGTCGAAAAAAACCAAATCATAAAAAGCACTAGCGCTGCGAGCACCGTAAGCGCGGGCTTCACGATGTTGCCGTAGTCGCTGAAAAATTTGTCGAAGTCGGGCATTGCGAGATCTTATCATTCGTACCGCAGAGCTTCAATGGGATTGAGCTTTGAGGCGCGACGAGCAGGACCCGCCCCGTATGAAAGCCAGTGAGATGGGCGCCATTATCGAATGGTGATCTGTCTATTCATATCGCAGTGCCTCGATAGGATTCATGCGTGAGGCTTTTCGTGCGGGGTACAAGCCAAATATGAGACCAATAGCGCTTGATACACCTATTCCAAGAATCGCCGCGAATATCGGGAAGGTGAACGACCAGAGGAGACCGAACGCATTTGTTATGACGAGCGATATCGCGAATGAAAGCAATGCTCCGAGAAGAATGCCGATGAGCCCGCCGATACCCGTCAGGATTACTGCCTCGAGAAGAAATTGAGCAAGAATATTTCTGTTCGTCGCGCCGAGCGCTTTGCGCAATCCTATCTCCCGCGTGCGCTCGGTGACCGAAACGAGCATGATGTTCATGATCCCGATCCCGCCGACAACGAGCGATATCGCCGCGACGAGCGCAAGAAACACAGTCAGCGCGCTAAGGATCGTGCTAACCGTTTGTATGGCATCAGTTTGCGTTTCTACGGCAAAGTCGTCTTTTTCGGGATCAGTTATGCCGTGCTCCGCGCGTAGCGCCGCCTTCACGTCGTTCACTGTCGCGGCGACATGCTCTTCTGAATCTGCTTGGATAATGATGCGGTTGTAGTGCTTAATTCCGAATATGTAGCGCTGTGCCGTCGTGTAGGGCACCATCGCCATGTCATCGAAATTAAAGAGAGACGCGGCGCCTTTTTTCGGCAAGATCCCGATCACGAGAAAATTCCTGCCTTTAATTTTTACGCGCTCGCCCAATAGATCGCGATCCGGTGAAAGCGTTTCTAACACCTTTGTGCCGAGCACTACAACGTCCGCCGCGGCACGCACATCGTCCTCCGAGATATTTCGCCCGCGTTCGGGATACACGTCATAAATCTCTGCCATGAGTTCAGTGCCTCCGAATATCGTAGGACGATACGTTTGGCCCTCAAATGACACTGTCTCACTTCCAAAAACAACGGGCATTATTTCTTCGGCGTGCGGAACATCTTCTGTTCGCTTTAGCGTTGACAGATCGCGCTCTTTGAGAGAGGCGGTAAGTGTCGCAAGAATATCAGTCGGCCCTTTGGGAATACGTCCCGGCACGATCGCAATCACGCGCGCGCCGATACCCTGAATCTGTCCGAGAATGAGATTCCGTGCGCCCTGCCCGAGCGAGACGACCATGATGATTGCCGTCACGCCGATCACGATGCCAAGGATCGTAAGGGCGGAACGAGTTTTATTAGTCTTGAGACCAACGACCGAGCTCTTGATGATATGCTTTATTGTCATATCTACTTCACAAACGAATCACCCGTTCGGCGATTCGCTACTTTCGTATCACTTTCGATACGGCCATCCTTGAGCCGGATGATGCGCTCTGCATATTCCGCCGTGTACGTCTCATGTGTGATAAGAATGATCGTATGACCCCGCTCCTGGTGCATTTTTTGAATTGTCCCCATGACGAGTTCGCCGGATTTCGAATCCAAGTTGCCGGTTGGCTCATCTGCAAAAATCACTTGCGGCGTATTCACGAGCGCTCGAGCAATCGCCGCACGCTGTTTCTCGCCTCCCGAAAGCTGTGACGGCTCATATTCGGCGCGGTGCGAGAGGCCGACAGCGCCGATTGCCTGTCGCGAAAGAGCATCCCACTCTCCCTCGTTGACGCCGGAATAAAGGAGCGGCAATTTTACGTTTTCCAGAACCGATGTTCGTGGAAGTAAATTGAAAGCCTGAAATACAAAACCGAATTTCTTATTGCGTACACGCGCCAATTCTTCTTCTGAATGCTCCTCGATGGATTTCCCGTCGAAACGGTACGAGCCGGCCGTGGGTGTGTCGAGAAATCCGAGAATGTGCAGGAGGGTGGATTTTCCGGAGCCGCTTGGCCCCATGATGGCCACGAATTCCCCCTTATTGATTGCAAGCGATATGCCGCGGAGGACTGGCGTCACAATATCGCCTTCCGAATACGTCTTCTCAAGTTGTTCGACGACGATCAATGGCATGCAACTAGATCTTAACTTTGTCACCCTCATTGAGTCCCGAAACAATCTCGACATCTCCGCTCGAGCCGCGAATGCCTGTCTCTACTTTGACCTCGCGCACCGTTTCGCCCTCGAGAACCTGAACTGTTTTATCGGTGCCCTTCTGTGATATCGCACGCCCGGGAACAAAGAGAACGTCCTCGCGCTTTTCTCCCTCAATATCGGTATTCGCCGTCATGCCGGGCTTCACGCGCGCGTCATACTTTTTGAACTGAAGTGCCGTCTTGTACGTCGCCACACCATCAATGATTGTTTCCGCCGGATCGATTTTCACTACCGTCGCCTCGAATACAACACCGCTTCCATACGCATCGAGCGTCACTTCCGCGTCATTTCCGACTCGTATCTTTGCGATGTCTGCTTCGGGGACGAATGCTTCCACTTCATATCTCGCGTCGGAGATCACCGACACTAGATCAGAGCCACTCACAGCAATTTCTCCACGCTTCGCTTCCATTTTTGTGACGACGCCGGCGATAGGAGATCGAATAACGGTCTTTCCAAGCTGCGCTTCGAGGTTGGACACGTTCGCCTTCGCCGCATCCACCTCCGCTTGCTGTGCTGCGAGGCTCTCCTGCGTCGACCCCGCTTTCTTCAAGGCAAGCTTAGATTCAGCATTAGCTAACTTTTCCTCCGACGCTGTTAAGCCGGAAAGTTCACTCGTTATGTTCGTCCGCGCCGCAAGCGTATCGGCCTTGTATGAATCGATTGTTGTTTGCGACAGCGTGCTCGAAGGCGAAAGTGTATTCACGGCAAGCGCAATCTGATCGAGAAATCGTTGTAGTGTCCGAAGGTTTGCCTTTGCTTCCCCGATGTATTGATACATGTTCGCGTTGAAAAATGCATTTGAAAGAGATGCGTGCCATGATTCGAGCATTGCCTCCACGACGACTCTTCCCGCTTCAATATCAATTTCTAGCTGCGAATTTGACGTCAATATTTTGAGCTGCGGCGAATTGCTCCGCGGATTACTGAACAGCTGGTCAACTTTATTTCGAATCGCATCGTCCGCCTTGATTTCTGCACTCTTAAGATCGTTAACAACATCATCTATCGCATTCCGCACTTCGACTTCAGAGACATTGATGTCTTCGGCCCGCGCGCCGCGCAGGAGCTCCGCAAGACGCGCCTCATGGGCGCGCACTGTCGCGCGCGCCGCCTCGAGCTGCGCGGAAAGCTCTCCGCTCTCGAGTGAGACAAGCAGGGTCCCCGCTGCCACACGATCGCCCACAGCGTGATAGACGCCGCCGACGCGACCACTGCGATCGAACGACAGGTCAGCCTCGCTTGCCGGGACAACCTTGCCCGTCACAGATACTGTCTGACTAACGGTCCCGCGAGTGACAGTAGCGTATTCAGAATTAGAATTGTTATCTCGCGAATTTGCGAACCATAGGATGCTTCCCACAAATGCGATCGCAACGCCACTAGATATATACGGGTGCGCAGCGACAATTGCCTTTACTCGAAGTAACGTGGGAATCATACGGAAAGCACTGTAGCACGGCCGGTCGTTGACGCGAGTGCTGTGCTGTGTCATAGTGCTGCCTAGTTTCTGTTCGGGAGGGGCAGAACCCCTCTCATTCACATAGACGGAGGTCGAGATGCTGACGGCTTTAGAATGGCTCCGGCCATCTGACGTGAAGGGCGGGTTGTGGAGATTGCTGGTGGCAAGTCTTCTAATAATGACTGCACTCCGCGCCTTATTTAATCCCGAGATCGTTGTTTTTCGGGTCGGCGAGGCCGGCGCGGGCGACTACTGGACCATGGTGGTTTTGGGTTCGTTCCTCATCGCGATCGACGCGATGCTGTTGGTGCTGTTGTCGTGGAATCACTTGCGTGATTGGAAGGACGCAGTAGGAGTCGCGTCGCTTGTCGGGGCAACGCATGTTTTCTTTCCGCTGTTCACGTTTGCTGTGACAGCGGGGACAGCGATTGCTTCAGACGCACTCGGGCTTCCAGTAGTTTTGGCGGGTGGAGCACAAACAGCGATTTACTTCGTAGCGTTCGCCTTTGTCACTGACCATTTGTGGGAAGTGCACAAGAAAGCCCGCGAAGGTGAAGCCGATGTCGTGGAGCCAGCAGCGCCAGTTATGACGTGGAAAGGCATGGTACAGGTCTTTCCCGCCGTGTTCGCGGTCTCGATCGATGCGCTCATGGTCGGACCCGGCAAAATTGGATTTATGGCACGCTATACGACAGCAGATTTTCTCCTGTCCTTCGTGTGGATCGGGACGTTTGTTTTCGTCCTTGTCTTCGCTAGCGGATTGATCGTTCTCGCGCTCAAAGCATTCGTCGAGCATCGCGAAGCGATCTCGCGGCGTGTGCACCAGTTCGACTGGTGGGGTGTCCTCGGTCTGATTGCGGTCTTCATCTACTTTTCTGTGTTCGGCAGCGTGTACTTTCTGTACACCTTCAGTGAATCAGATTGGCTGTTGAGGACCGAAACAATCGTGACAGTCTGGATCGCTTGCTGCCTACTCTACCTCCTGTTTGGGAAAATCGGAGAGATAAAAGCGGCTAGCCGCGAGCGCGCCGGCCTTGCAAAGTAGATCAGGTGCCTGACCGTTCGTTTTAAAATCGCCCGCACAGCAGTGCGGGCGTTTTTTTTCGAAAAATCCGTCAATATCGCGGTTGCTGCTGTCCGCCTTCTTGGCCGTCTTGATTCTGACCACCAGTCCCTATTTCTATCTCCAATGCTCCCCCATTTTCATTCTGCTGTTGGGTCGCCGGCGCATTGTCGCGCATCACGAACCAAATTCCGAAGGCAATTACTGCGATCACAAGAATCGCAAGAAGCGCTTTTATGGTGCCGTTTCCGCCGCCGCCCGTTTGTACTGTATTGTTTGGCATAGTCGTGAATAGTCGTAAATAATTCAGAGCACTCATCGACCTTTAATGCGAAGCATACACAGTATATACTGCGTGAGTGTTGTCCGAAAAAAGAAGCCAAAGTTTTCTGCATGCACTCCGCGGCCTCAAGATCGCATGGCAGGAGGAGCCAAGCTTTCGTATCGAAGTTCTGTGGGGCGTAATCACGCTTCTTTTTTCCGTCTACTTCCGTATATCAGCAACCGAGTGGCTGATTATCCTCTTTATGATCGGATTTGTGCTGGCCGCAGAGGCTCTGAATACCGCACTCGAAGAACTTTGTGATAAATTCCAGCCGACGCAGGATCCTCATATCGCGAAAATAAAAGACCTTGCCGCAGCCGCCGTTTTTATTGCTGCAATTGCAGCATTTATTGTCGGCT
Source organism: Parcubacteria group bacterium GW2011_GWA2_51_10 (assembly GCA_001004265.1). Lineage (GTDB taxonomy): Bacteria > Patescibacteriota > Minisyncoccia > Phycocordibacterales > UBA2100 > UBA10103. Next base: position 22,014 of record LCQS01000003.1, on the reverse strand, counting down.
GCGTGATCTTTATTCCATACCTCATCACGCTATGGTAAATTTTTTGACACTCTTTGATAACCCGCTCGCGCTAGCTCTCTACGAATGGCACACGCAGCCCGCGGTTGACTTTTTTATCGGCATCTCCGAATTCGGCCGTACATACACGATAATCGCCCTTACGGCCGTCGCCCTGCTCGTCTTTCTCATGCGCAGACAATTTTCCTATGCAACGGGACTTCTTGTCAGTGTCGGTGGCGCGGCAGCCGCGGTGTATGTTGTCAAAGAGCTGGTCGAGCGACCGCGGCCAGAGCTCGACATCTCGGCATATCTCGAACAAACGTTTTCCTTTCCCAGTGGCCACGCTGCATTCTCGCTTGCGCTCTACGGATTCATCGCGTGGGCAATCTCCGCCCGCCGTCCTCGGCGCGAGCGAATATTCTGGTTCGCGCTCTCCGCGCTCATAATCACACTCGTTTCGTTCAGCCGGCTCTATTTGGGCGTGCACTATCTTACTGACGTCCTCGGGGGACTCGTTATTGGGGCAGTCTTTCTTTCGATCGGTATCGCAATTACTAATCGCGTCGACCGCTTTTCCCGTTCAAAATTGTCTTGAGAAGCGCCATTCGAACGGAGTGTCCGTACCCCACCTGCTTGAAATAGACAGCGTGAGGCGAATCGTCTACATCCGCCATTATCTCACCCACGCGCGGGAGCGGATGAATGATGATCGCGCCCTCCTTCATTGAATCCGCCAAGGGCCGCGTGATGATGTAGCGGCCGCGCAAGCGCGCATACTCTTCTTCGCTCATCCACTCCTTTTGCATGCGCGTCTGGTAGATGACATCCACGCGCTTCATCGCATCCTCCATGTTGTCTGTTTCTTCGAACGTGACATCGTGCTTTTTCAAATACGTCTTGATGTCATCGCGCATTCGTAGCTCCGGCGACGAGACCAGTGTGAGATGAATGTTATTGAATTTTCCCAAGAGGTACGAAAGTGATCGCGCAGCGCGATAGTATTTAAGATTACCCACGATGGCTATATGCGTGCCATCGATCTTTCCGCGCTCCCTCTCAATCGTATACAGATCGAGGAGCGCCTGTGTCGGGTGCTGGCCTGTGCCATCGCCCGCGTTGATAACGGGGATTCGCGAAATTTTGGCCGCGCGCTCCGCCGCGCCTTCTTCCGGATGACGCAAAATAATAATGTCGGCATAATGATTCATCACACGAATCGTGTCTTCAAGCGTTTCTCCCTTCACGTCTGATGACGACTCGCGTGCGTTCTCAACAGTGAGGACATTTCCCCCGAGCCGCATCATCGCCGATTCGAAAGAGAACCGCGTCCTCGTGCTCGGCTCATAAAAAAGAGAGGCAAGTATTTTCCCTCGTAGAGAATCGTCATGTTGTTTCTCCAGAGAGCCGGCCAGCGCAAACAATTGATCGAGCGAACTCCGAGTGAATTGCTGTGTACGCGTGAGGTGATGCATTAGGAGGAAGTATACAGCGATGAGTAAATAGTGAACAGAAAATTATGCCCGTCTCGGGGACAAGCTTATTTCGAGTGCTTCGCTCTGCACTATCCATCGGTATATCAGCGGACTTACGAGCGCGGCGAATACAACAGTGCCAAGAAGGTGCATGAGCGTAAACGGAATCTGACCGAGAAGTGCGACCGCAAGCGGTTGCGCATTGAAAAGGGGCCCGATCATCATTGTCACTGCGTCATACGCGATCGTTCCAAAAATCCCGAATATGACGAAATTCCCTCGTGTCGCCTCCCGACTTTTGAAATAAAAATGCGCCCAAATTCCAAGGAGACCGTAGGCGATTGAGGTGACGACCGTCCATACCCCCCAACCACTTGTGATGGCGTCATAAAGCACAATTCCTAAAAATCCAAATAGAAAACTTCCCACATATCCATAGCGCTTCGAGAATGGCATCACCGTCGCGAGCATCGGCTCAAAATTTGGCGGCCGGAAGGGTATGAGGCGAAACAGAAAAACAAGGATCCAGCCGATAGCAAACTTTAGAGAACCTGTAGGAATGGAAAAATTCATAGTGGATCACTACTCTAGCATGGATCTATGAGGGTATATGTGGAAAGACGGCCCCGAGAGGGGCCGTCTTCAGAATACCTCGCAGCAGAGCTGCGAGGTATTTTCGGCTGTCAATAACGCCTAGTTGTCTCTGAACTTGAACGGTCCAATGCCGTTGAATAGACTTTTGAGATAACCACGGACGCTTCCTCTAATCTCCTCTTTCATACCTTCCCTTCTGTCGTCATCGTCCTCCGAGATCACGACCCGTTCGGCTGCCACTGTGTTCGTTGCAGTATTCAGCGAACCAACGACATGCACCGCACTTCCAGCCCTTAAATCGGCGAGCGCCGCAGTCCGACCGTCTAGTCTAAGACTCGTGCTGCCAGAAATAGTGATTGTCGTCGTGCTCGAACTTGTCCTAACGACCATGGTCTGTGTCGAAGTGCTTACGCTCTCTACAGTTCCACGAAGCGTCACTGCCGCTGTGGGCGGCAGCGACACGTTCTTCACAACTCGCGCATTTACCGTCAGCGAGGAAACGCTTGTGTCGAGTGCTCCGGAGAAATTTATCGTATCTCCTACGCTCACGTCGCTCGCGGAAGCGCGCCGCTCGTTTCGATTTACGAAGTGCGTCGAGCCATCAGTCTTCACTACGAATGCCAGATTCACAGAGCCGAAACTGACTGTTGAGGTAATCGTGCTCGATGCCACTGCCGTCACCTTCGCGCCGCGCACGAGGACCTGCCCACTCGGCGCTATGTGCATTTCTGTTTTTGTTTGACCCGAAATGTTCACGCCGACGTTATTCGAGGCCGCATTTGCAACTGCCACACCAAGCGCGAGCGCAATCACTGCACCCGCCAGAACGAGAATGACATTGCGCGAAACAAATTGAGTCGCGCGCTTAAGAGTTAAACGTCTCATATAATCAATATTAGTTAATGTAGGTTGTAATCGACCCCACGCCATGAAGACGCACCGCAGCGCGTCTCATTACACCCCTTACCACTTTTAATAAAAGTGGTAAGGGGTTACAGCACGAACGCGCCGTCCTTGTAGATAACCTTTGTCTTCCCGTCTTTGAGATGCGCCGTAACAGTGCGCCGAGTCGTCGAAATGATATCCGTGTGAACGGATGAATCGTTGTAACCGAGGGCCTCCGCCTGTTTTGTCGTGAGCTTTGATACGTCGCCCGCATAGGTATCGCGATAGGACATTCCAAGTGCCAGGTGCGTGTTTCCAAAACGCCCGCCCATGTTTTCATCAAAGAGCGTCTCCGCCATGAATTTCGTGATGCGCGAGTGCCTGCGGTCGGTAAGCGAATATTCTCCGATCCTATTTGCGCCCTTCGTTGCGATCATTTCTTTCAATAATTTCTCATTCGTCTTCGCCTTGCTCTTGACTACAAGCCCATTCTTGAACCAAAGCTCGATTCCTGTGATTTTGTTGCTGTAGCGATAGAGCGGCTGATTGAAGCGGATCCAACCATTGGTGCCTCGCCAATCGGGCGATGTGAAAATCTCGAAGCTCGGAATGTTCCTGCCGGAGCCCGCGAGCCAATTGCGCTTTTCCCCGAGCTTAACCCACAAATCCATATCGGGGCCCACGGCATGTAAGCGCTCCGTCTTCGGGGCAAGAGCATTTAATTTCCGGCGATATGTTTCGATCTGCTTATATACCTCTTTCCATTTCGCGATCGGATTTTTATGATCGAGAAAGCACGCCTTGATTATCTGGTTCCAATATTCTTTTTCGGAAAGGCCCGCCTCCTTAGCCATGGCCGGCGTTCCATAAAGCGCAATAGTCCATGTGAACTTTCCCTTCCATTCCTTTTCGTGCTGCCAATCTTTGTAGGGCTTCAGCGCAACGCCACGCCGCATGATTTTCTTCGGATCGACACCCTTCAGTGCATGCGGATCCTTATCGGCGACGATGTACATCGAATGATCCATCTCTTCAACTACACCGCGCAAATATTTCGCTGGAAAATAATCGAGCTGATGCGGCGCAGCGTGTTCGTAGAAATAGCGCGTAAAGCTTTCGTTACGGCGCTTGTCTCCTTGTTCATCATCCGGCGCATAGTGCGACATCACATGTCCGCCTGCGTCGACAATTGCGTTATGGACGGCAAGGAAAAGAGGCTTTGACGATTCGCTCGCAGAGACACGCACAACTTCTCCTTTTTTAATCCCCTTTCCTCCGCCGAGAGCGAAATTGACTAAAACGTCGGCGTATTTTTTTAAAACTTCCCGACTTGGTGTATACATTCGGATGAGAATACAGTCGCGATTCCAATTTGTCCAGAATGCAAAAAAGCCATCCGCCGACTGGCAGAGGGCTTTTTTGCGAGACAGAATCAATCGTTATTGGGAATTTACATTACCGCTTGCATTCGCATCAACGCTCGCGCTCGCAGAAGCGGCAAATTCGCTTTCAAGAGTCGCGCGAACTGACTCGATCACTCGTGCCTGCATTTCTGCTGTGAACTCGGCCGCCGCATCAGCATTTGCCTCTGCGCGGGCAGATGCACCTGCACTACCCGAGACAACCGCATCGACACGGCTCTGAAGCCTACTTTCGAGATCTGCTCTGTTTGTGACCATGAGGAAGCTGTACCACGGGTAACGTACTGTCACATCTCCACTTGCGAGAACCAGAACAGTCGCATCAACAGTGACCGGGATGAATCCGAAGAGCTTCGCATTTTGCTTGTAGCTAACCGCCACTGCTTCGCCTCCCGCTTCGACTTTAGACAGATTATCATCGCTTTGCATCTGCGCCGCAACGAAGCCAGACAACTCTGCTCTTGAATCAACGTCCGCGGCAGATGACGCTTGTGCATCTACGCGCCCCGCAACAACGTCGGACAATCTGATCACAAGGACCTCTTCAGAATCGCTATCGTCTTTCGCCTCAACATTGCCGCTTGCCTGCGCGCCTGCGGAGACGCCAGCACTGGTCGTCCCAGAATTCCCAGCATTACCTGTCACACCCAGCTCACCGGAGACGTTTGCATTTCCTGACGTATTTCCCGAAGCTCCGCCAGAAGCGTCAGTCTCGCCGTAGAGATTAACCGAAACCGCCGATACCGGGAGAACAAGAGCGAATGATAACGCCACCACCGCCGTCGCGCTCATAACATTTGTGAGTAATTTCATACTTGTTTATTAACAAACTGGTAAATTTTCTGATCGATCCCCCTTCCTTGAAGATGCACCTTCTCGGCGGGGGATCTACGCACATGTAGACGTAGAGTGCATATCTCCATTACACACGAAATCGCCTAAAAGTCACGAAAACGAAGGCAGCAATTTTGGCAGGTAAAACCCTGAAAAGTCCATTAGGTGCTCAATTTCCAATCTTTGCGTAGGGTTCCCCGAAGCGCTGCTGCGGGGTTGACTGCGCAAAGGGTGGAGGGGGTCGGGGAACCGCATCCGGTTCCCCGTAGAGGAAAGCAGCGAGCGAAGCGAGCGTTGAGAACCGACGGTTCTCAAAAAATAAAATATCTCGTCAGCTTGCTGCGAGGTATTTTATTTGCGTATTGGCAGTTGCACTTCAATATTCTCCGGTAACTGAGGTAATTTTCCCAGTTCCTCACTACCTTTCTCTTTCCCACCCCTCTCGTGGCGTATTTTCTCGAGAAGAGAACGGACCTTTTGCACCTCCTCATCTGCATCATCGTCTTCGTCTTCCGACTCCGCTCTAAGAGATGCTCTTTCTTCGAGCGTCGAACTAGCATTTGGTTCCGCGTGCTGCACGATCTCGACCCTCATAGCGCGAACCTCAAGTGCGGCCGCGGCAGTAGCTACTGGCGTCTCCCCGTCGTCGATAAGTTCAGCGAGTATGCGACTACGTGCCGCGAGAGATTTTTCGAATCCCTTTCGTACTTCCACACTCGCCGCGAGATCACCCCTCTCCTTTAGATTTTGGATACGCTCGTCCACCGCTTCGACTTTATTGGAAAAGCTCTCTCGTATCTCATTGTTGATTTTCGCGTCGAGCTTCCCTGCGTGCGCCAGCTTCTCGGCTTCGTCGAGCCGTTTGATGGCATGGGTCGCTTCAACCTTCGCCTCGGCGTGAGGGGAGGTGGCCAGCGCGTATTCTATTCGCTCATTGACGTGAATTTTCACGGGATAGAGCGGCTCTCCCGGCAGGGCTCCTTCAGCTGCAAATGACGTGCCAATGCCAAGCGTCAGGACAAGACCGAGCGTAAGCGGCGCAAATCTCCTCCACACGAAGACCGGAACACGAGCTCGCGCGTGAACCGATGCTGCCGAAATGGGGGATACAACGAGTGTCTCTTTCGCTTCCCCCACTTCCATGATGCGCTCCAAGTTATGGCGCATAGCGGCTCGCTCCCCGCCAGAAAGGGCGATGGTTTTTGCCTTTTGTATTAATTGTTCAATGGTATATTTCATATTCTTAGCGGTCGTACAGTGTCTTCAATTTTCTGATCGCTCGATGGATGCGCACGGAAATTGTATTTTCAGACTCGCCGGTAATCTCGGCGATTTCGGAGATCTCAAGACCGTTCACGTAGCGCATGATGATCACGTCGCTGTAGGGTCTCGAAAGTTTCGAGAGAAGCTCGAGTGCCCGCCGACCATCTATTTTCTCATCCGGAGGTCGCTGCGTATCATCAGGAGGATCAAAACCGTCTTCCCGAAGCGCATCCAATGAGGACGACTTCTTTTTCCGGTACGTATCAACGATGAGATTGTTTAGCGACCGGTAGAGGAACGCTTTCATATTCGTCACCTCGTGACCACTCGCGATATATTCCCACGTTTTTACGAAGACCTCCTGCACGATGTCCTTCGCCAATTCCCTATCGCTCACTTTCGAGAGGGAGTAGCGAAAGAGCTCGTCAACGTGCGATTCATAGCCAAAAAGAAATTCTTTCTTCTGATCTCCCATATATATGACGCGAGAAACAAGTATATATTACCCGGTGGTGATTGCTGGCGATGCCGTGGCAGTCTTCAGCGACCGCTGTTAGTCGCTACACTTTTTCGGGATTTGGAAATGGCGTGTAGCACACTGAGGTTGCGGTGATTTCCTTCGCACGCTCTCGTATGTCAATCGGATATTCGCCCGTGAAGCATGATGCCGAAAACTGGTCTTCGGGCACGCCGGTTGCGTCAATCATGCCCCGATACGAAAGAAACTGAAGTGAAGTCGCGCCGAGATATGCTTTCATTTCGGAAACGGACTTTGTCGCCGCGAGTAACTCGCCTTGCCGTGGCGTGTCGATACCGTAAAAATCGGGAAAGATGATAGGTGGCGACGATACGAGAAAGTGAACTTCCGAAGCTCCTGCCTTAAAGAGCATCTCCACGATTTTCCGCGACGTCGTTCCGCGGACAATGGAATCATCAACAACCGCGACGCGCTTCCCTTTGATGACCTCGACTATGGGAGTTAGTTTCGCTCTGACTCCCTGATCGCGGATATGCTGCTCCGGCTGGATAAACGTCCGATGAATATAGCGATTTTTTGCAAGCCCCATTTGTAGCGGTATGCCAGATTCCGCGGCATAGCCGATGGCGACGGGAATCGCCGTTTCCGGAACGGGAATGACCACATCGGCTCGGAGTGGATATTCGCGCGCCAGCTGAACGCCGAAATTTTTACGCACTTCGTACACCGATTTGCCGAGAAGGTGACTATCCGGTCGCGAAAAATAGACAAATTCAAATATGTCGAGCTTCGGGTTCGCGGAGGCAAGCTGCTCGCTCCGCAGACCTTTTTCATCAACGACGACCATCTCGCCGGGCTTGACGTCGCGCAGAAATTCCGCGCCGACAGGATAGAGTGCGCAACTTTCCGAAGAAAAGACAAAGCCGCCATTGAGAGAGGCGAGCGAGAGCGGCCGGATGCCGCAGGGATCACGCACTGCAATGAGCGTATCTTTCGAGGCGATAAGAATTGAAAAAGCGCCCGTGAGAAGCGGATACGTGGATTTCACCGCCTCCGAGAGCGTACTTCCCTCCTTTAAGTACACGCCGAGTGCCTCGGCGATCATGCGCGAATCGGAAAGACCCTTCGGATCTACTCCTTTCCCGTGCAGGAACTTCTCGAGTGCAGTAGTGCTCGGGAGATTGCCGTTATGCACAAGTGCGATCTCCTCTCTGCCATCGCCGATAATAATCGGCTGTGCATGATCGAGGTGGGATCCGCCAGCTGTTGAATAGCGATTATGCCCGACGGCGATATGGCCAGAAAGTGACTCTATATCTTTCTCTGTAAAGACATTAGAAACAAGACCCATTCCCTTGTGAGAGCGGAGGCGGTCACCATCCGCCGAGGCAATGCCGGAGCTCTCCTGTCCGCGGTGCTGTAGCGCGAACAGCCCAAAAAACGTAAGGCGCGCTACTTCGAGACCGCGCCCAAAAACCCCAAACACCCCGCACTTTTCCCCGAGCTCCTGCGAGTGCATACCTTATAGTATCAAATTTCTCGGCATGTTTAATGCAAGTTACAATCCCTCATTGCGTTTTCTTAGAGAATCAACCGTACATCTATCGGGACCGAAGAGCGCGAGTGCGAGAGTAGATACAGCGAGCGCGAAATCACGCACGCCGATGTCGTTATAGCCAACCGCCCACGCGATAGAAAAAAGATGGAGCGAAAGCACAGATGCGGCAATGCGCGTCCATAGACCGAGAAGGAGCAGCGAGCCTCCAACAGTTTCAAACCAGCCGTTCACGAGAACAATCGTATGTTCTGACAAGCCAAAGAGCGCCGCTGCCCATGGCGGAACCCACGCGATCCAATCCACAGTATTCGTGATCTGCGAAAAGCCGAACCACAAAAAAAGTATGGCGAGCCCGAGCCGAAGCACAGTGGGCCCGTAAAGACTCATTTTCGAGGTATCCATTGAGCTTATTATATTACAAAAAAGAGGAGCTGCCCGTCGACAGCTCTTCTCGACACCCGGCTCAGATGGAACCAAACTGTAACGGCATCGGAATCTCGGCACTCATCCCGAAGCACATAGCGTTGAGTATTCGCTGGCATTCTTCCGCGCTGTGCATTCCGAACTGATGCGCAAACGAAAATTGGTCGCAGGGACACGAACAATCATCCAAATGCAGGCACCGCGCGGCGCGCTTTTCCGAAATGCAGCTCGCGCGTTGGCTCCGCTCGACCTGCACTCCGTTGACCATCTTGGTGGTCGTCGAACCCATTCCTTTGGCGCAAAAATCACATTGCTGTAGTTCCATGGGACCTCCTTCGTGGAGTCGCAACTTACACGTATACCACGTGGCACTTTTGCACGCCAGAAAAAACAATCACACAGGATTTATGCTCTGAAGGACTCCCGCGTCGTCTCCGAATAGACAGAGAGGAGCGCGAACAGAAGACTCAACGTGAGCGGCCCGAGGAAAATACCAAGCGGCCCGAAAAAAAGTATTCCACCGAGGACCGCAAGCAGAACTAAGAGTGGATGCAACTGCATTCCATGTCCGATGAGCTTCGGCCCTAAAAAGTTGTCAACAAGCCCGACGGCAAGTAAGCCCCACACGAGCAGCCCGAGTGCCGCGCCGGTTGATCCTGTTACAAAAAGAAAGATAATCGCAGGAATAATAACGAGCGCGGTCCCGATACCGGGGATAAGCGCTGCAACAGCGGCGATGGTCCCCCACAGAATACTGTGCGGCACTCCAAAAATAGCGAATCCCACGGCGGCAAGCACGCCCTGAATAAGCGCTATCGCGAGATTTCCCTTGACGACGGAATGTATGGCGGCCTCTAAGCGCTGCGCGATCTTCTCATCGGCGCTGTCGGGAAGCGGGCTGAATTCGATGACTTTTCTCTTAAACTTCCCGCCATCGCGAAGGAAATAAAAGAGGGCGATGAAAAAAATGAAGAAATTCAGCGCGAGTGCCGCGATGCTCGAAAAAATGCGGCCCGACTCCCTGAGGAGCCACGCGAGTCCTTGCCGTGCATAGTTTTCAATATCGGCAGATGCCGTTTCCGAAAAACCAGAGAGGCCCGGAATGTAGGTCCCGAGCGTGCGATCGAGACTCGTGAGAGTAGCATCGAGATACGCCCTTCCCTCGAGAAGCGTGAGCGACACGTAGAGCTGTTCGGATTCAATCGCGATACGCGACACAAGAAACGAAATCGGCACAAGAATGAGTATGACGCTGATTGCTACAGTCGCGAGAGCGGCAAGGCCGTCCCGAGTTGGGATAGCGCGCAATATCCGCTGATAGAGAGGCGAGACGATGACGGAAAGGACAGCGGCAAGCGCGAGGGCTGCCAAAAATGGCCTGTAAATCACGTACGTAAGAACGAGCGCGCCGACGAGGAGCGCGAGAAGAAAATAAGGTTGTAATTTTATACGATCCATGTGGGCGCAAAGCATCCCGCTTTATGGTAATTGTATCGCACAGTGAGCACATCGTGTAGCGTCTATCGGAATTTCGCTTTTGCATTCAGGACATTTCTTGGTCGTGGGATTTGGTTCCTGCGGGCCTCGTATCCGCTCTACGAACATATTCATAGGGATGATGACAAAGAAATAGATGGACGCCGCAATAATGAGGAATGACACGAGTGCACTCACGAAATCGCCGTACATAATCGTACTGCCGCGAATCGTGAGTGTGAGCTCGGAGAGGTTCGGAGTTTTTACAATAGCGCCCACAATAGGCGTCATTAAATCTTTGACGAGTGCGTTCACGACGGCAGTGAACGCGGAACCCATCATGACCCCGACCGCGAGATCGAGAACGTTGCCGCGCAAAATGAACTTCTTGAAGTTATTTAAGATATCACGCACGTGTAGCATTGGACCATATTCCCTACAGTTCGCAACGATGAGCGACATTGATTGGGGCCGCAATAGACCTGCAATGTACCTATTGTGCAGTATCTGTACCCTCTATGACACGAATGAGAAAAATGATGATGGCCGCCGCTAACAACACGTGCACAAACGCCCCGATATCATACACGCCTGCAACTCCTAAAAGCCACAGAATAACGAGCCCCGCTGAAACGGAAGTAAGCATTTACGTATTAAATCGGGCGCCGGTGAATTTTAAATTAAGTCCGCACACTAACTATACGTTTGCCATAACTTCTTGGCGGAAATTATCGCGAAGTTAGTGTGCGGGTTAATCCATTCATGGACGCTTTTGCTCCAAAAGAGTACGCTGATTTTCTATGGAGAGAGAGTCACCCGGCGCCCGCGCTGAACCGTTCGATGTTGCCATCGTCGGCGGCGGCGTTTCCGGCACCGCGCTTCTCTACGCGCTCGTACGATATACGAATCTGCGCCGCATCGTCCTTATTGAAAAGCACGAGGAATGTGGCCAGGTGAATTCGAGATCAAACAACAACAGCCAAACCTTGCACGTCGGCGATATCGAGACGAACTACTCAATCGAAAAAGTAAGGGAGGTTAAAGCGGGAGCATCGATGGTCGTAGAGTACGCCATGCGGCTTCCCGTGGAAGAGAATAAACGCATACTTTTTCCGATGCAGAAAATGGTTTTCGCGGTAGGAGAAAGAGAAGTGGAATTCCTCTCGAAGCGCTTCTCCGCGCTCAAAGAAATATTCCCGAACGTAAGGAAGCTCGATCGAGGGGAAATAGAAAAAGTCGAGCCAAACATCATTCGCGGGCGGGCGCAACACGAGAACGTGCTCGCTCTTGTGAACCACGGACACGCGGTTGATTATGGAATGCTCGCCCGATCGCTTGCAGCACGGGCGAAAGATGAGGCTCGCGAACGTACGGAAATAATTCTTGGCGCAGCAGTCAAAAATATTCGCCGTGCAGAGGATCATGTCTGGGAACTGGATATCATACGACGCGATGGTGCGTCGCCACACTCTATCCGTGCACGCGCAGTCGTTTTCGACGCGGATGCGTATTCGCTCCTTTTTGCGAAGCGGCTCAGATATGGACACGAGTTTTCACTCATACCCGTTGCGGGCACGTTCTTTTTCAGCCGCGAGCTTTTGCGTGGCAAAGTCTACACCGTGCAGGATCCGCGCCTTCCCTTCGCGGCCGTGCACGGCGATCCGGATGTGCGCGTTCCGGATGCGACACGCTGGGGGCCGACGGCGAGGTTCGTTCCTGTTCTCGAGGCGCGCAATTGGGCGAGCATGCTCGATTACTTTCGCGTTTCGGGCCTCGCGAAGCCAAAGACATGGCTCTCATTCATTATCATCCTCCTCGATCCCTTGCGTGCGTGGTATTTGATCCGGAATATCTTCTACGAAATACCTCTATTAGGAAAGTATTATTTTGCGCGGCAGGTCCGCAAAATCGTGCCGACCGCTCGCGGTCGCGACTTCACGCGCGCGAGAGGCTTCGGCGGCATGCGTCTTCAGCGCGTCAATACAAATACGCACGAGCTTCTATTGGGAGAGGGCAAAATCATTGGAGAGCGGATTATCTTCAATATGACGCCCTCGCCCGGCGCATCGGTTTGCCTCTATAACGCGATGCGTGATTGCAACATAGTAACGCAATTTTTCGGTAGCGAATTTAGTTTCGACAAAAAGAAAATGGAGGCGGAGCTCTGCGAAGGGAGGAGCGTGCCACTCGAGGATCCATCGCAAAAAAGTTCGTACGTATCCTAAACTGTCCAATTGATTCAGATGAGGCCGGACGCCTCGAGAAAGAAGAAAGCAATAAGAGAAAGAGCGCAGAGTATGCTCACGATAGAAAGGAGACGCATTGCGGATGATACGTCTTCATCTCGCCGCGGCGATACGGATGAAAGCGCCGCCGCGGAAATGAAAAAGACGAGGCCCGCCAAAGCCCCCTTGCCGAGCCAATGATGAAAAAAGACTGTCTTCAGCCAATCCTTCAGCGGTAGATAAATATCCGCCGCAACCGTAACGATGGTAATAAAGAGCACTGTAACAATCGCAGCGATGAGGTATGCTCTAAGAATTCTGTTTCCTAATTCTGAAGCGGAATGTGTAGGCATATAGATCCAAAATAATTGTCTTACCGCACAGCTCCAGATACGAGAACACCAGAGAGTGTTATGAATACTCCGAGAAAGAAAGTCGTGAGCGACAGAATGAACAGTGAATTTCGCATTGAGACATCTGCCGCTATTCTTTCTCCGCGCACAAAGATAATAAGAGCAATAACTAGCGCCATGAATGGAAGGAAGAGGAAAATGTGCTCCTTGGACTCCATAAAAATTGAGTGTGCCCATGGATACGCACCCTCCATAATTCTCGGTTTGACCGCCGTTCCATAGTTCAGCACGTAATAGTATGCGCCCGTCGCCCACGACAGTAGATATGAAATAAGTGCGATTGCCGATGACCATTTTAGAAATGCAACATTGGGTACGCGCTTCTTAACTCCAAGCGCGACTGCATAGGAAAAGGCAACACCTGTCACCCCAAGAAGAACGTGAACGACAACTGCAATTGTGAAGCTCATGCCGTGGTCATTTTATGATACGCGCGCCGAATGGCTTCTAAAATGGCGGACATGACGAGGACAGCAACAATGAAGGCACTCATTATCTCTAGGTATGAATATGGAATAGCGCGGAAGACGCCCAAAACAATAGCGGCGTACCATGCAGTGAGCGAAAGCGCCGAGCCGAGCCAGAACGGTATTCTTCTCGCTTGGAGGAGAAGTGCATTTACTGGTATGAGGAGCACAATGGTCATTTTCGCCCACAGTTTTTCGCTATACAGCCGCTCTTCGTGTCCGGTAATAAAACGAAAGTCTATCAAGAATGCAAAGCCCGTCAGAATCGCGATAAAAAGCCCGATCCGGATCACGCGATACACGAGAGAGAGCGTCGCGCTTTCTTCCGGATCCATGACGCCGTCGCGCATGGCGCGCATGTGCAGTATCTCTGCAAACGTGGCAGCCCCCGCACCAAGTACGGTCCCAATAATATGGCCGATTATGAGAAGCGTATATACCACATGAAAATGGTAGCATCAGTCCTCATTAATGAGGACCTGTCGGCAGCACACTGTGGATTGTCATCTGTTGACCCTCTGCGGCGGTTTTTTCAATATCCCCCTGATGTTCTCAATGCTTATGGGCTTCACGACATGACCGTCGAATCCCGCTCCTGCAGTTCGCGCACGATCTTCCTCTTGCCCGTAGCCAGACAGAGCAATGATCGACACATCCTCGAGCGTCGGCTCCAAACGCATCTCCCGTGCGATAGCGTACCCATCTTTATTCGGCATGGCGAGATCGAGAAAGACGACTGACGGATGGAACTCGAGCGCCGCTTTCAGAGCCAAATTTCCATCGTGCACAGTACGCACGTCATGGCCGAGCATGCCGAGGATTTTTTCGAATGCGGTCGCAAGATCCACATTGTCATCAACCACAAGAACTCGGCGCGGAGTTCGACTCTTTTGTGTCGCTGCTTTTCTTTTTCTTTCTTTGTGAGGCATAGCAAGATCGTTCGTAAGCGGAATGCGCAGTGTGAACTCGCTTCCCTTCCCGACTCCGCCGCTTACCGCCGTGAGCGTTCCTCCGTGGAGCTGCGCCAAATTGCGCGAAAGTGTAAGTCCAATCCCCAGCCCTGCCTGTATAAGGTTAGTGTGTGCAGCTTGTACGAATATGTCAAATATCTTCTGGATCATGTCTGCCGCGATGCCTCGCCCGGTGTCTTTGACGATAAATTCCGCAACCTTGTCTTGCCGACGTACGATGAACTCAATGCGCCCACCTTCCGCCGTATATTTCACGGCATTTGAGAGAAGGTTTACGATAATTTGCTCGATGCGCATCGGATCGCAGACGATGAAAAAGGATTTCGGCGTGACCGTGTGCGTGAATATCTGATTGCCCGAGAGGAGAAGCGGCCTTACCGTTTCAATAGCATGTGATGCCACCTGTGCCGCGTCGATGGCCTTGAGCCGAAGCTCGATCTTGCCCTGTTGCGCGCGCGCAGTATCAAGCAGATTTCTGAGCATCCGATCGATCTGCTTTGTTTGGCGCATCGCGGCAGATAGTGAATCGGCCGCGCCGCGCCTGCGCATACCGAGGAACTTTATGAGTTCGAGCTCGTGCTGAAGAGCCGCGAGAGGATTGCGTAATTCATGCGCCAGGGTGGCGATAAATTCATCTTTTGCGCGATCTGATTTCTCAAGCTGCAGCATCGCCTCTTCGAGCTCCTGCGCCCGCCGACGAGATATCGCAAGGGCGATACGACGTTCCTTCACAAGCGCAGAAAACAAAAAGAAAATCGGTGCGATGAGAGTCATAAAGAGCTCAATCGAGAATAGTCGCTGATTGAGCGGCATCGGAAGCGCGTCCGCGACCTCAATCGCTCCGGCTATGCCAAGCGAGGTTATTAGGAAAAATGCAAGCGCCATGAGGCGAAAGTTCATTCGCAGTGCGACCCAGAACAGAGTCATCATGAGGAGCAGCAGGAAAAGGAACGCCAAAGATTGCGCGATCGGCAGCCAAAAGAGGAGATACGTCGAGAGTAATAAGAGGCCAAATGCGAGCATATTTTCTACGACCTCTTTGCGAGACAATGATTTCGCATTGTTCAGGAGCCATGAGAGAAGAAGCGGCGTTATGATGAGCATGCTTAGGAGACGCCCCGCCCAGCCTCTGCTCCACGTAAGATAGAGCGAATCCATGAGCGATCCTGCGGCGGCTTGCGCCGCGACAATGATAGTCGGTGCAATGGTGGCGCTCACAAAAGCGACACCAGTAAAGAAAAGGACATCACGTGTCCTATCGAATGTCATTTCAAACCCAAGTTTTTTCAAAAAGAAGGCGCCCGCAATAGGCTGCAGCGTCTGGCCGAGCGTCGCCGCTAAGAGAACGATAGTCGGAGGATCTTGAGGACTCGTGAGCGATGCGATGAGAGACGCCAGAGCGATCGGCACCCACATGCGGTAACCGCGGAGGAGCACCGCAGCGAGGGCGATTCCAGCGGTCGGCAAGATGAGAGCCGGAGAAGTCTCATAGTTTAAGTAGAAATACTGTCCGAATTTTGCCCCAAGGAAGAAAGCGCCAAAAACTATAAGAAATGGAAGTATTTTCTGCTCCCGAATATCGCGCATCAAAGTATTGAGGATGGTGCGGAGAAATCGGGGCATTGATGAAGAATAATTCATCACCATGAATGGTACATGAATCTTTCATGAGCTCGCAAGTTTTACGAATTTGGATTGTTACTACTTACTACTACTTACGACTTTCAACATACTAGTCTTGAGATACCCGAGCTTCGTGAAGAGATCCACTGACGGCGGCGTGATCTTTAGGGCGATCAGCTCCGACGGATCACACCAACGATATTCGGTATGCTCATCGTCAAGCGTGACGGATATGTCTTCGGCATTCCTGTCATGAATGAGAACTTTGTATGTGTGAAATTTCATTTTACAAAATACCCGCTCGCCGGTCCCCTTTAACTTTTTTATACCCTCTCCATCTGCGAGATGGATTAATTCAACCGGATATCCTGAAATGTCGATGCCCGATTCTTCTAATACTTCCCGATCGAGTGCGCTTCGCTCATCTTCATCATCCTCGATGCCGCCTCCGACGATGCCCCAGCACCCCGGATACACTCCGCGGCCAAGTGGATCTTGAAGCGCCTGCAGAATCTTGCCGTCCTTCGAGAATATGACTGCAGCGACTATATCCCGCTCAATAGTGCGCATAAGAGCATTATAGCGTCTCCCGCGACCGCAAGCGGCGGCAACTCGTTGACGAGGCCTACTTGTACCACTGCCGTTGCCACTCTCGCATTTGAACTATTTCGGCATTCTGTGCGGAAATGATGCTATCCGCCATGTCTTTTATCTCTTCCCGATTTGCATCGCGAAGAGCGGCGCGCGCCATTTCAACGGCTCCCTCATGATGAACAATCATCATCGTAAGAAAGACCTTATCGAATTCGTCTCCACTCTTCCCGAAAAGCCCATTCACCATGTCACTAATAGCGTTTCCCGTGCCCATTTCCATCGAGGAATCTCCCATTATACGGCCATCCCCCATCATATGAGTTCCCATAGACGGCATTTGTGCGCCTCGCGCGAAATATCCGGCTCCGAATCCGATAATAAGAACCAAAAGAGCAACGATCACTGAATTAGAATTTTTATCCATAGTAGTAACCCTAATCGATTAAGCGTTCAATATTACACTTCACCTCACGCGGAACAAGAGCTTCCACCCTGCCGCAGCGTGGAAACCTGCTCGGCGACTTTCGCGAATCCCGATGCGCTCGAATAGTAAGCGGATAGCATTTCTTGTGGCGAGAGCAGCAACCCCTTCTCGTTCGCGTATGCACCGATCGTATCGTACGCATCTAGAAACCAGAGCGAATTTACAGCGAGTGCGGCCGAATACATTTCCTCCTCGCTCGCTCCTTGGCTCGCGAGAATCTCTAAGAGGCCGAGCATCGCCATGCCGTGATTGCAGTCCGGAAAATGCGTTGAATTGTTGCAGCATGGACGATAGATATTTCGCGACACGTCATCAACGAGCTTCTGCTGATGCGGTGTAAGCGAAATGATCGAGTGTTTCCCGTAGTGATTCATTGCGCTTCCGTGCGCGAGCGTCCAGCCGCCCGTTGAGGCGAATCCGCTAGCTGGCGAACCCGCATTCGCATATACCGGGTTCATCATTTCGTCTGGATCGAAAAGGATTGGATTTTCGTTCGCAATGCCGACGGCCCACAAAAGATTCAAAAAAACGCCGGCGTTTTCCTTCGTGACGACAACAGCGCCGCTATCCTCGTACAAGAGAGCGCGCTCTTCTGTCGAAAGGCCTCCTCGCTCTTCGTAGAGCTGCTCGAATTTTTCCGGATCAATTGCACCACTTTCTACTAATTTTCTGCCCGTGTCACCCCACTCGATTGAGAGTGTCGGAAGTGACTCCGACCACTGCGCGCTGCTGGGAAAGGCCTGTGCGGCTCTTGCCGAAATATCCTGCCCTGAAAGCCACAATCCCAAGAAGAGGGCAACAGCAACTATGGCCGCCCACGGTATAATGTGTTGCTTAATGTTTTCCTCTGTCGACTGTTCCATTGTGTTAGAAGTTTACGGAAGCCTGTCTGTCAGCAGCAGTCTTCCATTTTTTTAATGAGATCTTTATTCGCGGGTGCCGCATCGTGCCTTCCCGTACCGCGGCGCACAAGCATGTAGAGCAGCGCGAAGGCGAGGATGCCGAGCGCAGCTTCTACCCATGATTCGACGACAATACCGTATGCGCCTGCGAATCCTGCAAGAACGAGTCCAGTTTTCTGATACAGATGCAGTTCGTGGGCTTCTTTCTCAATGAGGTACATAGCGCCCACGACAGAGCCACCGAGGAGGAGCGCGAGAACGACTGGGTCTACTGACCGTCCTGCAAGGCGCAATACTACAAGGCCGATCCATACCCCTGCAATGCCCGCACAGATCGAGCACACGCGGAAGAAATTCGCTCGGTTGAGAAGGTAGACGAGAACCGTCAACACAAGTATGGCAGCGATGGTTGCGTAGAAGAACATGGTTTTAAAGCAGGTAGATTATAACCCCGAGGAGGATCATGCCCACGCCGGCCCATATCTTCATAGTGGTATTCTCCGCGCTCTTCCACTGCCGCACCTTCTCAATGAGCGTTTTCTCGCTTGCAAGCGCGAGCACTATCGCAAGCGGTGCGATAAAGATAAGGTTGTAGAGTAGAAGGTACGCGACACCCGTGAGGTAACTTGCCGTATCGTGGAGAAGACCCAAGACCATGAGATACGGCCCTCCCGTGCAGGGAAATTCGCACAGCCCCACGAGCGCGCCGAGGAGAAAGGCCGTCGGCATGGATGCCTTTTCCATCAGGTGCGCCATTTTGTCGTGCGCGGCTTTCGGAATGTGGAACCGAATCGGAAACGATGGGAATATCGCACCGAGCACGTTGATGGAACCAAGTGCGATTAAAAGTCCCGCTCCTACCTTCGCCATAAAGTGCGGCGTGTTAAACAGGTGCAACGCCTGCAGAATCCCAAGGCCGATCAAGAGATAAACCGCGAAGATGCCGAGGATGTAGGCTGCACCGATCTTGAGAATCCCTGCGCGCATCGTTCCGATCGAGAAGAGAAACGCAATCGTAAGAAGTAGGATGCCGAATGCACACGGATTGACACTATCGAGGAGAGCCGCAACTGCCACCAAGGGAAGCAGCCACGCTCCCTCCCTGCTTAGATTCCAAAGTGCCTCCGTGCCGGCAGCGCCGGAATTGAAGAGCACGAATGCTCCTGCAAATAGAACCGCGGCTGCGACCAGAAGTTTCCAAGTGTTTCTCATAGCTAGGGTCTCACCATCGCGGAAAATGTCAGCTCTATCGGCTTGCCGCTGTTTTCAATCCGGACCGCTCGCTCTATGGGGCCGACGCCCGATGGCCCATGGGCCGCGGGATCGAAGACAACCTCGACGATTCCCTCGTCATTCGGACTGAGTGTGTAGCGGATCGTGGGAACTGCGGCATGCCCCGGCATGCCGAACGGCCCGAATCGTTTTCCCCCGGCGGATAGAGTGGCCTCGGTGCACATGCACGATGTGTACATTTTCTCGATCGTTACCGGCCCTTCCCCCGTATTTTTAATTTTGAATTCTCTCTTCACCTTTCCAGCCGCCATGCTGATCGTGCCGAAATCATAATTCGAATCACCTTCCACGACGAGTGATGCCTCGCCCGTAGAGCCGTCTTGCTGCGTCGTTTCGCTCTGCTCTCTCTCGCCAGCGCCAAGAACGTCTTCCTGCGGGCGCGCTATCCAGACAACCCCAACAAGAATCGCTATAAATGCGACTAACACGACTATGAATTTAGGCGATATGTCGCTCC
Source organism: Parcubacteria group bacterium GW2011_GWA2_51_10 (assembly GCA_001004265.1). GTDB lineage: Bacteria > Patescibacteriota > Minisyncoccia > Phycocordibacterales > UBA2100 > UBA10103. The sequence continues at coordinate 2,181 of LCQS01000003.1, read as the reverse complement.
CTATGTTGTTCATGGTTAATTTCTTTGATTACAAGCGCCGCTAAATCGAAGAAGCGATGCTCGCCGCCTTCCACCGGCGGTGGAGGAAGCATGCACCACTCTAGAGAGTCGCGGGACTGTTTTCGTGAAGGGCTAACCAGCGGAGGAGCCATCGGTCGCGCGAGCGATTGAATGCGTAGAGTGAATAGAAAATCCTGTCTTTGAACTGGGGCGGAGAAAGTGAACTTCCCACAAAAACGAGAACGAGCGCGAAAGCGAGCGCAAAAAGTAAGAGGGCAGCGGAGGAAGCAGTCGCCGCAGTGAAATCCTTAAACGCATCCATGTGAAATGCGAAGCTCGCGAATAAACTCCCCCCTCTTGGGCAATCAGCCGAGAGTACGGTCGCTGCGACACAGTCCGAGCCATGGCTCTGCATCCCGAGATGCGCGTCAGAAAATCCAAAGAGCGCAACTGCGAGGAAGCTGATTGCGAGAATAAACGCCACGCTCTTAGCCATATTCATAGTATACATAGCATTACGTGAGCGAGCGACGCCGCAGAAGGAGCGCGTTCAAAGCGACGACGACTGTGGAAAGCGACATCAGAATCGCCGCAACGGCCGGCTGAAGAATGACTCCTTTAAACGCAAGCACGCCAGCCGCAAGTGGAAGCGCGACGACGTTGTAACCAGTCGCCCAGAAAAGATTCTGGATCATTTTCGAGTACGTAAGCTGTGAGAGCCGGATTATTTTTGGGATGTCGCGCGGATCGCTTTTGATAAGAATGATTCCCGCTGATTCGATCGCAACGTTCGTGCCCGCGCCAATTGCGATTCCGAGATCTGATTGCGTCAAAGCCGGCGCGTCATTCACGCCATCTCCGACCATAGCGACCTTCTCGCCACGAGATTGGAGCAGTTTTACCTTTTCCGATTTCTCATGCGGAAGAACTTTCGCAAAATATTCGTCGATGCCCAGCTCTTTGGAAACCCATGAAGCGACGTCTTCTGAATCGCCAGTGACCATCGCAACACGCACGCCGAGATTCTTGAGCGCCGACACGGCATCGCGCGACTCCTCGCGGATGACATCTACTAGCGCAATGGCACCGACGAGAGAACCATCAGAAGTAATGTATACGACGGTTTTTCCCTGCTGTGATAGAACATCCACGCGGCTTTTGAATTCTTCGCCCCGTCCTTTTGCACCAAGTGCTCTTTCGTTGCCAACTGCAATCTCTTTCCCGGCAACGAGCCCCTTCACGCCTCCCTCGGGAATGCGCGCAAAATTTGTAACTTCCTCAAGAGTGATGTTTCTTTTCCTCGCCTCCGCAACAATTGCCTTCCCTATCGAATGCTCGGAATGACTGTTCACGGACGCGGCAAGCCGCAGTACCTCTTCTTCCGCGCCGCCAGAGCCTGCGATAACAGTGTCGACTCCAAACTCGCCCTTCGTGAGCGTGCCGGTCTTATCAAAAAGAACGACACTAACTTTGCGCGCCGCCTCGAGTGCGAGACGCTGCCGCACCAGGAGTCCATTTCGCGCCGCCATCGTTGTAGAAATTGAAGCAACCAGTGGAATCGCGAGCCCAAGAGCGTGCGGGCATGCAATCACAAGAACCGCGACGAGGCGCTCGGTCGCAAATACAATTCCAGCTTTTGCAAAAATCCATACCAAAAATGTCAACCCTCCGGCGGCAACTGCTACTACAGTCAGAACAAAAGCGGCTTTGTCTGAAAGCATTTGGAGACGGGATTTGCTCGCCTGTGCATCGGCAACAAGACGCATCACTCCAGCAAGAAATGTGCGCTCGCCAATTTTCGCAACTTGAATCTTGAGACTTCCGTCGCCGTTTATTGAGCCGGCGATAACGGCGGAGCCCTTCGTTTTAGAGACGAGCCGCGATTCCCCTGTCACGATTGATTCGTTAAGTTCCGAATCTCCCTCAATAATAGTTCCGTCAGCGGGAATTTTCCCGCCCGGCTTCACAAGGACGATGTCACCCTCTCGCAATTCGGAAAGCGAAATAATGAGTGAAGTGCCGCCGCGCAAAACTTCTGCAGTGTCGGGAAGCAGCTTCGCAAGTTCTTTCAGAGCGCCTTGCGCTCCCTGCACGGCGCGCATTTCTATCCAGTGCCCAAGGAGCATGATTGCGATCAGTGTCGAGAGTTCCCAGAAAAGATTGTGCGGTTCGCCTCGAAGA
>LCQS01000002.1 GCA_001004265.1 Parcubacteria group bacterium GW2011_GWA2_51_10 | reverse complement strand
CGGGGGCGGGGGCGCTTCATCAAACGCCACGCAGATAGGAACAATACTGTTTGGGTTAGCGTCTGGATATACTGCGTGAAAGGCATCGAGTGAAGCAATCGGCGAAGAAACGACAAGGCCAGACTGCACAAGTTCGGTAAGCGTGTCCTGATTGTTTGGCAAATCGCTTATTGCGTTCGAAAAGGCAACGAGGGTGTTGCCCGCGTCATACAGTCGCACGAACCATGATTCATTGGGCTGCACATCAAGCGGCTTACTGACATGATCGTCATACGAGGCAAGCGTTACGTTATATGTTCCTGCCGCGAGCAATGCCGCGGCTGGCCCTAATTTTGCATCCGCGGCGGTCTGGTCCGACCTAATGAACACGTCTCCCTGCTGTTGATTCGCGCCAAGAATAACGATCGTCCGACCCGCCTGCGGCTGAAGCGGGCAGCTTGGCGTCACGATAGCGTAAACGGCAATCGCCGCCGAAGCTTGGCGCGCGTTCGCCCAGCTTGCCGTGCTCGATTTCGCGCCTCCCGTCGTGTGCTGGCCAAAGGCCGTTTGCAGAGTGCGACCATTCAGTCCCCCGTCGCTGTGGATATTATTTCCGACGCTGTTCGTCCAGCCGGCCGCGCCAGGACCAAATGGGCTGGAGCCGCTGTTGCGCACTCCCAAAGCGGTTACCAAAAAGTAATTGCCCGCAGGCAGCACTGCTGTCGCGCCCGTGTTTAATGATGTGACGCTCGCTGTGCCGCTGCTATTTTTTGCAGAGCCGGCAAACACGATCTCGCCTCCCATTGGCGAAAATTCCCGAATAATGAGTTTGTTGACAGGACTTTGGCTCCAACTTGTCTGGACATTGGTTGGTTCTACCGCTCCCGCGACCTTGTCCCAGACTGCCATAGCCCGACGGCTATTTAGATCCGCGAGGTTAACCGTTTCGAGAACCCGCAGAGTCCAGCCATTGCTCGTCGTCCCGCCTACTGCAACGCTCTCGCCGTTTATTGCTGGGGTTGCACCCAGATCTCCCCCCGCAGCTCCACGGTGAAATGAAATAGCAACAAGTAGATTGCCCTCCGCCGGTGTTGCGCCGAATGTCGCAGAGGCAACCGCAGCTTCACCCTCTGCGGACTGCACACTCGTCACCGGAGGCGCTGCGTACGCTGGCACCGCATATGCGAGCATCGCGATAGTGGCGAGCACCAAACCAAAAGACAAAAAGAATTTGATAGGGAGTGTGAAGCTGAAAGTATGTGCAGGCATTTTTCCTGCTGGTTTCCCTATCACTGCGCGGACGCACCGTGATTGACGAAGTATCTGATGTCTCACTTTCCTGTCAACAGAAGTTATCAACAGAGATATCAACAGGATGTACCCAATTCCGCCCGCGCGAACAAGTATGGAAAAAACCCCCGAGAACCGACCTCTGGGGGGGTTTTTCCTCAGAGGTCGGTTCTCTGGGTTTTTTCTGCGGCTGCACCCTATCTGCCGGAAATGGAGATAAATATGACGGTGCGGTTCAAGCTGTTGAAAACACTTACGCTCGATGATGTGTTCCCGGTGCGCGTCGTGCCGCCATTGCCGCCAGCGCCGCCATCTCCGCCGCTCCCCGATGTCGCGCCCCCATTGTTGTTACCGGCCTCATTATTACCAGAATCGTCTGCCACGATATCTGCAGTCTTTGTCTCACTAGAATTCTCGATCTGCGCAGGATTGGCAGCATCCGCGCTGGTGCTCTCCCCCGCATCTCTTCGCGAAAATGGAGTGCGAGGAGAAACCGCACCTCCGCTGCGCGAGATACTTCCAGAACTGAATGACAGAGAAAGACCAGCCGCAGAAGCGGTGGACGGCGAGACGGCGAGGAGCGCCGCAAAAACAAGAGAAACGAAAACCAAGCCGAGGACCAAGAGACGAAGATGCGTTGTCATAATTCTTTGCGATTATTTATAAAGCTTATAATTAGCGGAACTTCGAGAGCCAGCTGCCAACAGTTTTTAAGAGACTGTCGGTCTGAGTGGAAGTATTCTTAGATTTCGCTTCTGACGGCGCCTTCGACTTCGAGGGTGCTCTCGGCTTTGCGGGAGCGGATGGCGCGATCGCCGAGGTTGATGATGCGCTTGTGCTCGCCTCAATTTCTACGGGAGGAACACCGCCACACGCGATCGAATTTATCTTGCGAATGGTTGACGCATAGACGAGCCCCGAGGGCGATGAAAGGCCGACCGGCGCAAGAATGTCTGACGCATACTTTTTCTGAAATGCCTTGGCCGCGCTCAAAGTGAGGGGCCCGAAGAAGCCAGTTGCGGGAAGAGGGAACCCTTGCGTAGCGAGGAACGTCTGGAGCTTTACTACCTCGGTCTTGTGCGGACTTCCCGCTCTCAAGGGAGTACTAAGTAGCGCGACACACCCTTCAATTTTTGTAATGTTCTCTGCAGATATCGTCGGCTTAGTTGAAGTTGCCGAACCGAGCACCTGACCGTTTGCCATGAACTCGATCGTATCAGTCGCCTCGACAGGTATCATTGTGTTCGCATACGGAAGCTTGGCAAAATTATTGAATGCAGTAACGCGGGCAACATTGCGATAGACGCCCGGCACAGTACTCGTCCCGAAGGCGACCGTGTATGAAAGGGTGATTTCGTCTCCCGGCTCGATCGTATCGAGGTCCCACGAGCGAGAGTACATGACGCCGCCTTCCGGATCATAGAGCGTATCGGCTAGCAAACCGATGTATGCCGGCCCCGCTTGTTTGTCATTTCTGACGACGACTTTGTAATCCACATTCATCGGCGCTGTCGTCGTCGCAAGACTTGCGGTTTTTGAGACGAGCACTCGCGCATCGGGAGTCCGGTTGCCAGTTTTGCTAATGGCGAGAGGCGCTCCGCCACCGCCACCGCCACCGGAAGTAACTGAATTATTGCTGACAGCTCCCCCAGAGGGTGGAGCTGTGGCGTTTCCTCCAGATGGTGGAGGAGTGGTGCTGCCGCCAGATGGTGGAGGAGTCGTGCTTCCCCCACCGGATGGTGGTGGTGTGCTGCTTCCGCCGCCAGAGGGTGGAGGCGTAGTGCTTCCGCCGCCGCCGCCGCCTCCACCGCCTCCGCCTCCGCCTCCGCTTCCTCCTCCGGATGGTGGTGGACCATTATCTACCGAGCTGGGAATTGAGACATTGAAGCTTACTTGTGTCGCATTGTCCCTATCATCTTGATCTCGCCCGCTATTTGTTACCGTCGCCGTAAGCGGCACTGAAATAGAAACACCGGGCGGAAGATCGCGGATGCGAAGACGCGCGGCAACATCAACAATCTTTGTCTCGCCAGCGGCAAGAGTGCCAAGATTAAAGTTCGTCCCGACGCTCGTGTTGCTGCCGCTGACGCTTGCCCGCGAGAATGTCATAAGGTTCTTATCGTATTTCGTCGCTAACACGACATTCTCGGCGCTCACGTCTCCGCTGTTCCGCACAGTGAAGCGATACGAAACTTCCGCGTCCGGCGCCACCGGTTGCGGGGATTCCATCACAGCGTTCACTGCAAGATCGGGGCTGTGCCCTCCGAATGCGACGTCGCCGCTCCAGTCGCCGAAGACGTTGAAAATGGCAAACACCATATTGCGCCCGACGATGTTGGTATTGACGAAGTTGACGACGTTGGCCGCGGCATACGCATCCCCCGTCCGTATATTCCCTATGCCATCTTCAGTCGAAGAAATGTTCTCGCCGGAGCTGGCTGATACGTTCACATCGGTGTGGACGTTCGCCACGTTTGTCGATGAGGCAACGAATGCCGAGGAATTATATACGCCGAGGGAATCGCCCGATGAGTTGCCAGTTGAAGTAATTTCAATTCCATACGGGGTTTCTTTCCACGAGAGCCCTGCCGGGAGGCCCTGAATGGAGCCGGACCATTCTCCCCACACGCGGAAAATAAACTGAACGGACGAGCCGCCGACTCTCGTTTGATTGGCCGCCGTATAGCTGTTGGATGACGTGTAGGCATTTCCCGTAACAATTTCCCCATGCCCCTCGCCGGGCGCTGTCGTCGTCGCGAGGTTCCCTCCCGCCACCGCGCTTGCAGTCGTCGTCCCCGTGAAATTCTCGTCATTCGTGTTGTTCACGATATATGAACTTGAATTAAGCTCTGGCAGTGACCCTCCGTTTTCGAGAAGCTGCTCGAAGAAAGAGGCATCTGGAAGCACAATGTCGTCATTCAAATCGCCGAAGTTGTTGAACGAAAGCATCAGATAGCTCGAATTGATGAAATTGGTATTCACGAGATTGAGAACATTGGCGGCGGCGTATGCGTCGCCCGTTTCTATAGATACTTCACCCTGTTTTGTCGATGTCGCTGCATTCTTCCCCGTTATGGCCTGAACATCCACGCTGTTGTTGACCGTCGCTTCATTTTTATTGAGGACGCTTAGAGCGGAGCTATTGAGACAGGTGAGGAGCGTGCAGCCGAATTGTGTCGGCGATGCGCCCGCTCCCTCGTCAAAAAAGTATGAGAGATCGAAATCGCGAAGATCAAATCCGTCGCCCTGCATCGGATTGAGGAAAAGAATGAGGCCGTCGGAGTTAAAGATGTTGGTGTTGACGACGTTCATGACCTCCGCGGTCGAGACCGCTTTCCCGGTGCGTATCGTCGCAGTGCCTTCGCCACCCTCCGCCTTGTTCTCGCCAGTCGTCGCGCGCGTATCATCATCTGTTGCGAGTATCGCAGCGTTGTCGGTATCGGCTGTGATGATAGTGCTATTCGTTACGCCCGGCCCGTCAATGCCGTTGGACTTGCTGATATTCAGTGTGTTCTTGACGGTCGTCGAGGCCGTTGAATTACCCGTGAAAATTGTCCCGCCGATTTTATTTCCCGTGCCGTTCGTGGACGACGCGATCGTAAAGAGCGGATCAATCGCTGCGGATTCTGTCGAGGTCGCGCTCACATCAACGACGGGGCGCGTGTCCTCTTCGCTTGGCAGCGTGCCGCCGTTTACGATGTCCTCGAAATTTGTGTTGTCTGTATCGGTTTCTTCCGGAGCGACGTCTGCAGAACTCGTGGAAGATGTCGCTACTGCTGGATCCAATGGGTCCTCTTGCGGTTCGCTTTCTTGCGGTGAGTCTGCGTCGCCCGTCGTAGCATCTTGCGAAGGCGGTGTCGAATCCGTCGACGTCCCCGTGGTCGTATCAATCGGAGTCGTGGTACCTGTCCCAGTGTCTGTAGATGTGTCCGGAGATGTATCCGGAGTGGTCGTACTCACATCCGCCGCGGGAGTTGTAGAGGTCGCCTCTTGCGATGGCTCGGTCGCGTCGGAAGGAGGCGCTAGTGCCTCGACGATCACATCGAATGTTATGGATGCGCTATTTCCTGCGGCATCTGTTGCAGTGCAGGTCACCTCTGTCGTTCCGATCGCAAATGTCGAGCCCGATGGAGGAGTGCATTCGGCAGTGCCCGCTCCGTCAACATCATCAGATGTGGCGGGCGCGGTGTAGAGAGCGACGGCGCCGGCATCCGATTCTGCCTGCGCGCTTACATCCTCATGCGATTCGATATTGGGCGGAGTTGTGTCAGCTCCCCTTTCTGGCCTTATATCTCTGGTAGAAACGCCGTCCGTAGTTAGGGTCGTATCATCAGCATAAACAAAAACCGGCAAAAGAGGGCTATAGACAAGGGCGACCACGAGCAATGCGGCCAGTATACGCCACTGAAATTGACATATATTTAACATGTTTCCCTGTCTGAAGCCTCGTTTTTTTACCATGAACAAGACTCCATGACAAGGGAGGACATCCGCCGCTTTCGAGGCGAAGTCCCCTCCCTGCGTTTAATACTTAATGTGTCTCATAGGTTTGTGTGCCATTTCCTCAGAGGTCGGTTCTCTGGGATTTTCTCGGCGATGGTTATAGCTCGCAGTTAACAACGATGTTCGTGCCGCCATCGGCATCGCAGGTGTCGATGCCCGGTCCACCGTTGATAATGTCTTTGTCGCCAAGCCCGGTAACGTCATCGTTACCACCGCCGGAAACAACTACGTTTTTGCCGCTTCCTGCGGATATCGTGTCATTGCCGCTTCCCGTCGTAATTTTGTCGTTGCCGCTTCCTGTCGTGATCGTTTGGTCGCCGCTTCCTGTCGTCGTCACGATATTGTTTCCGTCTCCGGCGTTAATCGTGCGTTCTCCGCTTCCGAGAGCGATTTTGTCCTTGCCGCTTCCTGTCGTTATGAAGCCCACTATATTGACGGGCGCAGCGATCGTATTGTCACCACTGCCTGCATCGATCGTGACAATGCTGGCGCCGCTTAATGTGATGATGTCTTTTCCACTGCCGGTGCAGATGATGTAGTTGCCGCCGAATGCTCTCACCTTGTCGTTGCCGCCGTTCCCTACGAACATCGTGAAAGATGCAATTGCAAGGTTGTCGTTGCCAGAAGAGCCGTTGATGAGCGTGTATCCGAATGGTGCGACAAGCGGGATCGCGCATGCATTCGCCGGAGGCGGCAGCGGCGCAACCGCGATGTCGTCGTTCGTGATCGTGCACAAAACGTTCTCACCAAGGCCAATCACAATCGTGTCGCCATCGGTTTGATTCCCGCCGACGCATACCCAATCGCTTGCCGTATAGCCCGCAGGACCGGCCTCAGAGAGATCGTATGAGCCAGCATCGAATGATGCGCCGCTCGGAACTATCGGCCCGCTTCCGGAAAATCCGGTTGGCCCTGTTGCAGTTACAGTCCAGTCAGAAGTAGTTGCAGTGCCGCCGTCGTCATTCACGACAATTTTCTGGAGCGTGAGCGACGGCTCGTTGTCGTCATTCGTGATTGTGCATGTTTTATTCTCACCAAGTGCGAGTGTGATGGTGCCGTCTGCGGCGCAATCGCCTCCCCATGCAGAAGGAGTGTATCCACCCTGCGGTGTTTCCGATGCTGTGTGAGAGCCGGGAGATGTTGTTGAGGCAACCCCGCTCGCGGCTGGAAAGCCGTCAATAAAGAGCGCGAAGTCGGTCGTCGTTGCCGTGCCTCCGTTGTCGTTCACGACTGTCTTCACGAGAGTGAGCGTCGTAAGCGGGCCATCGCACGGGCCGTTCACAAGGTCGGATGTCGTGAGCCACGGTTGAAAAGGTGCGTTGGCACTCACCGAATCACCTGTTCCCGGACCATCTCCGCTCGGTCCACTGACATCTCCCCACCAGTTGCAAGTGGCATCAAAGCTGGAGACGTTCAGATTGCTGACACCCGTCGCGTTTCCGGTTATCGCGTTGCGCAATGCCACATTCGCCGCGCCCGCTGTATCACTCACTTCGATCCCCACAAATGTATTGTCCGTGATGAGGTTTTTAGTAACGGTGTTGCTGCCCGCGCTGCCCGCCTCGATGCGTACACCCTTCACATTGTTGTGGAGATCGTTGTTCTCCACCGATGCAAGGTCGGTCGCATTGATGATGACCGCGTCGTCAGTGTCGAATATCTCGTTGCCGGAAACGACTATCCCGTCGCGCGCCTGGAAAAGCAGCACTCCCGAGCCCAAGAACGTGGCTCCCGTGTAGTGATTTTCGCTTATCGTATTGTCAGTGACTGTTCCGCCCGCTTCTGCAATCAGTAACACGCCATTCGGAACCTGATCGGGGCCAACCATGCCCGGACCGATGATGGTGTTGTTGTCTATGTCGATCGTGATGCTCGCGCCGCGAGCATTGATTCCATTCCTGCCGTAGAGCCGTGCTGTTGAGTCGGTCACGTCTACTGAAACGGAAGTGCCGCCGACGGCATCGAACCACATCGCGTACGTCCTCACCGTCGTAGGGCTAACTTGATTCGTGTCTTCTACGGTTACGTTGTCAACGAGACCGCCCGTTTCTCCGAACGTAAGGCCCGAGACGTGTCCGGCTCCGGCTGGCAGAGACGTTATCAATTCTCCATCTACCTTGATATCGCGAACCGTGACGCCCGCGGCTCCGGCATTTCTCACGTCAATGATGCTCGCGATGACGATGCCATTGAAAAACGCGCCCGCCTGCGTGCCCGTGGTGTAGAGCGATGTGAGCACGCTCGCAGATGTTGGCTTCACAATGGTGGTATCACCCGCACCTTGGAGCGTAATATTTTTTGCATCAATGACTACTTGCTCGTCGTAAATTCCCGGACATACCTGAACCGTGTCTCCCGAGCTCGCGGCGTCCACCGCGTCCTGAATGACTGTGTACGCGCCTACTCCGACGCCATCGCAATCTATTGAGCCGAATCCGATCTGTCCGTCATCATCTACAAAAAGCGTGTCGCCCGCGTTCGAGAGAATTTCAATTTCATCGGACGTAAGAACTCGATTATAGATTTGGACTTCGTCGATTGTTCCGTCAGTGAACTTCCGACTAGAGCCGCCAAAACCGTCATTTGCGCCTATCAGCAGCGGCTCATCATTTAAGAATATGGCACCTACCTGGAGTGTGGATGCTACGAGTGTTCCATCGACGTAGAGATTAACAGTCGTGCCGTCATACGTGCCAAGTAAATGATGCCAAACTCCGATCGACAGAGCTGCGCCAGTAGCAACAGCGAAATCGGCTCCGGTGGTAGAAATGTAAAAACGCGGAGTTCCATCGGTGGCAACAACGAGTAAGTAGCCGCGCTCGTTAGCCGCGCTTATGTCGCGCCACTTGCCTGCGACTGTTGCCTGTTGAGTGAATGAATCGAGCCTAATCCAACCCGCGACGGTAATCGCGGTTGAGATATCTAGTTCAGCGTTATCAGAGACCTGCACGTAGTCGTCGACGCCGTCAAAAGACAATGCATCTGCGCTTCCCGGCACGGGCGCACCAGAGCCGGCGTACACTGCGCCGTTTATTGCGCCGTCATTGCTATGCCCACTCGAATCTGTTGCGACAGTACCGGCCCCTTCGTCAAGCGCCCAATAGCCGGCGGGCCCGGCCGGATGCGCAGCAATTGCTAAATGCGCAGTGAACACGAATACACCAAGAGCAATGAGCGCTCCGGTAAATCCGATCGAAAATACTTTTTTCATAATGCTGGTTTCCTAAGATTAGTTAGTAAGCCGCTTTATTTTACTATCGAGCGCGGCCCGGATCCTGCGAGCATCCTTCGGGCGAGCGTCTGTCGCACTGCGGCTCCGGGGCAACAGGTGGAGAACTCTCTTCATCATCCTCTTCCGGTGGAGGCGGATTGTTCGTAGGCCCAATGTTCACGACGACGACTTCGACATGCTCATCCCCCGTCGTCACGTTGCCGCCTTCGTTGCCACCGGAATCGGCGGTGCCGCTCGTTGAATTTGAAATACCGCCTTTTTTTGGATCCGGCTTCGGCGCCGGCGCGGGGGTCGGCGGCGGAGGTGTAGGGGTTGGTTCGATAGTGCGCCCCGTCGTCCCGCGATCGCGCGCCGCGTCCTCTCGCGCGTCTGCATACGCAGACGCGTCTCCGTACGCGTTCATTGCAAGTGCGTACACGGCAATAGAGAGAATCGCCAAGACTGCTCCGACTATCGCTACCCGTGCTGCAAGAGATAGTGATCTATTCATAGCTGGTTTCGTTTTAAGTTTTTAACGAATGGAGTTCCCTCCGGACAAACTTCCTTCCCTGAGAAGGGCTGTCCGGAGGGCGGGGTCCAGCTCCACTTTTGCATTCCAAACATCAGTGCCTCCCAACCGAGCGCATGCGTTCGGTAGAGCGTTATACACCGACACTCAACGTGCAAAAGTGGAGCTGGATACCCGACCCTCAAAGAACTCTAATGACTAGAGCGAGTCTCTAGAGATTAGATGCGAACACGAAGAATAACCGTGTTCAGCAAGTTAAGCGTCGCAGATGTCGAGCTTGCATTGCCGGTAAATACCGTGCCGCCCAACTCGCCATTGCCACCGTCGCCGCCGTCGCCAGTCCCTGCGCCGCCGTTGTTGAAGTCACCTTGGCCGCCAGAAATAGCGCCGCCCCTTTCGCCATCGCCGCCTGTGCTGCCCTTAGCATCATTGTCTCCGCTGTATGCGCGGGCCTTTGTGCGATTGTCGATGTTGTTAGGACAGTCGCAGCCAGTCTGCGTGTTGTCAGTTACGACATCAACAGACGTGCTATTCACATCACCGCCTGCTGTCGTGAGATCAACCTCAACGTCACTTGTGTTGAGATCGTTCTCCGTGCCGGCTTCTGCCGTCGCGTCGCCCGTGTCAACGAGGCCTCCAGCGCCGCCGTCGCCGCCGTTGCCGCCATTGCCGGTCGTAGCGCCACCGTTGTTGTTGTCACCATCCGATGTAACATCGCCGCCTTGCCCACCAACACCGCCAACACTGCCTTCCGCCGTGTTGTTGCCCGTGTGCGAGCGAGCCGAGGTGTAGTTGTCGATCGTGCCGCGGTTCGTGGTTGTAATCGTTATGGAGCTTGAGTTCACTGCCGCGGATGCCGTTGTGGCAAACGCGAGAAGTGCAAGTGCCATCGCAACTGCCACTGCGGCAGCTACGCTGAAATTCAGAGTTTTACTGTTTGTCATAATGTTTTATTTTATTTTTTATAATGGATAATCCGCAACCACTCATGTGCACGATTAGGAATTGTGCATTGAGTAATTACAGGGTATCGACCTTCTGTGAACTCCCCCGCTGCTGCGGCAGCCGGCGTGCAGTTCACGGCACGACTCGCTTCTCTCAAGCGAATCGTGCCGTGCTCTCCACAAAATCCCCGAGAACCGACCTCTGAGTTTTTCCCTTAGGACGTGTGTGTCCGATACGAAAATAAAAAAACGGACCACCCGCATCGCGAGTGCTCCGCCTCCATTGCTCTTGTCCTTTAGATGTTCTTTCTACAGCGATCATGTGAGATGTCGCTGGTTTCCCTTTCGCTACTCGAACGCTCGATGAGAGACGCACGCGCAACGTTGCGAGTATTATGTATGCAATGCACCGAAGGTCAACAACATTTTGCTTATTTCAGTGAATACGACACAGTGCGCACATACACGTCAAGTACCGTACAATGTTTATATGAAGTTCAGCTGAAATAGGAGAGCACGCGAGATTACCCCGTATTTCTCTACTCTAAGAGCACCGCAGGGAAAAGCGCTCACGATGTTTATTGATTCCTGAATAGACTGTGGAAAAGGTGTGAACAGCGCACAAATGAAGGAGGTAGTAAGCATTCTGCATCTGCTACGTCGCTATCTAATGTATACTTATGTGCATGAGAAAAGGGGTTTCAGAGCGGACCCAAGGCCTAGGGAAACCAGCAAAAAGCTGTCGGTCTCGGATCCGCTCTGAAACCCCTACGTGAAGTTCCAGCTCCGGCGGAATCTTATACAACACTTCACCCTTGTCAATAACGGACAAAATCCCCGAAATCCCCGAGAACCTACCTCTGAGTTTTTTACTCCGGAGAACCTACCTCTGGGTTTTTTGTTATGCGGCGAAATCAGAATAGATCGCCTTCCCTTTCCCATACGCCACCAGCATGCGCTGAATATCGTCCTCTCTGTCGAGAAGATCGACTGCTTCATCATATGCGAGTATCGCGCGCTCGGATCGATCGCCGACGTAATAGTCGTAGTAACTTGAGTATCTATAGTTCCGGAGGAATTTTTTTGCGCGCGCAGAATCAGTGATTCCTTTTTCCCGCCAGTCTGATTCTACGAGCGATACGGGGTTGAGATGTACATACGGAAAAATCCACTTGAAGTAGGGATCAGTACCCAAGTGACTGCTCATAAATCGCCCTTGAAAGAGAACCCCGCTGTGTTCGTATTTCGTATTGAAGTACATCGAATAAGAAACTGTCACTTTTTGCATAAACTTTGTGATTCCGTTGTCCATTTTCTGCCTGATCACAAGATGAAAATGATTCGGCATCAGGGCGTATGCGAGTACAGCAACGAGCGCCTTATCGGCGTGTTCTGTAAAAATCTCCCCCGAGAACCGACCTCTGTGTTTTTTTCTTTCAAGCAACTCGCCCAGCAGTACGGGGCCCGTGTGATTTGCAAGATGGAGAAGCGCGGAAAAGCGCCAATAGTCGGATTCATCCGTGAAGGTAGCAAATTTGTGCGCTCCTCTATTGTAAATATGATACGTCTCGCCGGAAAAAAGCGGCGTCTTGCGCAACATGTGCAAATCCTAGCACAGTAAATCCCCGAGAACCGACCTCTGAGGAAACACAGAGAACCTACCTCTGAGTTTTTCCCCTGATTGCCTCCAGAATACGTGTCCAAAAATTCGCTCTTCCCTCGTCCGGCATCGTTCCGGCCCCTTGTGAGGACGTCGCCTTCGCCGATCCATCCTCCCCTTTCAGCGTAGTGGCGGGCGATAGCTTCACAGTTGGATTTGGTTTCGAAGAGTCCGTCGTCACCGTGATTGTCGAGCGCGTTTTCTCTATTATCTGGCGTTCCGTGTCGGTGAGGGGAAATTGCACCAGGCTGCGACAGTAAATCTCATTTATCTTCTTGCGCGTCGTGAGGTACACGAAGCCGGTTGATTCCTCGATCCCCCATGGCGTGAGAATTTCTGATGCGTATTTGCTCTGGAATGCGTGCACTGCCGCGAGCGTCGCCGCGTCATACACGCCATTTACCTCTATTGTTGCGCCCTCGTAATCACGAAGTATGGTCTGAAGGCGGCGAACCTGCGTCTCGTCGTTCTTCCTCCCCGACCGTATAAACGCGGTGAGAAAGCGATTGCATGATTCATTGATGTCCGTCACCGTGGAAGTAGCTACGGAGAGTGCGGTCGTTGTGGAAGCCCCAAGCACGACACCGCCAGCACTTCCATCAACGAGGCCAAAGGAACCGGTGACGGGCCCGTTCCCGCCAGATCCTCCGCCGCCACCTCCTCCGTTGCCACCAGATCCCGCCGTTGTTTCCGTTGAATCTTCTTCGGACTCATCTCCGTTTGCAATATTTGCCTCGTCATTGTCCGAAGAGTCCGAACAACCCGGATCCGCGCTGTCTATAAGACCGTCGCCATCATTATCAATTCCATCCGCGCAGGCGAGCATCGCCGCAGGCGCAATGTCATTGTTGGTGATGGTGCATGTTTTTGTCTCGCCCGTCGCAAGCGTCACCTGGCCGCTCGCATTGCAATCACCGCCAAATGTGGCTGCGTAACCAGACTTCTGGATCTCGCCTACTGTCCATGTACCGATCGAGACTGTCGTCGTTGCGCCGGAGGCGACCCCAATAGTTTCCGCCATGCCCGGAGATGTTGTTGCTATATGGAGAGAAAAACTCGATACGGTGCTCGTGCCAGCATTGTCGTTGATAACTATCTTCACCACGACCAGTTTTGCTTGGAAGCTCCCACAATCAGGATCGGCAAGATCTATAGCGCCATCCGCGTCGTTATCTATTTCATCGGAACAGAGCGCGAGCGTATTTTCAGCCCCGGGAAGCGCGGTGTTTGACTCGTCAGCATCGAGCGGCGATGAACAGCCGAGATCGGCCGGAAAATCCTTTAACCCGTCTCCGTCGTCGTCCAAATTATTCCAACAGACAGGGAGAGATCCCGATTCACTGCGGGTCGGGTCATACGAGGACGCATTGAGAGGATTCCCGTCCGTGTGGCAATTCGGATCATTTGTATCTGAGAAACCATCCGAATCGTTATCTGTCCCATCCGCGCACTGCGCAGGGACGGAGGAATTCGTCTCATCATTGTCGTCCGATCCAGAACAACCCGGATCGGCATTATCTATAAGGCCATCGCCATCATTATCAATTCCATCCGCGCATTGAGGTACCGGAGGAGGTGCCGGGCAATCGCCTGCATTAAGGTGCGGCAGCGGACTGCCGACCGCATTCAGATCGCCGTAGACTTTACAAATTATTTTAGACGCAAGATCGGAGGGATCTTGTATTTCTGCAAACGCGAGACGCTGGTTTCCCTGGAAAACGCCGAGCGCAAGAAGAGCGAGGATGACTATGCTTCCTGCGCGTACGGCCGTTCGAATCAACGTCATACGCTATGTGCTTTAACGAATAAGCTCTAGCCTAAGTATGCAAGCAATAATGCGGCGCACAATTGACGCAGAGTGAAAACTGCAGTCCGGTAGAGTAGTCGCGCGCAAAAGCCCTTCCGTCTAGTGCCGCAATAGAATCAGGAGCCACCCTGTCCTTTATGTCCTTTATGATGTCCGATACAAAATGGCTTGTACAAAGCAGTTCTCGCATCCCTCCTCCACTATTCCCGGCGAATGAGACGCTTGAGGAGCGCGCCACCGCGGCGCGCAAGGCGGATGTGCAACCGCTTGCCGCGTCGCAGTTGACTCGTAATGTCGTCTTTGACTTCATCGATGGCGGCGTTCACGGTTTCTGCCGTCGCTTCCGCGCGCAGGTGATACCCCTTATATGCGAGGTTGAGCTCTGCCCTCCATATATTGCCTCGCTCCGGGTGCCCTGCCGCACGCCCCACCTCCACTTCGCACCGCGCTAATTCCTCATCCTCATAGATAAGCTTCGAAATCGCCTGTAGGCGCTGGTCTAGGTAGTCGGAAACCTCCGGCGTCATCGTGTAATTTGTCGTCTTGATGCGGATGTCCATGGGAATAGTTTTTAGTTTATAGTTTTTTAGCAAATTACACTGATTATTGTATCACCTTCAGCAACTTACTTGTTGCATGGTGCCCGGAGACAATCCGCACGTTTTTCAGCGGCACGCTGAAATATCCGGCAACGAGTGCACGCACTCGATCGTTCGCGGCGCCTCTCTCGGGTTTCTCGCGCACCTGCACCTCGAATGCATTCTCCGCAATCTGAAGAAACTTCTCTCTGCGCACTCCGGTTTTTACTTTGACTCGTACGATCATCATGAGCCAGCATGCTGCTTGAGATATTCGATGATGTCCTCTGATTCATACATCTCAACTACGTTCTCTACGTCTACGAGATACGGCACTTGGCGTTTCCCTCCCCGCTCGATCAACTCGTCGGCCACGGCTGGATCGGAAATGTCGCGCTCGTCAAACTCTAGACCGAGCGGCTCAGCGAAAATTTTCACCTTCGTGACGTACGGACATTCTGCTCTGACGTACAAGATATATTTCATCGGCTATATGCGCTTGTATCTTCCGATGAGTTCAGCACTTTCAAGGATTCTGCCGTTCATCGCTGCTAGCACGTCGTCTTTCGTGGCGTTTTTGTCGAGATCAAGTTCAGAATCAAGTGCGTAGAGTTTGAACACATAACGATGCTCGCTCGGCTCGTACTCCGGCGGAGGGCACGGTCCTGTGTATACGTTTGTGCCAGCGGTATTCGCGCCTTGCATTCCTGGTATCGGGCCGCCCTCAAAAATCTCTAGCGTCCCCCCTTCCGGCGGAGGCATCATATTAAATACAACCCAATGATCGAAGACGCCGGAAGGGCGTTTTACCTTGGGAACATCTGGATCATCCATAATAAGCGCGAGCGTTTTCGTTCCTTCGGGAGCGCCTGCAATTTCAAGCGGCGGATTGATAGAGCGATCGCCGTCGCATGTGTACTTGGAAGGAATTTTTCCATTATGCTCAAATACAGAACTGGTAAGTGAGAGTGTTGTTGATGCCATAGGTTGTGATTGCGAATTACTAATAATGTTTTCAGTATCTTCGGTTTTTATGAATCCTCGGTTAAAGGCATACGATGAGCCGATGATCAGGATAAGAAACAGAACTCCTAATAGTGCATATGCATTTCTCACGCGCATATTATACCGCGCGGCCAGCGTGCAACATTAACTGCTCAACCATTGTATCCGCCGCTTGTGCGTAGTCTTTCCGATAGAGCTCGAGAAGTTTTTCGCGGCTCGTCTCCACGTCTTTCCTCTGTAGAGCCGACAGCACGGAGAGCGTCGCATAGGGCGGCAGCACCATCCCTATAAAATTGAAGAAATTCCCGACCGTTCCTATCACCGATTGCGCGCCATCTGGATCGCCCGTAATGACTACACCGCCCACTTTGCCTGCCATTTTAGATTTTTTCCCTTCGAGAATCTCATCATGAATTTCGTCGAGCCGCTCGATGACTCGCTGGATTTCAGATGACGGAGAATTCCACCAGATTGGGGTCGCGAAAATTATGATTTCCGCCGCAAGAATTTTTTCAAGAATGCTCGGCCATTCGTCCCCTTGCCCCATGTCGGAATACGTCCCCGGCAGGATTTTGCAATTCACGAGCTTTATCAATTCGCACGAGACATTTTTCGCTCGCAGTTTCTCAAGCAGAAATTCCGATAAGACTTCCGTATTCGACGGCTCATTCTTTTTAAGCGTGCCGAGTAGTATCAGTGCCCTTATTGGCATTGTTTTAATTGTCGGCTCGAAAGGGTGAAATACAGATGAATGTATGCTACTTTTGCGGCAGAGCGGACAATTTTGAGTTCCGCGGGAGGTTATAGCAATGAACGCACCGCACCATCTCGATGTATTGAACGCGCCTTACCACCTTCTACAAACGCCCTTTGACGGCGCGTGCCGCAATTGCTCGAGGATCGTCGATCCTGCAAGAAAAAGAATGATGCTTACCAATCAAGGCGAGCGGGAAGTCATCCATTGCATTTGCCAAACGCTTATGCGGCCCGCGTGAGCGCCGAAGCAACAAAACAGGTCTGGGCCTCGCGCCCGGACCTGTTCGATTTTTTTCCCATTGAGTCGAGCGCCATAATAATTTATTCTATCGAGATAATTTGTATGCCTTTAGCTTTAATTTCTTCTTCCGGCCAAAATAATTGATCGATCTTGAATTTGCCGACGTAGGTAACCCTTTTCTCAACATTTCTGCCGGTATACTGTTTTGTTTCGGGATCCCATTCTTCCAAAACCAAGATATCGCCCTCATTGACCTCAAAATCATTAAGTCTTAATTCGTATTTCTTTTTGCCAGAGACGACCGCGCCAAAATACTCTGGCCATATTTTCTTTTTGATGGTAGCCATGACTAATTCTTACTGTTAGCAATAGTCACTCTTCTTGCCGGCTGTACTGCGACTTAGCCCTTTCGATTGGAAGACTTTGGCGTAACATTTTGAAATTCTTTCACGATTGCATTGGATGACATCACCTTCCCAAAGTGAGACGATATAACTTTAAGAGTGTTATCGTGACTCACCGGATCGGCGCAGTAAGTCATGTCCGAACAAAATATGACATCGTAATCATAATGCATTGCAGTGCGTGCAGTCGATTCACAGCACACGTCGGTCATTGTTCCAGTAATGATAACTGTTTTTATATCGTGGTCATCTAGAATTTCTTTCAGATTAGTTTTGAAGAAAGCATCGTATCGCGTCTTATCAACAATTGTGTCGCCGCCCTTGGGTGTAATGACATCATAAATTTCCCAGCCCGTACTACCCGGACGAAGTCCATCGTTTTCAAGTTGAGGGAACAGCTTTTTCTCAATCGGATTATTTTCGGGAGTGTAATTATGTCGCGTATAAATTACTAAAACGCCTGCTGCGCGGCATGTATCGATAAACTTTGCGTAATCACCGAGATTGCGTCGTATTTCTTTGATTTCAACGACACCGCCGGGCGCTACAAAGTCATTCTGAAAATCGATTACTAGGAGAGTCGCGTTGCTAAGTCTCGTCATGTTGCTGCAGATCAGTTTAATACCTGTATCTTGTAACGTCCGCCGGGTTGATACGATCCCTCGATGGAATCTGCCGTTATACCGTCTTGAGTCGATACATCAAACACATATAATCCATTTCCTATTTTAAAGCTCAACGCGAACCGTGTGGGATCGCCACGAGAATCGGGCTGAAGTGCAGTTACGGTTTTACATACTCCTTCAATGACGTCGTGCTTGTATAGTTCAGCGGTAAACGTAATCCTTATTTTCTTGCCTTCAAGAAGCGCAGCCATCGCTCTAATCGGCTCTTTATTTTCTGGTCGTTGTGGATGACTGCGAGCTCGGAAAACGTTCGGCAATTTTTCCATATCACTCAATAATTTTTTTCGCTAGCGGTTCAAGATGAGCGAGAGACGGATTTTGTCGAATTCCGCGATGAGCGCTTCCCTATCGAATTCTCGGACAGCTCCCGGCTCACCTGCCTGAGGGTAATTGCCGATGTTGCCGGAGTGGATGAAGTAGCGCACCGCCGTGCAGGGCGAGCTGGTGCTAAGAGCATAGACAAATTCTTCATAAAGATTGCCTGCGGCTGCGCCGCTAGATGTGGCAAAAGAAAAGTCTGTGCCATTCTCGGTAATTTTCTCCGCCCGCACATTTGCCGTCAGATAAATATCGCCCGTGCAATTTCTTGCACGCGGCAAGCTTTCAAGGGAAATTCCGGTATCAACCGCCAAATTCGTGCCCGTCGCCATTTCCTCCGGAATGGTGAACTTCACGCCGTGAATGAGCTTCTGCGACCCGAATTGATCATATGCGTATGAATCATTAACGGTATACGCAGACGGGTACTTAATAGAGAAAGTAGATGTCGCGTACGTACTCATCGCAGGTTCGGTAACTGTAGGAACCGTCTGGGTAGGAATCGCGAGACGTACCGTTTCTCGCCACACATAATATCCGCCCGCAACGATGACGATTACTACAACAATGCCGATTACGTATTTGATCATACAGAACTACAGTTTCAGTATATTCACAATATCCTTTTCATACAAACTGTTTGCCGATATACTCCCCTAACACATTCTGGGGTAATCCCGACGCTACGGTCGGGACCTCGACATTCAAAAAACGAATCGTCGGGGCTCAATTTGCCCTAGAAACAATATTCCGGGGTAACTCAACGGTAGAGTGGCACGCTGTTAACGTGTAAGTTGTGGGTTCGAATCCCACCCCCGGAGCCAAATGTGAATTCTTTCTGTTACAATTCAGGTATGGGCTACTTCCTCTTGGTGTTTTTCTTCGGCATTCTACCTTCGGCTATAGTGTTATATTTCGCAAAAGACTATTTGGATTGGCAGGCGTTCACTGTTACCACAGCAATAATTTTTGTAGTCGCATTCATAAGCGACTACATCGGAATACAAAACGGACTATGGATCTATGGTACCAGCGATTCACAAACTGTAGGTCTAGCAATCGCAGGAGTGCCGATTGAGGATTTAGTATTCTTTCTCACCATTCCGCCTTGGATTATTGGAGGGTACGAAATACTGAAAAACAAGAGACGTAAACGGATCGGTATCAATTGACCATCCCGCGTCTGCTCATTTCCACCAATTACCATCCCCAACGTAAGCCGTTCCAGAACGGTTTGCTTTTATACCTTGCCAAAATTAAGTTCCCTCTCTAAACTTTTCCAATCAACCGCATAGAACTTCTGTTCCCCTTCGACGTGCTCAGGATAAACAAACGCGCCCAATGACCAGAGCCGGCAAAAAGAGACCTATAAAATAGGGCTCTTTTTGCGTATCCTTGGTGAGGCTCGAACTTATTACTGTTGCACTGCGGCAATAGCGTTCACGAGGCCATAACCATACTGCGCATCTCTTCCGTTGGTTCCCATATCAGTCGCGGTTGCGTTCAACCTCGCACGTACTTCATCGTATATCCCATTAGTGCCATTAGTATCCGAGACTAAACCACTCGCAATGATCAGGGCCGCAACACCCGCCACGTGAGGCGAGGCCATTGAAGTGCCGGAGCCGTATTTGTAGCAACCGCTATCTGAACGGTTACATTTCGGTTGTGGATTAGCATAGCTCGTTTTATCATTCCACGTTGAATAGACAGACACTCCCGGTGCCGCAAGTTCCACCTTGGGACCGGTGCTTGAGAAGCTTGCGCGTTTATCAGCAGAATCGGTAGCGGCAACGGCGATCACCGAAGCGAATTTTGCCGGATAAATAACATTGTCTCCAGTGCCTGCGGTATTTCCTGAATTTCCTGCCGCCGCAACGATCACGACGCCGCTTGCTTCGGCGTTAGTAAATGCTTGTTCTACGATGGTGCCCGGATATGTATCTTTCCCAAGCGATAGGTTAATGACGTCCATTTTGACTCCCTGTATCGGTTCTTCTGGAGCACCGACCGGCTCGTCCCAATAGCCGGGAAGGTAAATCAATCCACCTGTTGACCAATCAACCGCGGCGATAATATCGCTCCAGTAGCCAACGCCACTGTCACTCAAAACGCGGAGCGCATAGAGGTCGCAATTCGGCGCAACGCCTACAACGCCGTAGAGCGGCTTGCCCTTTTTATCCTTCGTGCCATTGTCGTTATCTTCCGCACAAGCGGTACCGGCAACATGCGTCCCATGCCCATACACATCCATCGGGTCATTATCATAGTAGTAAAAATCATAGCCGCCGCGGTAGTTAGCGTTGAGATCGGGGTGATTATAGTTAACTCCCGAATCTATGATGCCGATTTTTACTCCAGCGCCTTTGTTTGCTGAACCAGTCTGCACTGAACCAGTGTGTACTGTCCCTGCACCGATATGCTTCACACCCCATGAATTATCGAGTTCGATGTCGGTAGCGAATACTGTATCGTCAAGTTCAACGGACACGACATGTGGATTGTGAGACAACCCTTCAATCGCTTGAGAAGGGAGTGTGGCGGCGATAGCATTAACAATTGAATAGCTGTATTTAATCTTGCCGCCATGGGTACGCACAATTGCTTGCTCGCTCGGGCCAACTGGTTTATCAAAAGCAATGAGTACACGCGTCAAATTATCACTGCCTTGCCCCTCTGCGACCGCTAGTGTCAGAGCAGGAATAGCGAAAGTCACGATGCCCGCAATGACAAAAAGGGCGACAACCGAAACAATTATTTGTTTCATGAATGAGTTTTTATTGTGTAATTTATCAATAGACTTCTATGCTTTTACGGTAGCAAATCCTACTGGTTAATCAAGCAGGTCAGGCACGTAATAATTAGCGTAATTCTGTGCGTCCACGTTCGAACAAACCCAACGGTGCGGAGCCAAATAGGACAACGCAAGTCGACTCTCGCTCGAAATAGGGCGAGCGAAATCATGCAAACGAGCCGGGGGTGTTACGATATTAGGAATGAATATTAAAATCATAAAGGATCCCGTATCGCTTGAGGAAGTGCGCTCGCTCGCGGAGGAGATATATCAGGACATGATAAAAGGTGCCGTCGACATCGAGCGCGAGATCATCGCTCTTGGAGGAGAATGGCATATGGACGCCAATGCCGCGCTTCTTTCGGAAGGATCTGCGCAAGAAAATATCTGGGGATTTAATATCCACGTCGATGAGCGAGGTGATGAAGCCGTCAAATACGTGTCTCTTATAAATATTCGGCCTCAGCAAGGAAACAGAAGCATGGAAATACAAGACCAAGAGCTTCGCAGGAAGATCCGCGTGCTTATCGCGCAGATCATACCGGAACTATTCGTATGACACCTGACCGCGCTTCATTTTATTTCGCAAATCTCGGCGCGGACATCATCCGATGCGCGCTGGCTTTGGAGTCTGGCAACATAAAGAACTACGAAGCCTCGCGAGAGCGCGCATGGAAGACTCTCTCGCGGTTAGAGAAAGAAAATCATCCCGAGGCCTATGAGGAGGGCCTCCTTATGTTGCGCGGTCTTCTCTATGCGCACGCCTCGCAGGAACTTTCTCGATTTCGGCGCAACGTTGACGATCTTATCGCGCCTTTCGCATTGCGCCTCGCGCTTTGAAAGATGTGAAGGAAGTCGGACGGAATCGTGCCGAAGAACAGCGACCCTCCAGTGAACGGAGAACGTTGAGAACCGAGGGCTAAAGATTTTGTTCACGCTTGCGTGGTGACGAAATCTACGTGCCGCATTTATGCGGCGTCGAGTCCCACTCCCCGGAACTTGATAAATTACAACATAACTTTATCGATTTAATTGTGCCTGACCCCAATTCTGTGACCCCAATTCTGCAAAGCAAGAGGAGGACAACAAGCGTCCTCCCCGTGTGTCCTCCTCGTGTTTACGTCGCATCTGGAAGTCTCCCGAACACCGCCTGGAAATGAGCTGCGGCCGTCTCGAGCCCGCGCTCCCAGATGTCCGTCGATATGACTGGCGGACGACACTTCTCGTCGCACCGAAACCGAAAGGAACGCAAGAATCGTCCCTCCCCACTCGCCTGCCACCCACAAGTACTGCGGTAAGGGCAGTTGTTCGTGTTGGTGGGCATGATAGTAGCCTCCGTCTAAAAAAAATTGAAAATCTCCTACGTGCGTGTGTACAACACGAAACTCTGGCGATCAATGCGACCTTTTCAAAGATCAGGCAAAGAACACAGCCAGCGTTTCGGGCTGGGAGGGAGGGATAGGGGGGTCCTGCTTGTGGGACGCAGGCGTCTACACTCGCCCTCTCAACCAGAAAAATTAAAGAGCACGACTACGATTCCTCTTATGTATATTATAGGCGCTTCTCTTCTTCACGCCATCTTCAGGTTCGACTCTACTGCAAGCGTATCAATGGTTACGTCTGCCTGCTAAGGTACACAGTGCATAAGTCTCCCGCAGTTCGAAATACAATACTAAAGAAATAATGACGTAAATGTCCTTGCCTAAAACATGGATGCAGGCTATATGAGCTGTTCGACCGCTCCTCTTTAATTGTTTTGCCATATGTACTGGCATTTCCGGACTGTACCGGATTGCGCTATATGTGTGCGCACATTACCACTATTATTGACGTCAATCGAAAATCGTAGCATTGTATCTGCTGGCTGACGGGCTATTCTGTCGTCTATTCTACGTTTACTGCGCAGGAGAATTAGAATGCCCATATAATGCCCCCATCAGGCTTGGGCGGCATCCTACATAGGTGCCGTTCGTTGTTTTAGGCCTCTTTTTCCTTGCGTTTCAGGCGTTCTTTTTAATGGGGTATACTATCGAGACCTTATTAGTTAATTTTATAATATTAATTTGTACATATGACAAAAACGATATCGACAAACATCGGAGTCGCAGTGGGAGGGAGCGTGCTCGCTATTCTTCTCACGGCCTCGTTCGCGTTTGCGGCCGGCGGATTCGATCAATACGGCTACAACGACACGGCGCGAATCTTCAACGGAACGGGCGCGAGCTGGTGTCTCGCAGGCGGACAAGCTGCCAACTGTGTTGGTATCTACTCGCCAGACAAGCTCGTGATGAAATGGACGAGCGATTGGGATCGTGGCAATGCGGAAGGATGGGCGAACCCTCCTTACTCGAGCGCATGGACCGACAACGAGTGGAATGGCAAGAAAGGTGGATCGGGTTCCGTGTGGCACTACAAGATAAAATGGATCGGGGATTGCGGCGCGGATTACACACCGCTTCCTGACGGCGGCTACTGCATCTGGGGACAGTTTGAAACTGTGATGGATCAGGGCAGTGATCCGAGTTACGGGCCGGGGCATTTTTGGTTCGCACACGCGATACCTAATGGATACGGCGCGAATTGAGTGCAATAAGAATTGGGTGCAGTAAAATCTGACTCAATTTGCTCAAGCGAAACTCCCGCCTTTGGCGGGAGTTTCGCATTAATATTCGACATCCTCTTCTGCGCTATAGTCTATGTATGGCGCGCGAGCGCGAAAGCGGAAAGAGCGTTTTAGTCGCAGTTCTGAAAAGCAGACGCGATCTTACAATCCTTAAGGGTGAGCGGTGGTATCGGATGCCGGTTGCACAGTCGCCAAAGCGGTCCTTCAAATACATTGCGTTCTATCAGCCGGCAACTTTCGGCAAATTAGGAAGGTGCATTCGATACTATGCGCGCGTCGTCGAGTCGCGCCGCCTGCGGCGTCGCGACTTTTTGCCCAATGAACAAAACCATCCACGAGCGGGCAATGAGTACCGCTGGATTCGCGTGAATGAAATAAAGAAGCTCTCCTCCCCAATCAGGAACAGAAAATTCCCCGCGCGGCGTGTTTCGTTCGGCTTCACCACTTTGCGCCGACTGCTTGCCGCAAAGAACGTACTGCAACTGTATGATGTCCCGCCGACGGAAGAACTCTTGGCGAGCGCCCTGCGGAAAGCAAGAACTGGTAATCTGCCCCAGCACTACGTTTCCGGCAAACGGAGTGGGAAGAAAGTTAGATACTATCTAGATTTTGCCATCCTGTGCCGCGGAGGAAAAATCGCGATTGAATGCGACAACGATAAAGCGCACACGATTCCCACGCAAAAACATAAAGACAAAATCAAAGATTCTTTTCTTCAGAGAAACGGCTGGACAGTCATCCGGCTTACCGAAAGCGATGTAATTGACCGCATGGGTAACTGCGTAACTAAAATCCAGCGAGCGATCCGAAAATACGGCGGCCGCACGCTCTCTCCCCGAGCTCAAAAAAAGAGGGCCGAATAGTGTAAATCGGCAAAACAGGAACTGGCGTTGCGTACACTAAGATTTAGACTTTTGTTCACACCAACTATAACATGAACATCCCTATAAACTTGAGTTTGTGAGTATGTGTTTGTATGATGCAGTTAATGTAAATATGAGCAAAATTAAAACGGCAAAACAGATGGAGCGGCATCTTAAGGGAATGGCAAACCACTACCGTATCGAGATATTACTGTTAGTTGCTGCGCGTGAAGCTATAACCCTTGAGGAGATAGTTGAAACAATCGGAGCAAACGAGAAAACTCTGGGTGAGCATACGAGACGTCTGCATCAGGCAGGGCTCGTGAACAAAAAATACCGCGGCAAATTCGTAGAGCACACGCTATCGCCATACGGAAAAACGTTCGTCAGCTTTCTCAAATCGTTCCAGCGCATTCAATAACATACCTACAAACTGGAGTTTATAGGTATGTTTTGTAGCAATGTGACGGCTCGTGGATTTAATAATTTGCTCAAATGAATGAGGGTTATAATGAGTGCGTGAGTCTCAAAAATATTCTCAAATTGATAGTTGCGATCGGTGTATCAGAACTTGCCGGTATCATTGGTTCGACTGCGCTCACCACAGGCGACTCGAGTTCGGGTTTGGAGTGGTATGCAACACTAGTTAAGCCGGCTCTCAATCCTCCATCGTGGCTCTTCGCGACTGTGTGGACTACCCTCTTCGCGCTTATGGGCATTGCGGCTTTTTTGATCTGGAGAAAGGGGCTGGAGCGTAGGGACGTAAAAATTGCTCTCGGCATATTTCTCGGCCAACTGATATTGAACACGCTCTGGTCGGTCATCTTTTTTGGTCTGCATAGCCCTGGCGGTGCATTGATTGAGATTGCGTTCCTCTGGCTTGCTATTCTCGTCACAATCGTCGCGTTCGCGAAAATCTCTAAACCGGCAGCGTGGCTTTTGGTGCCCTATATATTTTGGGTAAGCTTCGCTTCGTATTTGAACTACTCGATCTGGATGCTGAACTGAAAACTGTCAATAGCCTAAAATCTTCCAAGGCCACGGCCGGGCAAGAATGTCGCCGGGAATTGACCAAGGTTAGTTACTCGACAATAATCGTTCCCGTCATGTAAGGATGCGGAATACAGTAATAGTTGAACGTGCCCTTTTGTGAGAACGTAATTGACTTTGATTGGCCTTGCCCAAGGAGCCCGGTATCGAATCCGCCGCTTTGCGTTGCAGTGTGCCCGACCGAGTCAAAATTCTTGAATACAACCGTATCGCCGGCATTAATCGTGACAGAGGCTGGATTGAACGTAAAACCCCGTATTGAAACGTCCACGGTTTTTGGAGCTGGCTGCGGTTGTGGAGCGGGTGTTGGTGTCGGCTGCGGAGCGGGCGGTGGAGTTGTCGGAGACGCAGTTGGCGAAGTCTGCTGCTGTTGCGATTGCGGTTTAGGCGACGCCGGAGTCTGTGAAGGCGCAGGTGTCGATTCGGCTTCGGGCGAGGTGGATTCTGTTTCGCGTGCACCAGCCGCAGGCCCTGCACCGCATCCGCGCATGCATGCCTCAAATCCGGAACTGCCGCTTCCGCCATACTGATCCCTGCAGCCGGCTTGGCATGCGGCAAGTGTGGAAACTGCTGGATCCGTTTCTCGCAAGCTGCTCTCTTCCGGCTCTCCCTTTGGAAGTGATATGAAAATAATCGCGCCGACTCCGACGACAGCAGCTAGAACAAGCACTGCGATAGGTAAGCTCATCCCCCGCTCGGAAGATGTGTGGTTCATGGGGATAAGTATACCAAATTGACTGTCTCTACCCTTTCTCCCCGACCTAGCATACAATCGCAATTCATTAAAAGCTCATTCTTAAGGAATATCTTTTGGAATATCTTTATTGGCGACGTAGAGCGAGAGATGAGAATGTGTACTCACATTCGCATCCGAGCCGAGGAGCCAATATGAGGTTTAATACCGATTATTAGTGAATACTTTTCCAGAATCTCTACATAATTATGAAAAACATCTTTGTCTGGCTCGTCGTTGCAGTAATTGTCGTCGGAGGAATTATTTGGTACGTCAATTATTCTGCCGAGCCACAGCCGCAGCAGAGCTCGATCACTGTTGCCTTAAACACGCAAAATAATTCCGGCGAGTCAGGCACGGCTACTCTTACGGACTCAGGCGGAAAGACTATCGTTACGCTCGCACTTTCAGGAGCGCCAGAAGGCACGGCGCAGCCAGCGCACATCCATACAGGTTCCTGCGCAAATATTGGAGGAGTGCTATATCCGCTCGTCTTCCCCGTAAACGGTGTTTCCGAAACAACACTCGATGTTTCCCTGGATGTAATTCTTAGTCAGCTTCCGCTCGCACTCAATGTCCATAAATCTCCCGACGAAGTTAACGTGTACGTCGCGTGCGGCGATCTGGTGCAATAGAGGCAGAATCGCATTACGATTTTTCCGGGCGCATTAGTCGGAGTCATTGAGACCCCGCCGACGCGAGAGCGTCTTTAGCGGATTGGAGGTGCTTGTGATAGTAAATTGCCTTCTCGTATTCGGCGCGTGCGGCCACTAGCTCGCCCCGGCTTTGGTAGATCTTCCCTTTCAAAACATACAGTTCCGAGACGGCCTTGTTATGATCGTTGATGACGCTGTCGGCAAGCCCGATCACGCGATCATAGTTTCCAAGCTGGAAGTACGCATCAATTGGCTCCATCTGATACCAAAGTGCGCGGCGCGTTAGCCGGTCATCGATTTTTTCGAATTCCCGCACAGTGCCCTCGTAGTCGCCCAGATAGTACAGGGCAGTCAAAAGATTGTATCTCCATTTGTAATCGTCCGGATCCTTCGCGAGCTCTTCTTCGGCTCGGCTTTTGGCATTCTCCCAAGCAACTTTTTCACTCACTTCTTTTTGCAAGAGACGCTCGACAAGCTCTTTTTTCTCCGGCGGGACGACGATGAGATATGAATAATTGAAATCCTTCCACATTACTTGCCACTTGTCGTATGAAAATGTTTTGTCGCGACCGTTGATGCTGTCGGTCTGCGTGATCATCTGCGTCGCGTCATCATATCCGTGCACGACCCGATAGTGAGGAATATCTTGATCCTCATACATCAGCGCTCGCGTTACGACCGGAATATCATTAGCTACAAATTTTTTGAGAGTTTCGAGGTTGCCATTCGGGCGCACATATGCGAGGAGGCCATGCTTTGCCCTTGCATAATCCGCAAGCTCGAAAAGCGTTACGGATTTATCGTCATTATCTCCTTTGGGATTGTTCCAAGGACGCGTCGCTTCGGCGATATCTTTTTGCGTGTCCTTAATTCCCCAGTGCGACATCGCGATCAAAAGCCCCACAGACGAGCAGTTGTTGAACGTCTGCCCCTCATGCGCTAGACCTGTAATTATTTTCGCGCTCGGAAGCGCGGTAGTCACTTTTTCCCCACTCTCTACGGGAACATTGGCTGTCGACTGCTGTTCTCCCACGACAGCAGTGTCGTTGCGCGCACTGCCGCTCTCACTCCTCAGCAGATATACGGAGCCTGCCGCAAACACTGCGACTACCGCTAGAACCGCCACCCATTTCATATAGAAAGTTTAGCAAATTATGAGTAGATGACCATGGAAAAACGATCCGTAATTTCTGACGCGGGCCCAAACCCTCGCTCGACGCGAGCCGTGGAGAGCGGCTTGCTTTTACGAACATGGTACGATTTGAACCATCATATGGAAAAGAGCCCTTCATTCATATCATATTTCAGGAATTTTATTTTCGGCGTCGAGGATAGTCTCGTCTCGACCGTCGGTCTCCTCTCCGGTATCGCGATAGCGAATGTGCCGGAGAAAACGATTTTTCTCACCGGCGTTGTACTCATCTTCGTCGAGGCGTTTTCAATGGCAGCCGGCAGCTTCCTTTCCGAAGCTTCAGCAGAAGGATACGCGACCGGCGCTGACGCGCCGACGAGAAGCAATTTCATCTCCGGCTCGATAATGTTCGTCTCGTATCTTTTTTCAGGGTTCATTCCCCTCTTTCCCTATCTTCTGTGGCCCGTTGCCACTGCGTTGTCATTCTCCATTATCTTTTCTGTTGCGGCGTTATTTATTCTCGGCATCGTGGGAGCGCGCATCGCACACACGAGCCTGATGAAGAGCGGTCTGCGCATGGCTACGATTGGAGGGATCGCGATCGCGTTCGGCCTCCTTGCCGGCAAGCTGTTATCTTCATAGTTATTCTACAATTCCAAAGGTCTAAGTTACCGTTCGGTGGACGCCGCCTTCGCAGCGTCGCGAAGGCGGCGTCCTTTTTTGTTATAGTTTGTTTATGAATTCGGAAGCGCTTTTATATATCGTACTCGCAATGATCCTATATGATCTCTCGATTCATTTGATCTATCTGTTCAAAAAGGAGGACTTTTTTATACGTCGCAAAATATACTACTGGCCGAATTGGGAATGGCGAGGTCGTAGATACCAGATGTTCTGGACGTTATTCTGGGCTACTGCATTGCTGCTGCTTTCTGCTTATTTAGCAATCGTGTAAACGAATCTTCACTCTTTCTTAACGATGAGTCGTCAAGATTGAATTGTATTAGCAATAATCAAACACGCGTATGGCGAAATTTTTCGTATTATATATGGCACCCTTGTCGGAAATAGGAAAGTGGATGAAGGACACGAAGCCAGAAGACATGAAAAAAGGCATGGAGGAATGGGCTACGTGGATGAAGGATAATAAAAAGAATATCGCAAACATTGGTGCGCCACTGGGTAAAACAAAAAGGGTGACTTCATCCGGCGTATCTGACGCTAAAAACGAGGTGACCGGATACTCGATAGTCGAAGCCGATTCGCATGATGCGGCTACAAAATTGTTCGAGGGCCATCCGCACTTTCAGATTCCCGGCGGGTACATCGATGTCTTATCGATCACACACATGCCCTCCTAACCTATAACCTATTCCTTGTTATATGGTGGGCAATCGCGTTGGCATGATTGAACCGAAAGGAATGTAAGTCAAAACATGTCAGCCCTTCGACAAGCTCAGGATAAACAGAAAATCACTCCGTTTCTTTGGTTTGACGACAAAGCAGAGGAAGCCGCAAATCTATATACGTCGCTTTTTGATAATTCGCGAGTAGGAGTCACTACTCGCTATGATGAAAACGCGGCAAAAGTATCGGGTCGGCCCGCTGGTTCGGTGATGACGATCGAATTCGAGCTCGCTGGTCAAAAATTTGTGGGTTTAAATGGCGGTCCGATTTTCAAATTCACGCCCGCCATATCATTTCTCGTCGCCTGCGATACAAGAGAGGAAGTCGATACGTTGTGGAAAAAATTATCGGAGGGTGGGAGCGTATTAATGGAACTCGGCGAATACCCTTTCAGCAAAAGATACACGTGGCTTGCAGATAAGTATGGACTCTCCTGGCAAATAATGTTCGCCGGCGAAAAAGAGATAAAACAAAAAATCACGCCGACCCTGATGTTTGTGGGAGCCGTCGCTGGGCAGGCAGAAGACGCGATGAGCTTTTATGTTTCAACGTTCAAAGATCCTGGCTCGAAAATCGGGGAAATAGATCGATACGGCAAAGGTGAGGAGGGAGATAAAGAAGGCACTATAAGGCATGCGTCTTTTGAGCTTTTCGGGCAGGAATTCGGCATCATGGACAGCGCACATAAACACAATTTTACTTTCAGCGAAGCCATATCTTTTTCCGTAGACTGCAAGGGTCAGGATGAAGTTGATTACTTCTGGAAAAAACTATCTGCCGTCCCCGCCGCGGAACAATGCGGCTGGCTGAAAGACAAATTCGGACTCTCGTGGCAGATAGTTCCGACTATACTTCTGAAGCTATTGAGTGATCCGGATAAGGAAAAGGCGGGCCGCGCTATGAAAGCCATGCTCAAAATGAAAAAAATCGAAATCGCA
Organism: Parcubacteria group bacterium GW2011_GWA2_51_10; assembly: GCA_001004265.1. Taxonomy (GTDB): domain Bacteria; phylum Patescibacteriota; class Minisyncoccia; order Phycocordibacterales; family UBA2100; genus UBA10103. The sequence goes on along the minus strand of LCQS01000002.1, from coordinate 3,279 downwards.
GAACTGGAGCAAGCGGCAGAGGGTCGATAAGTAGACTATTCTGCTGATTTCCTTCCGAAACCGCCGGCGAATGCTTTGAGGATTTCAAGTGGTACAGTAAAGATGACCGTGTTCGACTGATCGGAAGAGAGGTCATTGATAGATTGCAGCGTCCGCAGGTGGAGCGCGCCGGGAACTTCATTGAGAACGCGCGCCGCTTCGGCCATATTTCTTGAAGCGGCAAGCTCCCCTTCCGAATTGATGATGACGGCGCGCTTCTCGCGCTCCGCCTCGGCCTGCTTTGCGATAGTGCGCTCCATATTTTCCGGCAACCGGATATCTTTCAGCTCGACATTATTTACCTTAAGTCCCCACGCATCTGTTTCTTTATCAACAATTTCCCTGATTCGTTCCGCGATCTTTTCGCGCCCAGCAAGAAGTTCATCGAGCGTTACCTCACCGACGATATTGCGCATTGTCGTTTGCGCATACTGCGAGATCGCGTACGAGAAACTCTCCACTTCGATAATCGCCTTTTCCGAGGAAGAAACTTTGTAGTAAATGACTGCGTTCACCGTAACTGACACGTTGTCGCGCGTGATCGCGTTCTGATCAGGCACATCCACGGCTTTCACGCGAATATCCACGCGCTGGTACGACTGGAAAATGGGAATGACAAGCCGCCAGCCCGGCTCCATGATTCCCGTATATTTTCCGAGCGTGAATTTCACTCCCCGCTGATACTGATTGATCTGCCGAATGCTCGCAAGAACGATAACGAGAACGGTAATCGCGATCACATAACCCATATCAATATCATATCCCATTCTTTGAACCAGGAAAGCTCTAAAGAGCAGCATTTCTAATTGCTTGACAAGCAATATCAATATGATACTCTCATCGAATCAATTCAGGGCTGATCCAGAGGATTAGGGATCGACCTACCACTCCAGCACACTGTTTTTGATCTTCCGCCAAAAACGGATGCGCTTACCAACAAAATTCCAATTGCAATGCAAACAGGAACTATCGCCCGTCTCACCGATAAGGGATTCGGGTTCATCAAGCGAGAAGGACAGGAAAAGGATCTCTTTTTCCACTCCAACGAGCTCGTCGGCGTCAGCTTTGACGAACTTCGCGAAGGTGACACGGTTAGCTTTGAAGTCGCAGAGAGCCCGAAAGGCCCGAACGCGGTCAAGGTCAGCCGCGTCGCGTAAGCGACTCGCCTACACAAAAGCGCCCTTCACCGGGCGCTTTTGTTTTTAACCGGTAAAACAGTCGGCGAAACCTGCGGTCGTCATTGTGCTGCTTGTGGAATGCCAAGCATAATATCCTCCCGCCAACTTTTGAGTGCGACATCGTCGAGTTGATCGCCGATTTCTTGCCTCACATAATCGCGCAGGACTTCATCGGAGAGAAGCGCGAGTGTCCGCGAACGCTCCTTGTGATATCTTGCCGCCATTTCTGAATTGCCTTTAGCCCGCCGGATAGTTTCCCAATATCCTTCATCAATGATCCCGCGACTCTTTAAGAAATAGAATTTTTCAACGAACTTGATCTTTTTGGCCAGGACCGGATCTCTTGATTCAGGTGAGCCAAACTGCCCGGGGTCGCCCAAGAGGAATTCTGCGATCGTCGCCTTGTCCTCCCATGGGTTATCTCGCCCATCGTCGGTGGCAAATCCTATTGGTGAATTATTGACGCTTTCAGATCGAGCCGCGCTCCTTTCTTCCGGCGAGATTGCCGGATTTTTTACCACTTTGTCGAGCTCTTCTCTGTATAAATACGGAAGTTGCGCAACCGAAATGTCTCCCGATAGTGATCCTCGGGTCTGTTCTATCCATTCTGCGTCATCAATATCGTCAAGTTCGTGAAAAAGTTCATGGTGGAAAGTGCGGATGAATTCCTCCTTGTCGAGATTTTCCCGTCCAAGCTGTCCGAGTGGTCCGCGCCTCGCAAGAGGAAAGACCCCCTCATGTTCAATATGCTGAAGATGGAGTACGCCTTCAACATCGGCAATGCCTTGGATACGTTCGCGCGCGCTCTCACCCTCGAGCGTTAGACTATCCATCACGCGCACGATGGAAATAAACGCTTCTTTTTTGTAAATGACTGGTGGGTAGTAAGCAAACGCATCAAGCAGCGCCTCGCACACACGCCGTTTTTCTACGACATACTCCACGCGTTCTCCTTGAAGGCCATGTTCTTCTTTTTCGTGCGGCTGGAGCGGACTAAAATCCACCTCAATCCCAAAATCATTGCGCAGACGTTCGCGCGCCTTTGCTAGTGCAACTTCCTCTTGTTCTCTGCTGATAGTTTCACCCAATATGCGCTCACCATCATTTTCTGCGACCTGTTTTCCCGCTCCCACGACAGCAGCAATCAGCGCGCCTGCGCCAAGCGTCTTGATAAACATTCTCCGGCTAGCGCCTGCAGGCGCCGTATGCTCTTTGTTTGGCAATTCGTCGGATTTTTTCCGGAAATTTTCCATTCCGTTAGAAGTAGGACGCGGATAACTTCACCCGTCATCCTACTTTATATTGCTCATAAACATTGACCTTTCCACAATACGAAAAGGTTTTTGCGTCCAAATCGCGCAACCCTGTTGGGAAACCGTACCCGCTCTTTCCCACTGCTCACAGTCCTCAATATATGACATGAGTTACTTCTATCATGATCCATGTGTTTAATTGTAGATGATGCGTCCGCTGACGCAAGAAAACCAATACTTATAACCACCCCTACTTACGAGTCTTTTTCGTTGTCGCACCGTAACACATTGACTTTTCGTCAACAAACATTATGGTCTAAAACGGACTCGATATTCGACGTCCCTTGGAAACTTTGAAGGAGCACGGAAATGAGCCTGAAAAATTTGTTGTTTTTGGTCGCTTTGGTGGCCGGCTTCGTTTCACTTTCGCTTCCCGCCGAGGACGGCTGGGCGAAGGAGAAGAAGTGCCCCAGAAAAAACTCGGTCGACTGCGGTGGCGACTACGGAACACCGCCGAGCACGCTACAACCGGACCGCCGTGGATGGTTCACTCCCGAAATACAGGTAATGGTGGGATACCGATACACGGGAGTACGCGGCCGACTCTCGAACATGGTAACCTACCCAGACCAAAGTGGCGGGTGCAACATATCGGGAGAGCGGCTCCGCAAAGAGCGACCCGGTTTCGGGTGTCGCACCATCAAAAACACCGACACGGGGCAAATGTGGCGTGTCGTGATCCAGCATACCGGCGGAGACAGCACAAAGTTTTCCCGCCCCGTGCGGCTATACGAGATACGACAGGACGG
>LCQS01000001.1 GCA_001004265.1 Parcubacteria group bacterium GW2011_GWA2_51_10 | reverse complement strand
TACGGGAGCGCGGAGCTCGGAACAATGGCGACGGAAACGCCCCTCTGTATTCTCGTGCGCGAGCTTTCACTCCAGCATCCACAGCTCTTTGCCAAAATCTTCACTGATGCACCGCATCTGCCGACGCTCGCACAGTACATTCCATCGTTTGTCTCCTTTGAAAGTGTGGACAATAGGATCTACTGTACTGCCGGCAGCGCCCTGCCGCTCATACGGTACGAGATAGGCGATCATGGAGGCACTTTCACATTCTCCGAGCTCAAGCGGGAATGCGCGGCCCTCGGAATAGACGTGCGCGCCGAAGCGCGGCAGAGGGGCATCGCGGATACACTCAGCGAACTCCCGTTTGTATTCGTATATGAGCGAGCTGATCTTTCGACGAAACTCTACGGTGCCATTATCTACCCGGAGCACGTGAAGGTCGGTCTCATGTCGAAAACTCTCCACGCATATATCACAGGAAAGTTCACGATGTTTACAAGGACTGACGAAAAGCACAACGAGTACTTGGAGATCAATGTTGAGCTTCAGCCGCGCGCGCGCGCAACCGATCAGCTGAAGCAAGCAGCGACGGATGCCATCGTGGAGGGTCTCGCCGAGCGCAACGCAGAACACAAAAACAATATGAAAGCGCTCGGTGATCGCGTGACACCACGTGTCGTTTTTTGGCCGCATAACCATCCGGAGCATTTTTCTCCTGGCGCGAAGCATAAGTGGGTAGGACGGTCGGCCTCGTAAATACCTGCGCCATGCCCCGTTAGAGAAAAGGTTCCGACGACTTCGGGCTGGAGCACTGCTTACTCACGGGCACGGCGTTCTCTAACGGGGTATAATTACGGCGCCTATGGACGATTTCCGCGATAGCATCGCGAATGCGCTCCGATCGCGCCCCGGCACGCGACCGCAGTTTTTTAATGTTGCCGTTGAGAGCAGCAGATCCGAGATGCGTGCATTGTTGACAGACTCCGTTATTGGCGTATCAGACGATTACAGAGAGCAGCAACGCGAGCTCTTCGCGATCCGAAACCCCGCGCTCGCGCACTTAAGGGAATTTGATGCGCAATTTGACGCATACTACGAAGATCTAGGCAACGCGGCAGAGGGTGGGCGTTGGGTTTATTTTCCTTGGAGCGGAGCACTGTCTCACATTCTCGACGAGGGCGACTTTTTTACGGTTCGCACGGCGCGTAACCGCAATCTCATCACAGAGGATGAGCAACGAAAATTTTACGGGGCGCACGTCGGCCTTGCAGGCCTCTCGGTGGGCTCTTCGGTTGCGTTCGCGCTCGCACTCGGGGGAGGTGCGAAGCGTATGCGCCTTGCAGACATGGACACACTCTCGCTCTCAAACACGAACCGCGTCCTTTCATCCGTCACAGAGCTTGGGGAGCACAAGGTGAACATGGCCGCGAGACGCATCTATGAAATAAATCCATATGCGGAAGTAGAAACTATGCCAGAGGGTCTCACCGAGAAAAACATTGGTAATTTTTTTGAGGGGCTCGATATCGTTGTTGACGAGGTCGACAATCTCGCGGTCAAATATCTGCTACGCAGAGAGGCAAAGAGACGCCGCATCCCGATCGTCATGGCAGCCGATAACGGCGATGGCGTGGTCATTGATATCGAGCGATATGACCTTGATCATGATCTCCCGTTCTTCCATGGCAGACTCGGCGACCTAGGGTACGAGGAACTAAAAAAAATGGATAAAATTAACATTGGCCGCACCATCACGCGACACATTGGCGCGGAGAATGTAACGCCGCGAATGCAAGAATCGCTCCTCGAGATCGGCAAGTCGCTCGTATCATGGCCGCAGCTGGGAGGAGCGGCAATGCTTGCGGGCGCAGCGGTCGCATACTGCGTGCGCAGAATTGTGAGTGGCGAACCTCTTGAAAGCAATCGCGCCCTCGTATCATTTGATGAAATGCTTATCCCAGGTTATGACGCTCCCTCTGCGCGCGATAAGCGCGCCGAGGAAGGGCACGCCTTTGCTAAGCGATTTGGCATTTCAGTATGAAGGAGAATATCGAGCGTTACATCAGAGCTGGAATACGAGCGCCGTCAGGCGAGAATGCGCAGCCGTGGCGCTTCTTTGCAGGTGATAGTGCAATTGATGTGTGGCTCGCTCCGGAGGTGGACCAGTCAATTTACAATTGGGGCCAGCGGGCGTCGTACATGGCGTGCGGGGCGGCGCTTGAAAATATTGTGCTTGCAGCAAGCGCAGATGGGTATGGAGCGTCTGTTGCGTACTTTCCGGATCAAGACCATAACCACGTCGCAACCATTACGTTACGTGAGGGCGGACGGAAAGATCCTCTTGCCGGCGCGATAGATGCGCGAACAACGAACAGAAAGCCCTATGAGCGTCGAGTCCTTTCCGTGGAAGAGAGGGCGGCTCTCCTTGGTGCGGCTAAGAGCGAGTCCTCGACAGTGCTCACGCTCGTTGAATCTCGCGAATCAGTGGACGCTCTCGGGAGAGCCGGAGCAGTTAACGAGGAAATAATGCTGACGAATAAAAAAATCCATGATTTTTTCTTCAGTCACATCAACTGGACAAGGGGGGAGGACGACAGAAGCTCTGCAGGATTTTACATCGAGACACTTGAATTGCCGCCGCCGGGCAGAGCGATATTCAAATTGCTCCGGTCGTGGAGTATCGCCCGAATCCTGTGTCTCGTCGGCATGCATAAGGCAATCGCCAAACAAAACGGGGCGACGAATGCATCTGCCTCCGCAATTGGCTGCCTTATTTCTAGTGGCACACAGCCGATCGATTTTGTCATTGCGGGACGAGTTCTCGAGCGCGTATGGCTTGCTGCAACCCTGCGATCTCTTTCTGTCCAACCGCTTGCCGGCATCTTATTCCTGCGGTTGAAACTCGAAAACGATGGTGCTCACGGCTTTGGTCATGCGCATGTACGAATACTCAAAGACACCTATGCAACTGTTGAACGCATATGCAGCGCAGGCGGCCGTCCTGTAACATTTATGTTTCGCGTCGGCCATGCCGAGCCCCCGACTGCGCGCTCATCGCGGCTTCCTCTTTCCGCAGTGCTCAAATAAACTACATATGACGAGACAGCAAAAGATCACTGGCATACTGGCAAAACTCCAGGACTTAAAGACTGATCCGAGAAACTCATCGCGGGCATATGCGATCGCAGAACTCGAGCGTTTTTTGCGCGCTGCACACTCGCCAATGGCATATGCTGCTTGGTTGATTGGCCATGCAAGAAAAATGGATGCGTCTCTGCTCCTTGAACTTACGGACTTTCCATACGATCCGTGGGACGAAGAAATGCACACAGAGCTGATTGCGCTCGAACGTCGTGAAAAACCAGGGCTCGTGCGCCCTCTTGTGAAAGAGATATCTAAGACGATCATTGAGGCGAATCGCGACGTCACAATAGCAAGTGCTGGCGCAGGAGGCATGGAGGTCGATCGGCAAGTTATCGAATATCTCAAGCGTGTCGGATACACGCATAGAGTTACCATCGTAGGTATCGACATGTTTGAAAGCACGCACGAGATCGCCTCGCGCACCTTGGGGGCAACAGAATCAGTCTCTATCGAACGCAATTCGACACTTGACAGTGCGAGCGTAGATGCAGCTCGTGCACGCGCTCATTCGCAATTTACGATTATTCTTTGCACGAATGATATTTTTTCACTGCCTGAATCATTTCCGGACGGATATTTCGATCTCGCGTATCATTCGCTATTCAAGCACCATCTAGACGGCGAACAGCAAAGAAAGCTCGACGATGTTCTCCATCGAGTATCGAAAACATCCATCGAGTTTGACGGGTACAAAAGTTGGCTGCACGGCATCATTCAATCAATCTTCGCGTGGCACTCTCCAGTCTTTTTGAATGGAACCATCTTTTCTATGGCGCGATATAAGACAAGGGCACAGATTCGTTCAGTGTATCCGGATGCGATTTTCTTTACCAACACCGCTCATTACCTGAGGCGATTCTGATCTCTATGGCGATATTCGACAGCATTTTTGAAGTTTTGCTCTTTCAGCGCCTCGACCTTCTGCTCGTGGGCATTGCAATTGCCGCGATAGGATTATTGGGCGTTGTTATTTACATAAATAAACCACATAGCGCTTCAAATAAAGCGTTTATGATGTTTGCGCTCGTCACCGTGCTATGGAGCATTGTGAACTACGTTAACTATAAGGTTACTTCTCCCGAGCTTGTATTGTGGCTTTTGCGCGCGCTCATCTTTCTTGGCGTTTATCACGCCTTTACATTCTTCCATCTCTTCTATGTATATCCGCTGGAATCGAAAAAGTATCCGCGTGTGTACACGCGCGTACTCATCCCGATTGTCGTCGCAACGTCGCTGTGGACACTTACGCCATTCGTTTTCTCCGGCATTGATGTCATTGCCAAAGACGGCTCGGTTTCAAAAACTATCGTCGCTCCAGGCATCGTGCTCTTTTTGGCTGTTATTTTGTTCCTTATCGGTAGTGGCCTGTATCAACTGATAAGGAAAATGATAGCTGCACGTGGTGGGCGGTCACCGTATGTGATCATATTCGTCGGCACCGTCATCACTTTTTCGCTTCTCATCGCCTTCAACATCATACTTCCGGCCGTTTTCCTGAACGTACGATACATTCCATTCGGTGCGCTTTTCATTTTGCCGTTCGCGGCCTGCATGGCGTTGGCCATATATAGACACGACCTCTTTAACTTGAAGGTAACTGCCACGAGTACTCTTGTTTTTGCTCTCGCTATCGCGAATCTCGCGATCATCACTTTGGTCGACGACGTTCTCATTCTCGCATTCTCTCTTGGCGCCTTCGTTCTTGTACTTGCTGCAGGAATACTCCTCATACGCGGCGTCATGAGAGAGATAGAGCAGCGACAGATCATTGAGAAGCAGGAAAAGGAACTTGAGGTTTCAAATCAACAGCAGGAGAACCTCATACATTTCATCAGCCACGAAGTGAAAGGGTATCTTGCGACAAATGCGGCGGTATTTTCTGCAATCGTCGAAGGGGATCTCGGCAAAGTCGAGCCGAGGCTAGGCGATACGGCGCATTCGGCGCTCTCGGAGACGCGCAGAGGCGCGGATCTTGTTAAAGATATTCTCGAAGCCGCGAATTTAAAAAAGGGAACAGTGCATTTCGACAAAAAAGAATTAGATTTTGCTGGCGCAGTCTCGACTGCCGTGGAATTCCTGCGCTCGGAAGCACAAGAAAAAGGACTCGCACTTACATATGACGCGCCTTCGAGCGGTAGTTTCGTGATCGTGGGCGATGAGCAGAAATTACGCGATCATGTCATTCGGAATATCATTGATAATTCCATTCGTTATACGCCGCACGGTAGCGTGCGTGTCATGCTTACGAGAAGTGCAGGTTGGGTGCGGCTTACCGTTGTTGATACGGGGGTCGGGATTACAACGGAGGACATGGCAAAACTCTTCCAGCCCGGCTCTCCCGGAAAGGACTCGATAAAAGTAAACGTCCACAGCACAGGCTATGGGCTCTTCATAGCAAAATCGGTCATTGACGCTCACGGCGGTAAAATTTGGGCTACTTCGGAAGGTGCGGGGAAGGGTTCACGATTTGTAGTGGAACTCCCTGTCGCGAGCACTGTCTCACGGCCCGTCGTTTAGCAATCATTAAATCTCTGATAAAATCGAGAGATTATGACTAAAAGACGGCTTCTGACCGGACTTCAGCCTTCCGGGCCTCTCCATATCGGGAATTATTTCGGTGCGCTCAAGCCATTCTTGTCAATGTACGAGGAGTACGAAAGTATGCTGATGGTCGCCGATTATCACGCACTCACGACGCAGAAAAACCCTGAGGAACTTCGGCGAAACACACTCGATATTGTAAAAGACTATCTCGCTATCGGCATTGATCCAAAAAAAGCGGTCATCTTCAGGCAGTCGGACGTTCCCGAGCACATGGAACTCGCATGGATTTTTCAGTGCCTCGTGACAGTGCCTTTTTTGGAGCGCGCGCATGCATATAAGGACAAGGTGGCAAAGGGGCTGGAAGCAAATGCAGGCCTTTTTGCGTACCCGATGTTGATGGCGGCCGACATTTTGCTCTACGATACGGACATTGTGCCCGTTGGCGAAGATCAGCGTCAGCACATTGAGTATGCGCGAGAAGCCGCCGTTAAATTCAACAATGCATACGGCGACACGTTCAAAGAGCCGCGAGAAAAAATACTGCGGGGAGTGGCAACGATTCCTGGAGTCGATGGCAAAAAAATGAGCAAGAGTTACGGTAACACGATACCGCTCTTCGGATCAAAAGAGGAAATACGGAGAACCGTCATGAGCATCGTTACAGATTCAAAAGGCGAGAGCCCCGAAATCGTGTATGCGATACACTCGTCGCTCAAAGGGAGAGAGGAACTGTCCGAGCTTTACAAGACGAACCGAGGCAATTATAAGGCCCTCAAGGAAGCGCTCTTCGCGGACATCGAACGGGAAGTCGCGCCGATGCGCGAGAAACGCGCATCCATTGGCGACGAAGACGTGAAGGGTGTTCTCGCGGAAGGAAGTAAGAGCGCACGAAAACTTGCGCAAATGAAAATGAAGTTTGTTCGCGAGAAAATCGGGATAGCTCTGTAACTATGGAACGCACCATCAATCGCGAATTGCCAGCACAGATTGGGAAGACCGTAACTATTGCGGGCTGGGTAGACGTGAGGCGCGATCACGGCAAGCTCATTTTCCTCGACGTGCGCGACCGAAGCGGCATCGTTCAGTGCGTCGTAACGCCGAGGGCGTCAGAAGCGATGGAAATTGCCAAGGAATTGCGCCCGCAGTTTACGGTCGCAATCGTGGGGGAGCTGAAAGAGCGACCGGAAAATATGCGCGGCGCAGGTCCGTTCGGCGGCATAGAACTATCCGTTCAATCAGTCGTAATACTTTCGCGTGCGCAGGAGCTGCCGTTTGATATGAGCGCCGAGCTCAATTTGGATACGCACCTCGATTATCTGCCGCTCACGCTCCGCACGGCGCGGTCGCGGGATATTTTCACAATGCAGGAAACGATTTTGGAAGGTTTTCGCTCCTCAATGCGCAAGCAAGATTTCACTGAATTCACTGCCCCTGCCATTGTCGGCGAAGACGCAGAAGGCGGAGCCGCGGCGTTCAGGGTCAGTTATCATCATGATACGAGCGCGTTTCTCGCAACATCGCCGCAATTCTACAAGCAGATTATGGTTGGCCCTTTCGAGCGCGCGTTCACTGTCGCTAAGATTTTCCGCGCCGAGAAACATTCAACAACGCGTCATCTTTCTGAAGCGACGAGCCTTGATTTTGAAATGGGATTTATTGAAAGTCATCGTGAGCCGATGGCGGTGCTTTCGCGCTGTGTATCGGACATTGTATCGCTCGCGACCGAGCGCCATCCCGATATGTTCGAGCGATTCGACCTTCCACCGCCCGTAATTGGGGATGAAATACCGACGCTCACGCTTCGCGAAGCGCAAAAGATACTCGGGGTCACGGAAGCGCCCGATCTCGATCCGGCAGGGGAGAGGAGTATATGCGAGTGGGCAAAAAAAGAGAGGGCATCAGACTTCGTGTTCATCACCGCTTTTCCGACGAAGGCACGCGCATTCTACACATATGAAGATCCGCATGAGGCGCCGTACTCGCGCGGATTCGATCTTCTGTTTCGCGGCCTCGAAATTAACAGCGGCTCGCAACGCATGCATGATTACGACGCTCTCATTGGACGAATGCACGAGCGAGGATTGGATCCGCAGAAATTTTCTTTCTATCTTCAGGCCTTCAAATATGGGCTCCCGCCGCACGGAGGGTCTGCTACAGGATTAGAGCGCATGACAGCGCGCATGCTCGGAATCGCGAATGTGAAAGAAGCAACAGCCTTCCCGCGGGACCTGAATCGAATAGATATTCGATTAAGCGAATAGATGCATTGATACTCGATATGTCTCATGGATTTAGCGTTGCAATAGCAGAGTTCGCGGGTCCATTGGAAACACTTCTCAATCTGATTGAGGAACGAAAGCTGTCGATCACTGATATTTCTCTCGCGCAGGTTACAGATGCGTACATTCTCTACGTTGAAACACTCCCAGAGCTGCCGCTCGGGGAGACCGCACAATTCATTCTTGTTGCATCCACGCTCCTTCTTATTAAATCTCGCTCCCTTCTTCCAACCTTTGAACTCTCCGAAGACGAGCGCGAGAGCATAGAGGAACTTGAGCGCCGACTTGCTCGCTTGCGCGTGATTCGCCGCGCCGTGCACGCGCTCGAAAAAGAGTGGGAAAAATCGCCGCTTTATTTCCCGCTCCATCGGCGAGAGCGCACGCCCGTATTCACGCCCGGCGCGATCACGCTTAACGCGATGAGAGGGACAGTGCAGCGCCTTATAAATATGCTGCCCACGCCAGGCAAGATTGCCGAAGCGGCGGTTGCTCCGATATTAGCGCTGCCAGATGTTATTGCGCAGCTTCGTGAGCGTCTTTCTTCCGCCCTGCATGCGAGCTTCCGCGAGCTCACACGCTCGCGGGGGAGACACGAGACAATCGTATATTTCCTCGCAGTCTTGGAGCTCGCCCGCTCCGGGTCAGTAAGCGTCTCTCAAGGAGAGCTTTTTTCAGACATCACGCTTGAGATGGAAGCGCTCATTACTCCAAAGTACGGGATATGATAAGCGAGGCGGACGCGAATAAGCTCTCTCTCCTTGCACTGCGCGCGGAGAGTCTTCTCTTCGCAGAAGGACGAACCTTAGAGCGGAAGCGGCTCGCGCAGCTTGCGGAATGCTCGACTTCAGATTTGTCCCAGGCACTTGATCTTCTTGAGAGTCGGCTGTCGCACGGCATCGCTCTCATTCGCACAGAAACTGAAGTGGGGCTTGCGGTTGCGCCGAAGGGCGCTGAGTTTCTAGCGCGAGCATACGAGCGCGAGCGTGAAAAAGATATCGGCGAGGCAGGCCTCGAGGTTCTTGCGATCCTTCTCTACCGCGGACCATCAACAAAAGCGGACATAGATTACATGCGCGGCGTTAATACATTCTCGACGCTGCGCACGCTTCTCATGCGAGGACTCATTGCGCGCGCGAATAATCCAAATGACGGTCGAGAATACGTATACACGCCGACGACGGAGCTCTTGGCGCATCTTGGAGTAACCGATGCAAAAGCCCTGCCCGATTATGATACAATCGCGGGCGCACTCGCGGCATTTGAATCAAACCAAAGTAATCATGCAGATGACGACTGAAGAACTGAAGCCAGCCTCTCCCATTCCGTCACAGCGTTCTTTCGGAGAAACGGCGACACTTGTCGTCATTGTTCTCATTCTCCTCCTCATGGGCGCTATCGCGGCCCTTGTCGATTTTGAAAATCCCAGGCGTCTCACGCACGGGGGTCTTCAGGCCGCGTCCGCCGCGGTGGCTGAAAGCAGTCCGTTTGATGGGATCGAACTTTACGCGCAAGGCGCGATCGTAGTTGATTTAGAAAGCGGCAGCACACTGTATGAGAAAAATGCGGACGCGCAGCTTCCGCTCGCTTCCCTGACAAAAGTTGCCCTCGCGCTCATCGTCGCTGAAGTGTTCTCACCCGATGAGACAGTGACCCTTCCTCGCGGCGTCTCTCTTTCTGGCGCACCGGCTAACTCCTCGCTGCGCGAACAGTGGAGAGTGCAAGACATCGTCGACTACACGCTCGTCTCGTCGTCGAATTCGGGTGCCAACCTGCTTGCGAAATTGGCGGAAGAGCGCGTGCGAACTCTCTACCCGGGTTCCCCTGAGGGCGACGCTGTCTTGTGGAGGATGAAAGAACTCTCTCGAGAGCTGGGCCTTCGCAATACGTATTTTCTCAATGTAAGCGGACTTGACGCGAGTGAGACACTCTCCGGGGCATACGGATCCGCGCGCGATATGGCAGTGCTTTTCGGATTCGCCGCTTCCGAGAGGCCGCCCTTTTTCGCTCGAACTGCGAACTCCGACGTTCGCCTCGCAGATGCCGACGGCGGAGTCGAAGCGTTCGCACATAATACCAATGAGGCGCTCGGCAGTTTGCCTGGCCTAGTCATGGGCAAAACTGGTTTTACGGATCTCGCGGGGGGTAATCTCGCCATTGTGTTTGAGGTCGAGCCGGAACATCTTGTCGCGGCAGTCGTCCTTTCATCATCGCGAAGCGGGCGCTTCAACGATATAGAAGCTCTTGTGCAAAAGACCCGCGAGCACTTTACAGACGGCGAAAGGGTGACCCGATAGGGCAATGCAGATACAATAGGGCGATGCAGTACGATATTGTCAGGATTCTCGTGCCCGCGGGTGCGGCGTTCGTGATAGGCATGATCTTGACGCCAATCCTGACGCATTATCTCTACAAGTACCGTGCGTGGAAAAAAATTCCCGGGAAAACGGCACTTGACGGGACTCCGGCGGCTGAATTCAACTACCTCCATGAAAAACACGAGGTACGCGCGCCTCGCATGGGAGGAATTGTCGTATGGGGAAGCGTGCTCCTCACGATCATCGGCATCGCACTCGTCGCGGAGTTTATGCCAAGCGCATCAATCTTAAAATTAGACTTTTTAAGCCGCAGTCAGACGTGGATACCACTCGCGGCTCTACTTACCGGATCGTTTGCAGGCCTACTGGACGATTTTTTGGTCGTGAGACATGCCGGAGGCGGCCTCTCCCTTCGCGCGCGTCTTGCAATCGTCGTTCTACTATCGCTTTTTCTCGGCTGGTGGTTTTACGCGAAACTTGGCGTCACCGCCGTGAATATCCCATTTGGAAATCCGTTCGAAATTGGGTGGCTCATTATTCCACTTTTCGTCGCGATAGCGCTTGCAGTTTACGCGAGCGGAGTCATAGACGGCATAGACGGCCTCTCGGGCGGCGTGTTCGCATCCGTATTCGCCTCGTACGCACTCATCGCGTATGCGCAGAATCAAATAGATTTGTCCGCATTCTCTGCCGCCATCGTCGGCGGCCTCCTTGCCTTCCTGTGGTTCAATATTCCGCCGGCGCGTTTTTATATGAGCGATACCGGTACAATGGGGCTCACGCTCGCACTCGCGGTCACCGCATTTATGACTGATAACCTCGGTGGAGGTATCGGCATTTCCGTATTGCCGGTGATCGGTGCACTTCTGGTCGCTACAGTCGCTTCCGATATCGCGCAAGTGCTCTCGAAGAGGTTTCTCGGACGTAAGGTATTTCGCATAGCGCCCCTTCATCATCATTTCGAGGCGATCGGCTGGCCCGGATACAAGGTCGTTATGCGCTATTGGGTGCTTTCCATCATCTTTGCGTTTGCCGGCGTAATCATCGCGATTCTCTCGCTGAGGTAAGCATGATATGCAACGCATACCACATATCGACAAACTGCTTCTAATATTGATAGTTCTCCTGCTCGCGAGCGGCGTTTTCATGTTCGCGTCGGCTTCATTCGGGCTTCTCGCGCGCGGTATGGAAAATCTTCCTTCTGTTGCGTTCAATCATATCGTGCTCGGCCTCGGCCTTGGACTTCTCGCACTGATTGTGGCGAGTATTGTGGATCATAAGAAGTGGCGGCGATTCGCGCCATACATCTATGCACTCTCACTCATCGCAACAGCGCTTGTGTTCGTGCCCGATCTTGGAATAGCGCACGGCGGCGGCCGGCGGTGGCTCGATATCTTCGGCCTTTCTTTCCAGCCATCAGAAGCACTAAAGCTCGGCACAATTATCATGGCGGCTGCCTATTTTTCTGTGTTCAGAGGGCGCCTCTACTCCATGCGACACTCACTCGGCGGATTTCTCGTGCTCATCGCTCTCCCTGCAGTGCTCTTGTTTCTGCAGCCGGATATCGGCACTTTCGGCGTCATTTTCATTGCCACTTTTGCAGTGTATATAGCCGCGGGTCCGCCATGGAAGCATGTCATTGCGATTCTCTGCATAGTGCCGATTGCCCTTGGCGTATTAATTATGGCAAAGCCGTATGCAAAAGAGCGCATTCTGACATTTATCAACCCGTCTCAAAATCAACAAGCCGAAGGGTACCAAATAAAGCAATCACTGATCGCAATTGGTTCTGGCGCATTGACTGGGCGAGGATTCGGGCAGGGCGTGCAGAAATTTACGTACTTGCCGGAGCCAATGGGGGATTCGATTTTCGCTGTTGCGGCCGAGGAATTTGGCTTCATCGGAAGCGTTGCGCTCGTGTTGTTGTTTCTTCTTTTTGCGCTGCGTGGATTTAGCGTCGCTGCGCGCGCACCTGATGTGTTCGGAGGACTTTTAGGGATCGGCATTGCGACATACTTAGGAAGTGAGGCATTCATAAATATCGCCGCGATGCTCGGCCTCGTGCCCATTACGGGAATACCGCTCACGTTCATAAGCCAAGGAGGAAGCGCGATGCTCGTTTCGCTTGCGAGTGCTGGAATACTCTTAAATATTTCTCGACGCGCAAAGAATTGACAGATGAGAGCAGCTGTCGCACATTTCTGCACAGATAGCGCTATCCTGGCGCTTCACACAGACGGGGGAATAAAATGCGCACGTACCAATATGCGTACACCGATACAGGACCGATGGAAATCATACCGCTCCGCGTGCCGCAGCGGCGCATCCGGATTCTGCCGATCTTACTCACGTTCCTTGCAACCGCATTCTGCGCGCTTTGGATTCTATCGGCGATCGAGGCCATGGACTACAGGAGAGCGCTGCGCACGGCAAAGGCGGACGTGCTCATAGACGTACAGTTCCATCTCGACCACGAATGCTGGAACCAGTACAGGAAAAGTGTCTACGACCTGCAAACCTACGACAACTGTATCGCGGCTGTAGGGCGACTGCTAAGAAAACTGAAGCGGGAATAGCAGCGTCCTCGTCGCCTTGCGCGGCGAGGGCGCCTTACTTTTGATACAATAAGAAAATGAGAATCGCACTCACAGGTGGCGGGACGGGCGGACATTTTTATCCTCTCATCGCGGTCTCGGAGGCGCTCGAGGATGTCAGCAAGGAGCGACGGCTCATCGAGCCCCAGCTTTTCTACATCGGCCCATCCGTCTTCGATCCTGTTGCCATTAGCGAACATGACATTGTGTATATGAAGAGCCCGGCGGGGCGCCTGCGGCGCTATCGGAGCATTCTCAATATTTTTGACATTATAAAAACTGGCTGGGGAGTCATCCGCGCGACGATCCAGCTCTACAAGTTATATCCGGATGTCGTATTCTCAACGGGCGGCTTTGCAGCGTATCCGACTCTTTTTGCGGCGCGCCTCCTACGAATTCCCGTCATCATATACGACGCGGATGCGACGCCCGGCCGGGTATCAGTATGGTCATCGAAATTCGCCAGCAGAATCGGTGTGGCGCATCCGGATGCTGCCGCAAAATTCCCAAAGAGCGCCCGCGATAAAATCGCACGCATCGGACACCCGATTCGAAAAGAGATCGAAGCGCCCGCGCGTGAAGGGGGATATGAGTTTCTGAAACTAGAGAACGGCCTTCCGAGTGTCTTTATTATGGGCGGCTCGCAGGGCTCCATGACAATAAACAATGCCGTTTTAGACGCGCTTCCGGATTTGGTGAAGCGATACAATGTCATTCATCAAGCCGGTACGGCACACCTCGATGAGACGAAAAGAATCGCGCGTCTCGTTCTTGAGCATTCTTCATTTGAGCAACGCTATCGCGCCTTCGGCCTCTTAAACACGCTCGCCCTGCGAATGGCGGCTGGAATTGCGACGGTCGTTGTGGCGCGCGCAGGTAGTGGAACCATTTTCGAGATCGCGAGTTGGGGCATCCCCGCGATACTCGTTCCGATTCCGAAGGATATATCGCATGATCAGACGGAAAATGCATTTTCATATGCGCGCAGCGGCGCAGCGGTCGTTATCGAACAGCACAATCTCACGCCGCACATTCTGCTTTCGGAAATAG
This sequence comes from Parcubacteria group bacterium GW2011_GWA2_51_10, assembly GCA_001004265.1. Lineage (GTDB taxonomy): Bacteria > Patescibacteriota > Minisyncoccia > Phycocordibacterales > UBA2100 > UBA10103. The sequence goes on along the minus strand of LCQS01000001.1, from coordinate 54,100 downwards.
AGCGCATCGTGGGCGATAAAGATCTGCAAGAAAAAATGCGCGGCGCCGCGCGCGCTTTTGCTCGGCCGGCAAGCGCGCGCAAGATAGCTGTCCTCATCATTGATACGGCGCTCGAGCACGAGTCGGTATGATCCCGTTAGAAGCCGCGGACGCGTAATTATCTGGATACTTGAGTAATGGATAATATATATTTATGACGTGGCACAAGAAAAGCAGTACTCGGCCGCGCCCTGCTTCTAACGGGATGAATCTTGGAATGAACGAGGTGCGTGTACGTTTTCCGCCGAGTCCAACGGGTTACTGCCATGTCGGGACAGCTCGCATGGCGATATTGAATTATCTCTTTGCTCGCAAACACAAAGGCACGATCGTCTTCCGAAGCGAGGATACCGATAGAGAACGCAGCAAGGGAGAGTACGAGGCCGACATTATCGACTCCCTTCATTGGATTGGGCTCGATTGGGATGAGTTTTACCGCCAATCGGAGAGGACCGAGATCTATAGCCACGAGCTGGATCGGCTCGTCAGCGAGAAGAGTGCGTATATTTCTGAAGAAGAGAGCAAAAAGGAACCGGGCAAAATGCTTCATGTCGTCCGGCTTAAAAATCCCGGCACTCTTATAACATTCACCGACCTCATCCGCGGTGACATAACCTTCGACACGAGAGAGCTTGGAGATTTCGTTATTGCGCGCTCGCTATCCGAGGCGCTGTATCACTTTGCAGTGGTTGTTGACGACGCTCTCATGCGAATCACGCACGTGATTCGCGGGGATGATCACATCTCAAATACACCGCGCCAAATTCTGATCCAGGAGGCCCTCGGTGTAGAGCGGCCGCTCTACGCGCATTACCCACTCCATCTAGGAAGCGACAGAGCGAAATTGTCAAAAAGAACGGGCGATGTATCTGTCCGCAGCTACAGAGAGGCGGGATTTTTGCCGCAAGCGCTCCTCAATTACGTCGCCACCCTCGGCTGGACGCCGCCGTCGGGAAAAGAAATTCTCTCACTCGGCGAGATGGTGCAGGAATTTGATATCTCGGATGTGCATAAAAGCGGTGCCGTCTTCGATATCGAGAAGCTGCGCTGGTTCAACAGACAGTATCTTCTGCAAATGCCACGCGAAGAATTTGAGGCGACCGCGCAAGTGGAATTAGAAAAGTATGTCGCGGCTCGCAAGCTGCTGTGGGATCCCGAAATCGGTCGCAAGCTCGCGCCAATTGTGCACGAGCGTATAAGTGTCTGGAGCGATGTCGGCTCTCTCGTGACAAATGGCGAATTTGATTACTTCTTTTCCGACCCGACTCTTGTTTCTGCCAAAATCCCGGAGAAAGGAAGCGGCGCGGGCGAAGCGCGCCGCCATCTCACGACGCTGCACGACAAATTGTCTGCCGCAGAGCCTGAAATCTTTTCTCTGCCCGAACGTCTAAAGGATGCTGTATGGGAATACGCGACACACGAGGGCCGCGGCAAAGTTCTGTGGCCGCTTCGATATGCCTTGAGTGGGAAAGAGCGCTCACCAGACCCATTCGTGATCGCCTCCGTGATCGGCCGGGATGCAGCGCTCCGAAGAATAGATGCCGCTATTGCCGCGTTATGAGCAGGGCTCTTTCGTTCGTGCTTCTCATCGTACTATTTGCCGCGCCATTTGTTTCTTTTGCACAGACTCGCGATGAGCTGCAACAGGAGATAGACCGCAACAGCGTAGAAATCGAAAAACTGAATAAAGAAATCGCGCAATTCCAGACGCAGCTCGATTCTACAGTGAAGCAAAAAAATACGCTCCAGAATCAGATCGCACAACTCGATCTTCAACGCAAAAAACTGACGGCATCAATCAATCTGACAAAAAATCAAATAAAAACAACGCAGCTGCAGATCCAGCAGCTTGCCGGCGGAATCGCTAAGAAAGAGAGCACGATTGAAAGCAATGAGGCCGGACTTGCGGAATCAATTCGTCGAATGGCGCAAACTGAAGAAATCCCATTCTCTATCTCCCTTCTTTCCGCGGAAAATATTTCCGAGGCATGGCAGGATGCAGATGCCATTGCGAACATTCAAGACGCCGTGAGCGATGACATCGATCGCCTTGCGACGGAAAAGGAATCCCTGACAGAAATTAAGACTGACGCCGAGAAAAAACGCGTGCAATTGCAGAAGGAGCAGCAAACACTTTTAACCCAGCAAGGCTCGCTGAATGCCACGCGCAAGGCGCAAGCAGACCTCTTGGCTGAGACGAAATCGCAAGAATCAACATACCAGGCACTACTCGCGCAGAAGCAGGCTGCGAAGGCGAACTTTGAAAGCGCACTTCTGGATCTGCAGGCGAGACTGCAATACACCGTCGATCCGTCGAAAATCACGGCCGTAGGAAAGGGGATTCTGCAGTGGCCGCTCGACAAAGTACGTCTTACGCAAGAATTTGGCAATTCTAGTTTCGCGCTCGCCGGTGCGTACAACGGGAAGGGCCACAATGGCATCGACCTTGCCGCTTCGATCGGCACACCCGTAAGAGCGGCTCGTGGGGGAGTCGTGAAAGGCACGGGCGATACAGGCTCCGTGAAGGGGTGCTATTCGTATGGCAGATGGGTTCTCGTGCGCCATGAAAACGGACTCGATACGCTCTACGCCCACCTCTCGCAAATCAATGTTACCGCAGAAGAATCGGTTGTTGGCGGACAGGTAATCGGCTACAGCGGCCAGACGGGATACGCTACCGGACCGCACTTGCATTTCGGCGTCTATGCTTCTACTGCAACCCAAATAATGAAATTGGGCGATGCGACAAACAAGAAAACCTCTTGCTCCGAGGCGATGATGCCGATAGCGCCTCTATCGGGATATTTGAATCCGATGAATTATCTCTAGTGAGTAGAAAGTAGTTAGTAGTAAGTAGTTAAAACGCAACCTATTTCCTTGGCATTCGCTACTTTACTACTGACCACCAACTAGTCCCTTGGCCATTCGGTGATTTCGAGAATTTTAGCTTCAGGCTTCGAGATGAGACGAAGTTTTCTTAAGGCTGACGACGGGACAATAGGGAAGTGAGGACTAGTATCAAGCGCTTCTACAAGCCAGTGAAGCTCCTCTTCCGCCGTGATCCATTTCGCGGGACTATAGCGCGAGAGATTGAACGGTTTAGAGTATTCGCGCAATGTTTTTTTCCGATTCTCGAGCATGTACTCATGAAAGTAAGAGATCGCGAGCTCGCGCACCGTTTTGTATATCGGATCTCGGTAGCGAAGTATTGCATGATTGGTTTTGCTTATGGCTCCCCACAGTCCGCCCGTTTGAAATAACGCGACAACGTGATCTTCATCATACGGCACCGTGCGCAAGTCGAGGATTAAAGGTCTTTGCCCGTGGAACCACAATGCCGCCGCTGCAAAGAGCGCACCCTCAAAACAGTGGGCGATGCCTGCCTTTATCACTCGCCGAGGTGACATATATGTCTCACCGTTTCTCTCAAAGTTTATCGGCAACGTATCGAGGTAATCTTGGATCTTCTGCGGAGTATTAAGCGTGCGAAATAATTTCCGTTCATCTTTCTGCAGTAGCGCAATCCATTGACGCATCGCTGAATAATAATACAAACGCGGCAGATTGCTCTCGCTCGGCATATGTGATTTTATAGTACCTGAACAATAACGAGGGTGAGACCAATGGAGACGAAAAACCAAGTGACTTTGTCACTTGTCTTGAATAGTGTCACAGGGATAGTCGGCAGTAGCATAGGCGACCCTGCGTCGGCGGTGGGGATATTGTTTATCGTTACCTCATCGCTCGTGTTGACTTATCTGGGCGCGCAAGCTGATTTACGACAGCATGAACGCCTACGCAGAGCACATGGCTGGTGGCATCATCGGGCGCGGAAATACGGCAAGCCCGAAAAAAGCAGACGATGCACCGGGCGATAAGATCCTCCCTCTTCACAGCGTGCGCCGGGAAACCGCACGCTTGTCTTTTCTGATAATGCATCCCATACTGAATATATGAGGCAGGGTCCTGAAAGAACTGGTAGGCGTAAGAGGGAGCATCCGGAAGGACAAATTCGGCACCTTATAAAATCCGCCCTTTCGCTCTCAGTACCGCAAAAAACAGTAACCGAAATCAAGCTCGACCATGCACATAAGAAAGAACTGCGTCAGTCACGCGGTAAAATCATGTGGCATGGTACAGAATCTTTAAAGCCGAAGCAGGTGGCGAATGAAATTACCAGAGAAGTGGAACAGTGGGTAGAGAAGTATGGAGTAGGATCCCCTGAAGAATTGAAAGTGTTGTCCGACAGGCTCGATACGGCGTCCGCAATCAGCAATGATCCAAAGATCAGAAAGCTTCGAGAGAAAGTTGCAGCAAAGTTCTCGGAAAATATTCATTGATTTGACAGGTGAACTGGAGTTCACTAGGATGTAGGGATGTATCAAACCTACAAAGAAAGGATCGTCGCTTTTTATCATAAAAGCGGCCGTTTGCCCGGATACAAGGAAATCATGGGCCTGACAGGTTTTAGGTCTAAAAACGCCGTTTTTAAGCTCTTAGAGCGCCTTATAGCCGAGGGTTTGGTCTCCAAAGACAATTCTGGCCATCTTATCCCGAGGGCTATAAAAGGCAGCACGCGCCTCCTTGGCCTTGTAGAGGCGGGATTTCCGAGCCCGGCTGAGGAAGAGCTTATGGACGTAATGGATTTTGACGAGTATCTCACGCCAAATAAAGAGGCGAGCTACATCCTCAAGGTGAAAGGCGACTCAATGATAGACGCCGGCATACATCCGGGAGATATGGTCATTGTCGAGCGTCGCGCCACCTATAAGCCCGGGCAAATCGTGATCGCGAGTATAGATAACGAATACACAATGAAATATCTTAGAAAAAAGAGCGGGAAATATTTTCTTGAGCCGGCGAATGTAAAGTACAAACCGATTTATCCTACCGAGAATTTCAGAGTAGAGGCAGTAGTAACCGCCGTCGTCCGTAAGTACTGAATGAGGTCTATGGGTTGCTTATCTACTTACTACTTTCTACTAACTACTCACTAACTTATGTGGGGTATCTCACATTCGTTTCCGCGAGCGATTCTTCACATCGATGGCGACTCTTTTTTCGCATCGTGTGAGGTTGCCAAAAATCCGGCACTCCGAGGAAAGCCGGTCGTGACAGGAAAAGAGCGCGGTATCGCTTCCTCAATGACCTATGAGGCCAAACGCATGGGCGTGAAGCGCGGCATGATGCTCTCTGAAATACGGAGAGTGTGCCCGAGTGTGGTTATCCTGCCGTCGGATTATGAGACATACAGTCTATTCTCGAATCGTATGTATGAAATCGTCCGGCGCTACACGCCGGCTGTGGAGGAATACAGCATTGACGAATGCTTTGCGGATTTGTCAGGTATGCGGCGCGTACATCGAATGGGATATCGTAATATTGCCGAGCACATTAAGCAGGACTTGGAGAGGGAACTGGGGATGACTTTCTCCATCGGCCTTTCCGCGACAAAGGTACTCGCAAAGATCGGTTCGAAGTGGAAAAAACCCGATGGGCTGACTGCCATCTCGCTCAAAGACGTCCGCGCCTACTTGGAGAAAACACCGGTCGAGAAGATTTGGGGCGTGGGCCCGAACACGGCGGCATATTTAAATACATATGGAATCCGCACCGCGTGGGAATTCGCCAAGAGGGAAGAGGTCTGGGTGAAGGCGATGCTCTCAAAACCATTCATTGAGATTTGGCATGAACTGAACGGCGAAGTCATGAACGAATTGGATGTGGAAGGCCGACAGACGCATCTTTCGATCTCGAAAACAAAAACATTCACACCACCATCTCGGAATCCTGAATTTGTGTATTCGCAGCTTTCTAAAAATATCGAAAATGCATGCATCAAACTTCGCCGATGGGACCTCGTGGCATCGGAAATTGTCTTTTTTCTCAAGACGCAGGAATTCAAATATCACGCGTGCGAAATAAAATTGCCATTCCCGAGCTCCGTACCACACGACATTCTGAAAGCGACAGGGGAGCACTTCCCCAAGATTTTTCACAAAAATATCCTCTACCGGGCCACGGGCATCACAATGATGAAATTAATTGACGGCGGCGGTGGTCAGCTTGATTTATTCGGCTCCGTGGCTAAGTCCGAGGGTCTCAAGCGAATCTTTGAAAGCGTGGATGAGATTTCAGGGCGATACGGCAAGCACACCGTCTTTCTCGGAACAAGCTTCCAGGCAATGCGAAACGGCGCTCATGCTGGCGATCGAGGACACGCGGCAGAACGCACGCAGGATCTCTTCAAGGGCGAGACCACCCGCCGCCGCCTCGGACTTCCTATGCTTGGGGAAGTTTGAAAACTCACTTATTGGAAGCCGAATACCCCGCAGCTTGCCTGCCTGCGCAGGCAGGCTGCGGGGTAGAGAGGCTAACAGATTTGCAGCGCCGGAGGGCGCTTTGCCTTCCAAAAAACAAGCCCGGCGTCGCCCCGCGAAATACCTCGCTCCTGTGGAGCGATGGTAGACGGGGCGGCCCTGTTTATGCACAGCTGCAATTCACAATCTCACTACGATGGAGTTAGTATTTACACATGGCCCAAACTAAAAAGGGACAAACATTTAACCGCATTCCTGCGTACGTGCGAAAAATTAACGGAAGGCGAGTCAAAATTAAAGAGCACGACCGCTCGAATCCCTACACATCGAGAGGCAGGCGCTAGAAAAGCAAAAACCACCCGGAGGTGGTTTTTGCATGGTGATGGCTACCGCCCATTTGCATGGGTTAAATAACCATCACCACGGCAACCATACCGCCAGACCAGCGCTTGTCTATGCGAAGCTGTGGAAAACGGGCGGTCACTTGTCACTAAGCTCCTTTCCGCCGTGGAATTTTTCGTGTATATCCCTGAGTCGTTTATTCGTGACATGCGTGTAAATCTGCGTCGTCGCCACATTTTTGTGTCCCAAGAGCTCTTGTACGCTGCGTAAATCCGCGCCGTGCGCCAATAGGTCCGTCGCGTACGTGTGCCGTAGTGTATGCGGCGTCACCTTTTTCGAGAGACCCGCCAACATCGCATATTTCGAGATCATCGTTTGGATGTAACGTGGCGAAAGTCGTTTTGATTCAGGATCCTTCGTGCGCCGATTGATAAAAAGAGGTTTTTCCATATCGCGCCGAGAATCAATGTGTGCACGAAGCCAGCGCGCCGCGCGAGGAGAAACAAAAATTGTTCTCACGTATTTGCCTTTGCCAACAATTGAGAGCTCGTACGTGCGCGAAGTGCTCTTATCAGACAAAAACGACAGCTGGTCGGCATTGAGTGCGACGAGCTCCGAGATCCGCATCCCGGAAGAAAAGAGGAGCTCCATAATTGCACGATCACGCAACCCCGATGGCGTCTTGATATCAGGTACGTCCAGCATCTTTTCGATGTCACGCACCTCGAGAAATGAAATAGTCTCATCGCCCCTCTGCTTTGCAAGTTTTATTTTAGAAGAGGGAAGCGTCCGAATATCTCGCTCCGCCAAAAAATTAAGTAAAGCGCGAAGCGCTATTAGATAGTAATTTTGCGACTTCTTGCCCAAAAAGCCGCCGCGGGGCGTCCTATAGGTACGAGCGAGGTATAGGGGTTACCTTAAGCCACTTAACGAAGAGTAGGAGATACTGGCGGTAATTTTTCTGCGTATTGTTCGATAGCCCTTTTTCAATCTCGCAGTAGTCGAGGAACGGAAGTATGTACTCGAGAAGTGGGAGAGTGTCGCGCTGCGTCTTCATCAGCGTATTCTAACAATCCATACACATTCGTACAATATATGTAAAACGCATGAATGTGCATAAGTATAAGTATTAAGACACAGCTTTACCATTTGCCAACCTCTTCCCTCACGCCAGCTCGATACGCTTCGATGCGCCTGCGATTAGCCGGAGAAATTTCCGGGGGCAGATTATCAATATCAAACCAGCTGCGCGCCATAATTTCGAGAGTAGGGGTAAGCGACATTGATCCTTCAAAATCGCCGGTATACACGACCGAGATACTATCCCCCTTCCCTAGCGGACCCCTGTAAGTGCCGATAACTCCCGCGATCGATTTTATTTCCAGACCGACCTCTTCGCGTGTCTCGCGCATTCCTGTTTGCTCTATTGTTTCGCCAGGTTCCATATTGCCGCCGGGCAGCGTCCAGGTCCACGGCGCATACCAGTGCGAGACGAGCAAGACACTTCTGTCATTGACCAGTATGACACGCACTCCCCTCGCCCATTCTTTCTTTCCCGTCAGGTATGCCAAATTCCAGCGCACGACATGCGCCGCCCACAAAATAAAGAGCGAAACGTACATTCCGAGCTTCCTAAGGTAGTGCATGGATTAGTTAGTAGTACGTGGTTCGTAGTAAGGTGCCTTACGAAAGTTATATACATGCTCACGCACAACTATCTGGACCAAGGTATTTCGTACTGCATAAATTCCGGGAGGAGTTTGCGTCCATAAAGAAGCCTCGCGACCACTTCCGCGTGCGATAGCGCGCCGGTAAGGGCATTGTGTGGAGTGGGCTCCTCCGGTATGCCGCAATAGCGCAGTACCGCATCCAGATCGAGCGCGGAGCGCTTGTGCATGACTGGCGGCTGAAGCCCGTGCTGTATCATGTGCATATAACAGAGAGAGTGCGTATCGATGGTGCGATATGCGAATGGCCAATCGGTATGCCCCGCCCGTTCTGCGGCGTGGCGCAAAAAATCTCTGTCAAAAGACACGTTTTGCCCCGTCAGTGTCCGCTCCTCTAAATCCTCACTCCATGTCAAAAAAGCGTGGACAAGATCTGCCTCGCTCATTTTAGAAGGATCGGTAATTTGCTCTCTCGTGAAGCCGCAAACTGCCAGTGCCTCGTCCATGATGTGAGCGCCGTCCCAAATTCGGCACTCTTCATAAAATCGATTTGTAGGATTCCTAAAGTCGAGCGCTCCGACGCTCACAATGGAATGTTTCTGCGGATCAGTTCCCGAAGCTTCAACGTCGACGATCAACATAGGTTCTAGGGACTAGCTTCTACGGACTAGTGAAAATTTTCTACTAAGTTTCTATCTTCTCACAACCGGTAGCCAGAAGCTACAAGCTGTTCATTTGAGCCCTTTGCAATTTTTTGCCGGCGCATATCCTGCGCTACGGGCGGCTTCTTCGCTCTGGAACCATATCTTATTCTTCTCGACTATTGCCTGTGCACCCGAACACCACGGAAAAAAATATTTCTCGCCCGCGCGTGACGCAACGATGAGTCCTCCCGCCGACATCGAGAAGGGCGCGCTCGCCGCGGCAGCAGAGGTTATCGAAACAGGCGGTCGGACGCTCTCAATAGCAGAAAGCCGTCCAAGCCCGAACGAGCCAAGCGCAATGAGAAACACAATGATCGCAATCCCCCACTCTTCCGCCACTTTTCCCACCCAAAGCTTGATTTGGCCAGGCAATTCTGCTATATTCCGCATGCTTCAATGATATGACATTTTAGCTTTTTCTAGAAGCTAGAAGCTCGTAGCTAGAGGCTATTCACATGGCACATACAAAAGCTGGCGGAACAGCGAAAAATCTTCGCGATTCAAATCCGAAGTATCTCGGCATTAAAAAATCGGATGGCGAAAGCGTGAAAGTCGGCGAGATCATTATTCGCCAACGTGGGACGAAAGTTTTACCTGGCAAGAATATCGGGGTCGGAGTCGATCATACGCTCTTTGCGCTCACTGTCGGGACCGTTCAATTCCGCACGAAACGAAAGACAAACTTCGACGGCCGCACCAACACTCGCAGCATTGTTGATGTTGTCTAACCTGGCTAAAGCGCTTTGATTGTTACTTGTATCTGCGCTGTAGATGATCCGAGGCGCATTTCTACGGTGTGCTCTCCGGCAGCCGTTATCGGTTTGTCTAAGATGACAGAACCCTTCGGGATCGAAAGTCCATGCACGTCCTGAATTGCCTTCTCAATCGCGCTGCCGGTGACATGCTGATATGGACTCCCCTTGTCATTCACGCGCACTGCGACAGTGATCGGACTCTTCCGTAGGATTTCTATAAGACGTTGCCAGCCGGCGTTCACTTGCGCACTGCGCGCTTGTTCTTCCTTCCGCATCGTTTCCAGTTTGGCGAGACTCTTCTTGGTCGCCTGCTGCGCCAATCCGTTCGGAATTAAATAATTCACTGCATATCCATCCGAGATGTCCTTGACGGTATTTCTCTGCCCTACCCCACCAACGTCCTTCAACAAAATCACCTGCATAGTTTTAAGTTTTGAGTTTTAAGTTTAGAGTAAGTCGCACTGTGCAAACTAAAAACTAACAACTATAAACTCTTAACTATTTCAATTGCTTTATCAAGCTGTGGGTCCTTCCCCGCCACCGTGTCATCTTCAGTCAATTTCACTTCCACATCGGGCACAATGCCGGAAGTCGGAATCGACTGCCCGTTCGGGCCGAGCCAGAGAGCAATCGTAACCTTGAGCGATGTTTCCGGGGTAATTTCCACCAGTTCCTGCACGGACCCTTTTCCGAACGTGCTCGCGCCGATGAGCGTCGCTTTGCCGTGATAGCGCAAGGCTTCTGCGAGAATTTCTGATGCTGACGCCGAGCCTTTATCCACGAGCACAACCATCTTTAGGTTGTCATTGAAGATGTCGTATCCGCGCGAGCGATGCACGACATTTTGCGCATGTCCTGCATAATCTTCCGTTACGACAACTTTTCCGGCTGGCAAAAACCAACTCGCCATATCAACCGCGGCCTCGAGGTACCCACCGGGGTTCCGCCGCAGATCGATGATGAGTTTCGTATTCCCCGACGTAACAAATTCGCGCAGTGCGTTTCTGAAAAGATCCGGAGATTGCGCAGTGAAGCTCGAGAGCGTGAGCACGAAGATGCCATCCGACCGCACTTCCGTCGTCAAAGTCGGAACATTGATAACGTCGCGCTTCACTTTGATATCGAGCGGCTCATCCCACCCATCACGAAATACCGTCAACGTCACCTCCGTGCCCTGCGGACCGCGAATGCGCTTCACGGCTTCGGTAATATCCATGCCGCGCGTATCTTCGCCATCGATTTTTAAAACTTTGTCTCCGCTTTTGATGCCCGCTCTCTCAGATGGGGTTCCTTTTAAGGGCGAAACGACGGTGAGCACCTGATCGCGCACTGCAATTTCCATGCCGACTCCTTCGAAGCTGCCGCTCATATCATCCTCGAATAGTTTTTTCTCTACCGGCGGGAGAAAGAACGTGTAGGGATCGTCAAGCGAGGCTGCGAGGCCCTGTATCATCCCCCACACGCGCTTTTGATTAGCATCCTGCGTGCTCGTGGCAATCGACGTAGTTGTGGCAACTGACGCTGGAACGAATTTCTCGTCGATAACGCGCCATGCTTTCCATACGGGCGAGAAATCGACGCCCTGCGGTTGCAATGGAGCTGCTATTGCCGACACAATTGGTGCCGGTATGCGCTCCGCAAGAAAACCACGCACGCCGATGAGATACCCAAAGCCAAAAATCAGTATGACAAACACGCCCGCCCATACATGAGGCATCTTCGAACCTGCTACTTCCCTGCCGCTATCGTGAAATACGCCGTGCATAAATATAATATGCGGAAGATTATCGCATGCGGCTCATTCATTGGAAAGCCGCTCCGAACCAAATTCTTCTGTGCTAGGCGCGGCGCGGATGCTCGTGCCCAAGCTCCGCTCGCAATTGCAGATGCTCGATGTGCTCAGTGCGCAGCGCATCGTACTTCGATTTGTCCGTACGATATTCGATGACGACCTCCGCAGCGTAGCGCCCGCCGAGAAAATGCGGGAGTATCACGTAGTCCACTCCCTCATCGTAATGCGAAAGTGCGTCTCTCACCCTATGCGCCACCACCATAACAATTGCACGAGAATTCGCGGCCTTGACGGCGCGGTGAATTAAAAGATTGATCTCACTGTTCGGGATAGTAGAAATAGCGAGTTCGACATGTGTGAGGTCGAGAGACTCGAGAAAATTCAAATCGCCCGCATCGCCAAATTCGGTCGCTATTCCCTGCCGCTCCAACTCATCAATCGTTTCGGGATTGTAATCGATAACGAGAAATGGTTTTCCCATTTTCTTGAGGGATTGAATAAAGTCGTATCCAATCCGATTGCATCCAAAAAGAACAACGCTGTGAGAAGTGCGACGTGTCGGCGGCTCCCATGCGCCGCCGCGTTCAAAGATTCCGAGATAGGGAGCGAGGATGCTGTAGATGCGGTCGGAGTATAAAACAAGGTAGGTCGAGCCGAATATCGTAATGAGGCCGACGAGTGTAACAAGTGAAAGTATCGCCCCTTCGACATGCCCGAGCGTAACTCCGAGCGCGACCAAGATGAGAGAGAACTCGCTGATCTGCGCGACCGTAAAGCCTGTCTGCATGCTTGTTTTCTTCCGGTATCCGAGAGCACCCATGATTGCCATGAGAATTATAGGATTCCCAATGAGAATCAACAGGGACAAAATAACCGCGGCTGGAATAAGATTCGTGATATCGGCAAACTGCATCTGCGAACCGAGAAATATGAAAAACATCACGATGAAAAAGTCGCGCAGCGGCGAGAGACGCGCGCTAATTTCGTGCCGCTCTGGAAGCGATGCAAGCGCGATGCCAGCAATGAGAGCGCCACTCTCGAGCGAGTATCCGAAATATTGAAAAAGCGCAGCGATGCCGATACCCCACGTTATGGCAAACAAAAATAGAAATTCCTGCGACTGCGATATGAATGCACTCGCGCGAGAAATAAAGAAACGTGACGCAAGCATCACGAACGAAACGAGAAATAGCCCCATGAGCGCAAGACGCATAATGCTCGAAAGTTCGAGCTCACCTGTTGCAAACAGTGGCAGTCCCAGGAGGAGAAGTACTGCGATCAAGTCCTGTACGAGAAGAAAACCTACCGCTATTTTCGCGTATAGGACGTCTAGATCGCCCTTGTCCGTTATCAACTTCATGATGATGATGGTGCTGCTGAACGAAAGCGCGACGGCAATATAAAAAGATGCGAGAGGAGTGAAGCCCAACGCAAGGGAGATAAAGTAGCCGACGATCGATGTCGCGAGAACCTGCCCCACGCCCGCGAGAAGCGCGACGCGGCCGAATTTCCGTATAATGTCCGGATTCAAGTTCAATCCGACAGTGAAAAGCAGAATCGCAATGCCTATTTCGCTCATGAGCGCGAGTGTATCGGCAGATCGCACGACATCGAGAAGAAGCGGCCCCACGATGAGACCGGTTAGAATATGTCCGATGATGAGCGGCTGCCGGAGAAGCCGCATGACGACAGCCATCACGGTGGCGACCGCGATCAGCAAACTTAGTTCCGTGAATAGTTCCATGACCGGTATTTGCTTCATTATCGTATCACGCTTCAAAACATGTCGAGTGCTTGTCGGGGCGCAATAGAACGTTCATACTTACGATGATGGCATTCAGTTTTTTCAACATATTTAGGAGGCGGCGTGCGCGGAATCTTCCTCTTTACCTCTACAACACCCTCGGAGGGCAGATGCAGAAATTCTCGCCCCCTCCGCACGCTCATACCGTTCGCATGTACAACTGCGGACCGACAGTGTACGACGTCCAACACATCGGGAATCTTTCAATGTTTGTGTTTACTGATGCGTTACGAAGAACACTTGAATATAACGGTTTTCAGGTAAAGCAGACCATCAATTTTACCGATGTAGGACACCTCGCCGGCGATAACGCGGGAGATGCCGACGAGGGCGAGGATCGAATGACAAAGGGTCTTAAGCGCGAGGGCCTGCCTCTCACCATAGAGAGCATGCGCACTCTCGGCGAGCGATATTCAGAGATTTTTATTGATGATTTGCGTGCGCTCAATATCGACACAAGCAGGATCGCATTCCCGCGCGCGTCCGATTACATCTCGCTCGATGTTGCGATGATAGCGACACTCGAGGAGAAAGGATACGCGTATCGCACGAAGTCGGGAGTGTACTTCGACACAGCGCGCTTCCCCAACTACGGCAAGCTCGGCAATATAAATCTCGAGGGACAAAAAGAGGGAGCGCGTATCGCGCGGAAAGATAAGCGAAGTCCGTCGGATTTTATTTTATGGAAGCTCGATGAGAAATTGGGATGGGAAAGTCCATGGGGACGCGGATTCCCCGGCTGGCACATCGAGTGCTCCGCGATGATCCGCGCGACACTCGGGCAGCAGATAGACATACACACGGGAGGGATCGAGCACATTCCGGTTCACCATAACAATGAGATCGCACAATCCGAGGCAGTTACCGGCCGCAGGCCGCTTTCGAAATTCTGGATGCATCGAGCGCACATACAGATAGATGGCAAAAAGATCTCCAAATCCGAGGGCAACGTCGTGTACTTGTCGGAGATAACCAAGCGAGGACTCCACCCGCTCGCACTGCGCTACCTTTTTCTGCAAGCGCACTATCGCACTCCGGCAAATTTTACGTGGGACGCACTTAAAGCGGCGCAAGCAGCATACCTCAAGCTTCGCCATTTTGTGCGCAGCGCGCCCGAAATCGGCACGCCTCCTCCCTCTGTGAAATTCCGCTACCATGAGCGCTTTAACGATGATCTTGATACTGCGGGCGCACTCGCCGTCATCTGGGAAATGATGAAGGACACCGCTGTCCGAGTGGAAGATGCGCGCGCAGCAGTATTGGACGCAGACAAAGTGTTCGGCCTGGCGCTCAACCTTGACGATTCGAAAGCGGATGCCCTAATCGCCAAGGAATTTGGCGAAAGTGTAGCGCTCGATGCACTGCCGCCGGAAATACACGACAAAGTGCTATCCCGCGAGAGTGCGAGGGCAGATAAAAATTGGACTCTCGCAGACAGAATTCGAGCGGAACTCGAGCAAGAGGGCTACACACTTGAAGATTCCGCGACCGGCCCTATCGTCTGCCGCTGCCGCTAGAGCATATCTGGATTTACGAAATCCAAGATTTCATACAACAACGAAATTCACGAGACGGCCTGGTACGAAGATTGTTTTCAATACCCGCTTCCCTTCTAAATGAGGAGCGATTTGTTGCCGTGCGTCGGACTCTACAGCATCGTTCGCTGCGTCTGATGCCACGCGCAACTCTCCCCTTTTTTTGCCATTCACCTGAATCACAATGGTACGCATGGCTCGCGCGATGAGTGATGCATCATATTCCGGCCACTCTTCGTCGTGAATGGTTCCTTGGTGGCGCACGCTCCATAATTCTTCTGCCACATGCGGAGCGAATGGTGCGAGCATTCGCAGGAAGACGTCCCACTGCGATGTGCTCACAGTTTTCGCTTTCTCGATCGCATTAAGCAGGATCATGAGCGCGGAAACGGCCGTATTAAATTTCATCTGCTCTATGTCCTCTCCCACTTTTTTCAACGTCTCGTGGAGAGATTCGCTAAGCTCATCTGTATCTGCCTCCACAACGAGTGCTTCCGCACGAAAAACGCGTTCTAGAAAGCGACGAACGCCTACCACCCCGTCTGGATTCCACGGGTAGCTCGAAACTTCATTGTATGGACCAATGAACGCAAGATACATTCTCACCGTATCTGCACCGAGCCGCTCCACTACTGCGTCTGGATCAACGACGTTCCCGCGCGACTTGCTCATCTTCTGTCCATCGGGTCCCAAAATAAGTGAGCGATTCATCCGGCGCACGTACGGCTCCGAGTCAGCGACGAGTCCGAGATCGAAAAGTGCCTTGTGCCAAAAACGCGAATAGAGGACGTGCATCGTCGTGTGCTCTGCACCGCCAGAATATAAATCTACGGGCATCCACTGTTTTTGATTCTCCTTGGAGGCAAACTCTTCACTATTCAGTGGATCAGCGTACCGGAGAAAATACCACGAAGAATCAACGAATGTATCGAGCGTATCCGTTTCCCGCTCCCCCACCCCTCCGCATGAAGGACATTTTACTTCAACCCATTCGCGCTTTTTTGCGAGCGGCGACTTTCCCGTTCCTTCCGGCAGGTAATCATCTACTTCAGGAAGTACAACGGGTAAATCTTCTTCGCTGACAGATACAGCGCCGCATTTTTTGCAATGAACGATAGGGATCGGAACGCCCCAGTATCGCTGGCGCGAGACGATCCAGTCGCGTAATTTGTATGTAGTTTTCAGGCGTCCGTATTTCTCGGTGATTGCGCGTCGGGCTTCCTCGGACGACATGTCGTCAAATCCGTCGGAGTTCATAAGAATACCTTCGCCTACGTACGCACCCTCGGATCCGGTTGCAAGAAGTCCTAATACTTTTGCATTCTCTTTAATCGTAAGGTAGCCGGACAGCTCGGCGAAGGTTTTCCAGAAAATCTCGTGCTTTGCATCCTCCGCGGTGCTAATCTCTTCCTGTTTACCATCTTCGAGCTCGAAGTAGAGATACTCGAAGCGCGTGCGCGTATTTTCCTTTTTCCGCTGGTGGTAAAACTCTACGATGGACGGTCCGCCGACGTGCCTGATAAATTTCGGATTTAGGTAGCCCGTCTCCTCACGAATTTCTCGTATCCCTGCTGCCACGGCGTCCTCGCCCTTTTCTATTCCTCCGCTTACAAAGGCGCGAACATCATAATCCCGCCACTTGATACACAGGTATTCATCTTTTGCCCAATGCTTTATGATGCACATAACTGCGTTTTTCTCGACAAAGGGTTCTCGCGCATGGACTGCATCAGCGCCTGCCGTGCTCTGAATCGTTGTAGCTAGTACGTGCTGCACCGGCAGATTGAATTTCTTCGCGAATTCGAAGTCGCGCTGATCGTGTGCGGGAACTGCCATAATCGCACCTGTGCCGTAATGGCCGAGTACGTAATCCGCCACGAACATCGGGATTTTTCCACCCGTTGCGGGATTAACCGCCTCGACTCTTTCGAGTCGTACGCCTGTCTTTTCTTTTTCTCCCGTTTGACGCTGGAGTTCTGTCTTCTTTTTTGATTGATCAACGTAGGATTGAACCTCGCCGTGATTCTTTAATACCGTCTTGTGCTGCAGCGCGAGCGTCAACCAAGGATGCTCTGGTGCCAATACAAGGTATGTCGCACCGAATAGAGTATCGGGGCGCGTCGTAAATACGCGTATGGCAGGCACCGCCGCAAGAAAAACATCCGGCTCCACAGCGCCGTTGAAGTGGCTCTCGACACCCTTTCCCCGCACGAGATAGCAGCCCAACTTCTCCGCAAATGCCTCACCATCGCTCATGGGAACGACGTGATCGTTTGTGTCATACAAAAGCACGAAGTCCGATTGCTTCTTAATCTTTTCAAAATCGAAACCTTTTTTTAGAATGGCCGTTACACTCGGCCGCTCCTTTCCATCAAGGTATACGCCGGAGTACGGTGTTGCCACGAGCGCGACGCGTCTTACCTTCACGCCTCGCTCCAAAAGCCGCAACGCGACAACTCCCCCGAAGGAATGCCCGACGATTGCTGTGTGCTCGTCGAGCGTGCAATGCTTTTGCACATAATCCGCCTGCTCTTCATCATTTGGTTCGTTTGTATTAGGGAGAGCTGGTATCTGCACCTCATAACCCATCGCCTCGAGCTTCATTTTAAGCCACGGCTTCCACGCTCCTACCGCCGAGCCGCCCTTCCCATGGAGAAGAATGATTCTTTTCACATCATCGATTGCGAGCGGAAAATCAATTTCGGCGCCTTCGGAGCGCCCTATCCAATTTTTCTGCGATTCCTTGATTTCCCTCGGCCAGTCCAGCTTTTCTAAATCATCGATAAGCCGATCCGCGTAATCAGTAATTTTGATATTCCATTGGAGCATCTGCTTCTGAACTACTTCCGTGTCGCAGCGTTCGCATCTCCCATCCACCACCTGCTCGTTCGCAAGCACAGTCTTGCAATTTGGACACCAGTTCACTGCTGTCTCCTTTTGATATACGAGCCCCTTTTTGAAAAGCTGTAGAAAAAGCCACTGCGTCCATTTGTAATACGCGGGATCACAGGTGACTACCTCTCGCGACCAATCGAACGACGCGCCCATGGAGCGAATTTGCTTGCGCATGTACGCGATATTCTCTTCTGTCCACGTTCGCGGGTTTAGTTTATTTTTTATGGCAGCGTTCTCCGCAGGTAGTCCGAATGCATCAAAACCGATAGGATACAGCACGTTTTTCCCGCGCATTCGCAGGTACCGCGCTAAAATGTCTGGAACAGAAAATGCGTACCAATGCCCGACATGCAGGTTACCCGAAGGATATGGAAATTCGGTCAGAAGATAGAAATTATCTTTCTTGGGAGATGTGTCCGGCGTTGTGTAAATGTTGTCCGCTTCCCATTTCTTTTGCCATTTTTTCTCTATCTTTTTATGGTCGTACCCGCGCATTCGAACACGATAACATGAAGAAAACCGTGCTGCATATGAGCACGTGCAGGGCTACGCAACCCAATAGATTCGACTATCTCGCGGGCTTAGTGAATGGAGGATATCGCTCCGGATCAATAGTGCGATTGAAACACACCTCGCCTGCCCCATGCTGCCACGAATCTTCTATCGCTACTCCCCCATTTTCTAGTATCGCGGGTTTGGGCGCGTAATAGGGGCCATACGCGCCGCGAGGAAAATTCGTTTGCTGGCTCTGCGCATTGAAATTCGCGCAGAGTTCGAACGACAGAGTCCCGGTAACTTCATAGCGATATGGCTCGCCGGTCTGCGGATCGACAGGCACGGTAAAGCCGCCTATCGGATCCGCGAGTTCCTCGAATGTGGCGGGCAATTTCTGTTTGAGCTGCCAGTAATTCACGATTTGGTATTGAATTGTTGTGAGATCACCAACTTTCCGATCATCGAATCGGTAATCACGTATCTGATTCGGAGAGCCCATGATGAAAAACCCAGCGACGATAGTCGCCAAGACGAGAACACCGACGGCGTATCCCATTGTCCGCGCCCGTTCTGGAAATTGCACCCAATAGCCGCGAATGTCCGCGAGGAAGTGCAGAAAAGCGCCACCTGCCACGAGGAACACGACGAGCACTTTCAAAACGAACCGCATCGTGATCTCTCCCCCGAGAAAGTAATTGATAAGCGTAATCAAGTCGCCGATAACAGTCGCACCCGCGATAAAAACTGTAAGGAACAGAGCCCACCGTCGTACCCACAAATCACGCTTCTCCGGTAGTGCTTGGATGTCTTTGCGGATCAGCCGCATGAGAACGAGAAAGACAGGAAACAGCACAACGATCGATGCGATCTCGTAGCGAATGCTTCCCGAATACGGGTCAACGTAATAATTCAGCACGTCTGGAAACGCGTAGTTAATGTAATCAAAAAGAAGCGCAATGAATGAAATAACGCTCACGTAGAGCGCGACCATCGCGGCTATCCAGAGAAAGAAATCTTTTGGCGTAACTTTGGGTTTGTCCATAATATTATTGCAATACCGGATGACGCTCTAACTTCACAATTCGCTTTCCATGATCAATGATCGTCACAGCATCCTTATCAACTGCCTTTGTCACTGCGCGCAGTTCAGTAAGAATTTCCTTTTTTGCCTTATCGACAACATCATCTACAGTAGCTTTAACGTAATCTTTCGTTGCCATATCTTTAGAAATATCCCGAACTTGCTTGTCTAACGATAACAAGGTCTCCAACACTATGTTCTTTGGTGCTTTCTTTACCATGAGCGCATTATATCACCGAGCCTTACAAAGCAAACTCATGCAAAAAACAACCCGCCGCGCGTCTCACGACGATGCGGCGAATGTCTAGACTCCATTACCCCATTTAGAGAGCTTCGCCTCTAACGGGGCACGCATCTCTTATCCATGCTTGAACTCCATTACATCGCCATCGTGGACGACGTATTCTCTGCCTTCCGAACGCAAAATGCCCATTTCGCGTGCTTTAGCCCACGAACCGGCTTCTAATAGTTTGCCCCATTGAATGACATCCGCGCGGATGAATTTGTCCCGAAAGTCGGTGTGTATCGCCGCCCCCGCTTCCGGAGCAGTCGAGCCATTTTTGATAGTCCACGCTCGCGTCTCGTCTTTGCCAGTTGTAAAAAAAGAAATGAGATCGAGCATCGTGTAGCCCGCCTTGATGAGTGCATTGATGCCGTCCTCTACGCCGAGCTCTCGTCGAAAATCTTCTTTTTCATCAGCATGCACGTCGGAAAGTTCGCTCTCAACTCCTGCATCGACGAGCACATATTGCGCGTGTGAATTCTCCAGAAAACGTGAAAGCTCTCGCCACCGCTCACCTTCCTCCGCATCTATATTTAGCGCTCCGCTTTTTTTATTGAGAGCATAGAGAATGGGTTTCTGCGTCAGAAGATGAAGTGATTTAATCGCGCGCTCTTCTTCCTCCGTGAGTTCCATTTCGCGCACTGACTTACCTGACTCGAGCGTGGGAACAGTTCTCTGTAGTGCATCCCGTAGAGCAATGAGCTCTTTGTCTCCGCCCTTCGCGTCCCTCTCCGCTCTCTCGAGCGCTTTCGAGGCGGTCTCTAGATCTGCGAGTACAAGCTCCATATTGATAACTTCTATATCGTGAAGAGGATCGATCTTCCCGTGCACGTGGTGCACATCCTCGTCCTCGAAAAGCCGCACAACTTCGAGAATGGCATCCGTCTCGCGGATATGCGACAAGAATTGATTACCAAGCCCCTCCCCTTCTGCCGCTCCTTTTACAAGCCCCGCAATATCAATAAATTCGACAACTGCGGGAATAGTTTTTTCGGACAGGGACATTTCAGAGAGTTTAGTGACGCGCTCATCGGGAACAGCGACGATGCCAACCGATGGATCTATCGTGCAGAACGGATAGTTCTCCGCCGGCACGCCCTTCTTCGTGAGCGCATTAAACAATGTTGATTTACCCACATTGGGCAGGCCAACGATACCTATCGCCAGTTTTGAGCTTGACATGACTAAGTACAGTAACACGCCCCTAAACCTGTAAATGACTGAGTATCCGCGATTTCGTTCGCAACCCTACAAATTAGCCGCAAAAGTCCATGCCGCTTGATGGTCTTTGTGAACTTGAGGCAACAAGTCTACCTGGCGATTGCCTGATATTCATCGGGTCGAATTTCACTGTAATTGTTGCGCTTTCAATGCTTCAAGTTTCGCTGTGAGTTCTCGTACTTTTGCCATGAGTTCTACGATTAAAAGATCGCGCTGTTCGTCTGTAATTGCGGAAGGTGCGGCGAAAGGCATTTTCGATGATGTACCTTTGTTGAGTAGGGCTCGGGTTTTAGGACCAACAACGCCTACCTGCTCAAGCCCGTTCGCTTCTTGGTACGCTTTGACTGCCGCTTCCGTCATGACGCCGAAAAAAGCTGTCGGCGCTTCGATATCCAGGTACCCAGCAGCGATCAGGATCTTCTGAAGTTCCTCGACATCCCGACCTCTCGATCCGCGTTGAAGCATTTTTGTAAAGTTGTAGACGGATGCACCAAGCACCTGTCCGCCTCCCACCCCTATCAATCCCTGCGGTACCGACTGCTGTGTTTGGGTCTGTGCTCCGAGAACCGCACCCCCTACGAGCGTGATGCTGTCCTGCGCATTTGCGATAACAGAACCATTGTTACCATAGCGAACATATACAGTCTTAACTCCCGCGCCCGGTGCGAGCGCCCACGGATACGTATTCTGGAATGGTAGCCACGTTGAGCTCGCAAATTCAGACGTGTTCGAGATCTGCATTTGGTTGGCGTTAGCAGGTGCGACTGCGAGTGAAACGGCTGTCGACGTCGCCTCTACAGCACCATTATTGATGGTCACAGAATACGTGTATGAGATGCCTCCTTCGCCGCCGCCTCCACCTCCTCCGCCGCCGCTCGATGGGGCGGGAGAAGGAGTCGGGGTAGGGATGGCAGTCTGTGTATAGGTCGTAAATGTGCTGAAGTGCTTCGTCCAGACGATGAGATCACTACCGACGCTGATCTTGCAGTCACTTCCTGCAGCGAGCGCGTCGCCGACTGTCTGGCTGTCCCCGCTACACGTACTCGTTATCGCTGTGAATGTATCCGCACCATGCGAGTAACCAATAAGATTTCCAGCCCGACCCGCAAAATGTATACGTACACCCTTATCGAATGTGAGAGTGGTCGTACCGAAACCTATTTCAATGGAGCTTACGGAAGTCGCTGTACTGCCAGAATCAGCAACAGGTACCACGGTCGTCGTTACCGATGTCGGAAGATCGATGGTGCCATCCCATCCTGCCGGCCCAGAGACCGTAAGATTAGCGGGCATTGCGATAGTCACATTCCCACTCGGCGTTGTCGTAGCTATCGTCGCAGCATTCGAAAGCGTTCCAGTCTGTGTGTCTCCGCTGCTTGTAGTGTCAATCTCAAGAGATGTTGCTGAAACGATCACATTCCGAACGACCGAAGAAGTGTTGCCCGCCGCATCCGTCGCCGTATAAGTGAGCGCGTATGTGCCGACTGCGTTGGTATCGACGCTGCCGCTCACGACCGGTGTTACGGCACCATCGACATCGTCATTCGCTGTTGCGCCGGGATCGGCGAATATGTTGCCGAGCGCAACGCTTGTGGTTGCGCTACCGAGTAGCGTGATTATCGGAGCGGTTGCGTCAGGAGTCGGAACTACACTCGCCTCAAACGTGTCGACCGCGTCGTTAAGACTGGCGACTGCAGCATCTACCGTCGATTGTGCCACGGTGTTATCGACCGCCTGCGCCTCCGCGATAGCCGTGTTGAAAGTGTCGAGCGACGCCTGCGAATATTCTCCGGGGTCCTCGCCTACGACGGCATCATCTGCTATTGCTTCGGCCTCTTCAATGAGGGCCGCAAGTGCGGTGAGATCCGACAGGCCTATCACCGATTCCTCAAAGGTCGTGATCGCCGTCTCAAGTACAACAACCGCGGTGTCGACTTCGGATTGACTGCCTGCGGTTGTGATGAGGCTCGCCTCATCTATCGCCGCCTGAAGTGTGGCCCTTGAGCCAGTCGGATACTGCCCCGGGGCGTCGCCCTCTGTCGCACCATCGTGGAGCGTCTGCGCTTCATCAATAGTAGCTGTGAGCGTGGTGAGATCGGAAGGAGGCGCGGGCAAGACCGTCACGGTACGCGTCTGCTCAGCCGCCACATTGCCTGCCGCGTCGGAGACATTGTACGTAATGGTGTATGTGCCGGGCGTGTTCGTATCTACGGTATCGCCACCGACAACTATCTCATCGGTGAGATTTCCGTTGACGTTGTCTGTCGCAGTCGCTCCGGGATCAGTAAATAGGTCGCCAAGCTCGAGCGTTATCGTTGATTCGCCATTGAGGGTAATGACTGGCGAAGTTTCGTCGACGAGAACAACTTCTATCGTGAACGACGCAATCGTCTCGTTGCCAGCAGAGTCCGTCGCCGAACACCGCACGCTTGTTGCACCGAGAGCAAAGGTCGCTCCTGATTCTGGCGAGCACGAAACGCTTACCGAGCCATCGATGTTATCTGTTGCCGTCGGCGAAGAGTAAGATGCGGTTGAGCTATCGCCCTCGGTTATCTCTATCGTCTGATTTTCTGGCATATTCGATATCTCCGGGTCTGTCGTGTCAGCGACGACAACATTGAATGACATCGATGCGTCGTTGCCCGCGCTATCGGAGGCAGAGCACTCGACGACCGTCGTGCCCATCGCGAACGTTGTTCCGCTTTCGGGCGCACACGTTACTGTTACGCTTTCGTCTACGTCGTCGGTCGCTGTGGGAAATGTGTAGGTCACAACAGCACCTGCCGCAGACGTTGCTTCTACATTCTGATTCTCCGGCACACCGCTGAACGTCGGAGCTTCAACGTCCGAGACATTCACGGTACGGATTTTTTCTTCCGCGGCATTTCCTGCAGAGTCTGAAACGTTGTATGTGATGACGTATGTGCCTGGTGTGGCTGTGTCGACAGTATCGCCACCTTTCGCGACATTCGCCGAGATATCGCCGTCAACGTCATCGATTGCTTCGAATCCTGGGTCACTGAATTCTGCGCCGACAATGAGATCGATAGTCGTCTCGCCTGTGAGATTTATTACCGGCGGCGTGGTGTCGGGAACCTCTACGTCATCGTTGGTAATGGTGCAGGTCTTCGTCTCCCCAGATGCGAGCACAATATCTGTACAGTCGAGATACGTAGGCGTGTAGCCCGTAGCCTCGACTTCAGTGACCGTGTATGTGCCGGCATCAAGTGTGAGCTCGTTCTGTCCATCTTCTTCGAACGACTGACTGTCACCATGGTTCACCTTGAAAGCGAAGGTGCTGGTCGCGGCAGTGCCACCGTCGTCGTTCACAACGACTTTCTTCACGATAAGCGTGCTATTGTTTGAAGTATCAAGCGCGGCGAAGGCGTTCAGACGCTTGCCCATCACCGTCTTTCCGACAAGCGACGCGTTAGCATCACCGCTAGCAAGAATTACATCTTTTACTTGCGCGGTAGTGAAGTCTGGTCGCAGCGCATACACCTGCGCGGCAACACCCGCGACGTGCGGCGTTGCCATAGAGGTGCCAGATTTATAGTCGTAAAGTCCATCCGAACCGTCGGAGATCTTAGTGACGACAAGATCATCTATAAAGCATGCGTCATAATCATTATCAGAGCCATTCGTTATCCAGCCAAACTGCAGCTTCGAGCTTGCACTGAACGGCCCTGGGAGCTGCACTTCAGAGAAAATAAAGAGGGCTCCACCGGAGGGGTCAGAGTCGCCGTTGAGCAAGTCCAGGAGCGATTCATCCCATCTCGATTCGCCAAGTACCACTGGTACCGGGACGAAATTAACGCCGTCACCGCTGTATTTCAACTGCATGTAATCCGTCCACTCCGTGGGCGAGTATTGCGTATCACACTGGGTTACGAAACTGACCATTGCACTCGCCGCTCCCGCGAGATCAATACTCGGACTTGTAGCAACACTGTTTGCATTATTTGCATACGGTACGGCAAGGTCGGAATAAAGGACCTTGTTGCCAGAAAAGTCATGTGTTCCCCAATCACCGGTTTTTTCCCATCCGCTTGGCAGACTCGGTGTCGTAACGCTGTTGAAATTCTCTGTCATCACGGTCGAATCCGCGATAGTACTCAGAATATTCACCCCCGGCGCGCCAAGGTCGATGGACACGGTCCCGAAATCAGAGAAAAAGGCCATGACATCATCCTGATCCGTAGCTGCCACACAGATGATATTGGGAAGCGTCAGATCGCACGGATACGCATGAAGAGTTTGTCCGGAATCGTGGTTGTCACCATCTAAATCGGCGTCGCCGCCACCATTGCCTGCGGCAGCGATAAACAAACCCGGAAAACCAGCGATAGCATCTGTAAGCGCTTGATCACGGTAGTCAAGTTCCTCAAATGTGGCGCAAGCCGTGGCAGGGTCCGTACCACCATCTCCCCAACATGCCCAACTTGCATTTATCGCTTTTGCTCCATTCTGTTTTGCAAAATTTATCGCCGCGACGTTCTGCGCGGTTGTTAACGAAGACTTTAGGGCCATGATTTTTGCACTGGGCGCAACTCCGACAATTCCGACACTGTTATTTTTTCGCGCCGCTATGATACCTGCGATATGCGTGCCGTGGCTGCTCGAGGTAGGCAGTGGCGTTTTATCGTCGTCTTCAAAATCATATCCATGATTGCATTCGTCAAGTACTGATCCGTTTTCATCAACGCACTCGTCGCCATCCCACATATTCTGCAATAGGTCTGGATGGTTATACGCCACTCCGCTATCAATTATGGCAACGATTACATCCTCTCCATCCGTAATATCCCATGATTCGTTTGCGTCAATATCAGCGTCATTTGTCCCGGCTGCGCCGTTGACTGTCTGTCCTATGTTTTCGAGTGCCCACTGCTCTCCGTAAGATGCATCATTTATAGAGCCGCCGCCTCCTTCCGCAAGACGATAATACTGATAATTCGGCTGTACATATTCCACGTCTGGATCGTTTTTTAGACGTGCGATAGCCTGATCAGTTGTTTCCTTCCCCTTCGTCTTGAGCACTGTAAGGTTCGCACGGCGGATATTCTCTTTAAAAGATAGATTTTGCCGCGTGGCGAACTGGGTTGACCGCGAAACGCCTGCTGCTTTCTTGAGGTCGACACGATTTTCTCTGAACTTCACAATGATCTCGCCCTCTACGTAGGCCGGGTGCACTTTGTCAGATGTTTGTGCCGTGAGCGTCGATACAGCCAGGTCTTTCTGCGTGTTTGATTTCAATGCTTGCTTGGAGAATGAAGCAGGAGTTGAGGATATCTCACTTTTGTGCACTTTGTTCTGCTTCGTGAGAGCCGCGGGTATATCTGACACCGTGATGGCGAACACGGGCTGCGCAAACATCGACATTGCGATAACAACCGCCAATCCTCTGAATGTTTTTCTCATGTAATGTAGCGACCGATGAATAAATCCAGGCTGAGCGATAAATGGGCAAATTTGCCAAACCGATGCGCACTATATGCCTTCTTAATCAATCTTGTCAACACGTGCCGAAGCTGCACCGCTGCAGAAAAATATCTAGATTACCTAGCTTCGCTTTCCTTTCGGGGGCACATTCTAACCGGGCAAAAAACCATAGTCTACTCCCTTTCTTTGCAGTGATGGGAGCTTGATGATGAGGACGAACGATATCACGCTTGAGGTTATATGTTGGGGCAGATTCACTCTATGCCGGTAGACAAACCCATAATCGAGCCATCGTACCAGAAAATGTCTACCCAGCGTAGCTAAAGTATGTCCAAGGAGAGTCCTTGGACAACAGTTTATCGAGGCGTTTCTTCCTCGCGGTGCAAAGAAATTTTCTCTAGAGTTTCGTAGCCAATTCCGCCTCGATGCGGGCTTCCAAGAAGCTCGAGCGCATTAACTGTCATCGTGAGCGGAACACGTTTGCCAAGATGATGATTCTTGAATGAATTAGCGAAGGAACCGCGTAGACGCGCGACCGTCACGTGAGGAATGAATGGAACTTCTTCTTTTTTGCCGAGTGCTTTAAGAAGCCGCTTCTTCAGTTCAAGGAGTTTCTTTGATGCATCGCATGTTATCCAGATAAGAAACGGCGCATCGGAGCTCGGGCCATATTCGAGGTACTTAAATTTCAGTGGAAACGCGAACGGCCGCTCGATCGCATCGCGTAGGCGCTTCGAAGCGCTAGGAATATCTCTTTCGAGCCACGGGGGCACGAGCGTAAGATGCAAATCGCGCTTCGGAATAACGCGCATTGGAATCGACGGAAGACCTTCCTGAAGTGTCGCGATCGTGTCTGCGGCATCGCCCTCGACACGTATGCCTACGAACACGCGGCGAGCTTCCCCGAGGGTGACGCCCCACCGGCGCCGGTGCACTTTCGGTCTGTTCTTTTTTGTCAGCACAGCGTCATGGAATTTCATAGTGCATGCGTGATGCTGCGGGCGTTTACTAATAACTAAGAACCGCTAACCACAAACTGCTCCTTAATCACCCTCCTTGTCTATGGGATGAATTTCCTTTTTTCTCCGTGATTTTTCGCTCTTATCCTCCTTATAAAAATGCGAGAGAATGTCTATTTTTCTTTGACGTTCCGACTCCTGGAACTCATCGGGTCTGTCCTTTTTTCCGATCTGGCGCAGAATCATCGCACGCAACGTCTTCACGCTGAAATAAAACGCAACCAAGAACAAAATTGCGAGTGCTTGGCGCAAGACGAATGCTATAGGCCCTGCAGCGTCATAACCGGAGAGCGCCCATGTTTGGAATACTGCCATCCCGACTCCGCTTGCAATGGCGTCCGCAACAATGACATTCCGATTCCACGGATTAGTAACTGCCGCGAGTGCCACGAGAATAAGCGCGCCTACGACTTCAAATGGCAGCTCTGCGCGTAGTGAATCGGCATAGAAAGGCGCACCAATAACAATGAGCGCAGCCGCGCCGACAAGCAATTGCCTTACGAAGTCGCCGTAATAGTGAGATACGGACGGCCACGGAGGCCCTCCGGGGGCATGCCCGCCGTCTTCTCCACCGCCGGCCATGCCTTGACGATGCCACGTATCGCCTG
Organism: Parcubacteria group bacterium GW2011_GWA2_51_10; assembly: GCA_001004265.1. Lineage (GTDB taxonomy): Bacteria > Patescibacteriota > Minisyncoccia > Phycocordibacterales > UBA2100 > UBA10103. Next base: position 26,098 of record LCQS01000001.1, on the reverse strand, counting down.
CCCCTGCAAGCAGTGCGCGGTGATTACCCCTGCTCGGCTGCGAGCGTAATGAGTGCGTTGATATCGTCCCCTTTCTCCATCTTATTCCGCCTCTCTATCCCGCAGTCATGGCAAAGATGCACAAGTCTGTATTCGCCGGACCCTCCGTCGACACGAATCGGCTCCATGAGGCCACCGCACGTCGCGGCGCGATCACCCGGGTTGATATCAACGTGCTTGCTCCACAGACATTGCGGGCAATGATTGGTATACCCATCGCCGACGACTTTGACACCACAATGCGCACATACAAAATCTTCGATTCTTCTCTGAAATCTTTTCATTTCCTTAGCTAGTAGAAAGTAGTTAGTAGTCAAATACTTATATTTAGCCTCTCTAATTATCACGAACTATTCGCTAGAGCAAAACTACTACTTTGTTTGACGAGCACTCCAAAACGCCGTTGTCATTTGAAAACTCCTGCGTCTCGCCATTTTCGGGTCGTACAATGATCGTACCGGAGCTGAGGGTCGAGATGAACGGCTCGTGCTTAGGAAGAATCGTAAATTCTCCGTCGGCTCCCGGGAATGTTGCGGAGCGCGCTTCACCATCAAAGTGCGTCTGCCCGACGGAGGAGATGGTGAGATGGAAGGTCGCCATAGTTAGTAGAAAGTAGTCAGTAGTAAGTAGTGAACTGCATTTTAAATTTCTACTTACTACTTTCTACTTACTACTTCAGCAATGCCTCCTTTCATATAAAACTCCTGCTCGTTGAGCGCGTCGTGCTTGCCGTCTAGAATCTCTCCGAAGCTTGCTACCGTATCTGAAAGTTTGACGTATTTGCCCTTCGCCCCCGTGAACGCCTCCGCGACGGAAAATGGCTGGGAAAGAAACCGCTGAATTTTACGTGCGCGATACACGAGCTGCTTGTCTCCTTCGGAAAGTTCTTCTATGCCGAGAATCGCGATGATATCCTGCAAATCCTTGTAGCGCTGGAGTACACGCCGCGTCTCGTTCGCAATGCGGTAGTGTTCTTCTCCGACGATTTCCGGCGTGAGTGCCGTCGAGCCGGAATCGAGCGGATCTATTGCCGGATAAATGCCGAGGGATGCGAGCTGGCGCGAGAGTACGATCGTGGAATCGAGGTGGGCGAATGTCGTTGCAGGTGCAGGATCCGTGAGGTCATCTGCCGGTACGTAAATTGCCTGAACGGATGTGATCGAACCTTCGGTAGTGGAGGTAATACGCTCCTGAAGAAGTCCCATTTCCGCCGCAAGCGTCGGCTGATATCCAACGGCAGACGGCACGCGCCCGAGGAGCGCGGAGACTTCAGAACCTGCTTGCACGAAACGGAACACATTGTCCATAAAGAAGAGAACGTCCTTGCCGCCCTCATCTCTAAATTCCTCGGCCATCGTGAGGCCAGAGAGCGCGACGCGCGCGCGAGCACCGGGCACTTCATTCATCTGCCCGAATACGAGCGCAGTCTTCGCCAGGACTCCGGAATCTTTCATTTCATGATAGAGCTCGTTACCTTCGCGTACACGCTCCCCAACGCCCGCGAAAACGGAGTAGCCCCCGTGTTCGCTCGCGACGTTATTAATAAGCTCCTGAATGAGGACAGTCTTCCCCACCCCAGCTCCACCGAAAAGCCCTACTTTCCCGCCCTTTATAAACGGCGCCAAGAGGTCAACCGCTTTGATGCCCGTTTCAAAAAGTTCCGTTTTAGTAGACTGCCGCATGAATGCTGGCGGATCCTGGTGAATCGGCAAACGCTTCGCATCCTTCGCGATCTCTTCTTTTCCATCGATCGGCTCTCCAATGACATTGAACATTCTTCCGAGGGCTACTTCTCCCACTGGCACACGGATAGGAGAGCCGGTGTCGCGGACTTCCGCGTCTCTTGCAAGCCCTGCCGTATCCTGCATGGCGATGCATCGCGCACGATTGAGTCCGAGGTGCTGGACAACTTCAAGCACGAGACGCCCTTCTTTGACCTTGACCTCCAATGCATTCTTAATCGGCGGAAGCTTTCCCTGTCCTGAGCCTGTCGAAGGATCGTCGAATCGCACGTCAACCACCGGTCCGATAATCTGCGTAACAGTTCCTCTCGTCATAGATTGAAAGGATTATATCCGGTCTCAACGAATTTTCTAGTCGCCCAAAAGAGCGGAGCAGGAAGTCTGTCCCATTCTCGCCATTCGAGAGCATCACATTTATCCGGTTCGGCGTTCCGCGCATCTCCAGATAGCGAATCAGCCGAGAAATAGAGCGTCACATAATGCTCACGTATGTCGTGCTGGAAAGTATTCGTATATCCCGCATATCGAACATTCTCCAATTCAAGTCCCGTTTCTTCAAGAATTTCGCGTTTGGCGCAATCTGCCGGATCCTCATACATTTCAAGATGTCCCCCAGGAAAGCCCCACATACCGGCGCCCACGCAATTTTTCCTCTTACCGAAAAGGACCTTGCCGTCATATTTGATGCAAACACCGACTCCGACTCCGGGGCGCTCCATATTAACGCATCGCTTCGATTCCGCTTGTAATCTCTGATACCTCGCGTGTAATCGCTGCCTGCCGAACTTTGTTGAACGTGCGCGTGAGACTTTGCGTCATCTCTCTTGCCTTGTCGGTGGCATTCTTCATCGCGACCATGCGTGCCGAATGTTCCGACGCCTTCGACTCGAGGAGCTTATGAAAAATGGCGACGTTAACAAGCTTCGGGAGGAGCGCCGCGAGAACCGCTTCTGGCTCCGGCTCTATTGTATAGCTCTGGACACCGTTGATTTCCTCCGCCATTTCTGCGTACTTTCCCCTATCAGGTGGGATTTCTTTCACGATATACTCCATAATTTTTTGCGAAAGCGGTAAAATCTTGTGCATCGCGGCCTGCTGCTCGAATGTGGAGCGAAAATCAGTGTATGCGACGCGCACCTCGCGCAGAGCTCCACTCATCTGTAGCTCGATAACTTTGTCTGTTATCTTGTGGAACTCTATCTCGTCTATGCCATCCGATATGTTCGTGTGCTGATGCATGACTTCAAACCCGCGACGGAGCGCGAATTCATACCCGCGCTTCCCGAGACAAAAGAACGCGAGCTCGTTGCTTGAGAGATTTGCTTCCAGAATAAACTGCTCCGTTTTCCTCATGACGGCGGAATTGAGTGAGCCCGCAAGCCCCTTGTCGCTCGTGATGATGATGATTCCGACTTTTCCCGCCGTTCGCTCTTGCGTGAGAGGATGGCGGAGCGCATCGATGCTTCCCGATACGCTTCCGAGCATACGCAAAGCCGCACGCGCATATGGCCGCATCGAAAGTGCGCGCTCTTGCGACTTGCGCATTTTGACGGCCGACACCGCTTCCATCGCGTGCGTCACCGTCCCCGTTTTTTTGTAGGAAAGAATCTTCGACTTGATGCTTTTGAGATTGGCCATGTCTTAGATTTACTTATTGAGCGTAGCAAAATTAATAAATCTTAGACCCTGAGCGCAGTCGAAAAATTACAATTTCGTCCGTGAAAAGAGTTCAGGGTGCGCGAGCCGGAATTCTTCAATTGCCTTGTCGAGTTGTTTTTTTGACGCGTCCGAAAGTTGGCCGCTTTTACGAATTTCGGCGAGAGTTTTCGAGATTTGTCCGTCGAGAAATTCAATGAGCCTCGCTTCAACTCTTGTCACCTGTGCGACCGCTACATCAGAGAAAAACTTCTGCCCTGCCGCATACAGAACTGCAATCTGCTTTTCTATTGGAATTGGCGCGCCGTTTTTCTGCTTTAAGACTTCCACCATCCTCCTACCGGATTCGATGCGATCGGCCGTCGCCTTATCAAGATCCTGCGCGAATTGCATGAAGGCCTCCAACTCTCGGAATTGCGCGAGCTCAAGCTTGAGGCCGCCCGCGACGGCCTTCATTGCTTTTGTTTGCGCATTTGAGCCGACGCGCGACACCGATATGCCCACGTCAATCGCTGGACGAATTCCCTTGTTGAATAGATCGGTGATAAGGAACATTTGGCCGTCGGTGATCGAGATGACGTTCGTCGGGATATAGCCGGATACATCGCCCTCCTGTGTCTCTATAATCGGAAGCGCGGTGATGGATCCGCCGCCCTTCTCGTCTGAAAGCCGCGCAGCGCGCTCCAAAAGCCGCGAATGCAGATAGAAAATATCGCCCGGATATGCCTCGCGTCCCGGCGGACGGCGAAGAAGTAATGATAGTTCTCGGTATGCCACCGCTTGCTTGGAAAGATCGTCATAAATAATAAGCACGTCCCTCCCCTGGTCCATGAAATACTCTCCGATGGCGACTCCGGAATATGGGGCAAGAAATTGGAGCGCGGCAGGAGCGGAAGCAGGCGCGTCTACGATGATCGTGTAATCGAGCGCGCCTTCGTTGCGGAGCTGCTGTACTATGCGCGCGGTCTTTGATTCCTTCTGGCCGATAGCGACATAAATGCAGACAGGACGATTCCCTTTCGGCTCATTCTTCTGATTTATAATGGCGTCGATTGCGACAGTCGTTTTGCCGGTGCCGCGATCGCCGATGATGAGCTCTCGCTGGCCGCGGCCGATCGGAATCATTGAGTCTATCGCCTTGATTCCCGTCTGTAGCGGAACAGAAACGGGCTTGCGATCAATGACGCCTGCCGCCTGTCGCTCAACGGGCATCATCGTCGTATTCGAAAAAGCGCTTTTACCGTCGATCGGCTCGCCAAGAGCATTCACCACGCGGCCGAGGAGTTCCTCGCTCGCGGGCACCGAAAGTATTCGCCCCGTCGATTTAACTGTCATTCCCTCGTAGACTCGCGCGGTGTCTCCCAGAATGACCGCTCGAACGCCGTCCTCTTCAAGATTTAGAACAAGTCCAAATAGAGACCCTTCCACTTCCATCGCGCGCAAAAGAGTGCGTTTGCCCGTTTCCTCAAATTCAACAATCTCGCTCATGACGGCTTTTGAAAGGCCATCGATCGCGACCACGCCATCGCCGACTGACGTGACGCGCCCGATATGCCTATGCTCGACAGTCGGCGCGTATCCTTCTATCTCCTTTATGATTTTTTCAACAGCGCTCGAGTCCATAGCTATGATTTTGTGGCCGCATTATACATGTCCAGCAGATATTTCTTGTAACTCGCATCGGCGAGCCGATCCCGACCTTCTAGTCGCCATCCGCCAATAAGGTGTTCATCGATTTGAGTTGTAACCTCATCTTTTCGTATACCCATTTCCGGGAGGAGGCCCCCGATTTCGCTACGAGCTCGTCGCGCATCCTCCTGCCGCGCAACTGAAAGCACTACGCCTTCGCGACGCCCTTCCCGCGCAGCGTGGCGCTGGAGCGAGCGCACTATGCGAGGCAGAAGCGCCATCCGGCCATCCCTCTCCAGAATCTGCCGTATAGATTCGACCGCTTCTTTTGACTTAGCGCCGCGCTGAATCGTTACCCAGAGTGCTTTTGCGTATGAGTCAGGCATGGAATTTTCTATGTACTACTAACTGCTTTCTACTTACTAGTTTTCAATATTCTCTCAGCCGCAAGAAGCGCCGCGCGCGTGATTTCCTTCTCGCTCTCAAAGAGCGCCTGACGTTTTTCTTCTTCCGCGCGTGCCTTTGCGTCCGCAAGAATCGAATCGGCTCTGTTTTCCGCGCTGCGAATTATCTCGACGCCCTGCTCGTTCGCGCGCGTGCGCGCGACGGCAACGAGCCCCTCCGCCTCACGCGACGCGCTGCCAATAATCGAATCGCTTTCTTTTTTCGCCTCTTCCAGTTTCCGTGCAGCCGCTTCGGCCGTCTTCACGCCCTGGGCGATTTTCTCGCGCCGCTCATCGATGATTTTGAGAACTGGCTTGTAGAGAAAATATGTAAGAACAATGAGGAGGAGCGCGAAGTTAAAACCCTGCGCGAGCAGGAGTTTCCAATTGACGCCGAATACAGTTAAAAGTTGTTCCATTTCTCGAATTCTTGCTTCGTTCGTTTAATTTTGAGTGCAGTACGAGGCGGACGAAGCTTGCAAGCGAGGCGTATTGATAATACGACGAGCGCCGGAAGCTGAAGTCCAACGAATTAATGCGTCAATAATTAAACGAACTTAACAATAAAGCCGATAACCAGGGCGAATATTGCCAGTGCCTCTGTAAAGGCGATACCCACGAACATCATCGGCTGGATTTTCCCTGAAGCTTCGGGATTACGGCCGATCGCTTCAAGTGCTTTTGAAACTATTAAACCAATGCCAATGCCCGGGCCGAGTACGCCGATGCCGACCGCGAGCGCCATGCCGAGTGTCTTTGCTGCTTCTAATTCCATATTGATTAGCTTCTAGTTGCTAGGTTCTAGCTTCTAGGAAAAGAATAACTAATAATCTTGATAACAATGGCAGAATTTTAGCATGGTTTTTTCAGACAAAGATCCTTGATGGCCTCGATTATTCATGTCATAGTACAGCTCGTTTCATTTTGCTAGGAGGTCTCGATGACGACGATAGTGATTGTCGGCATAATCGCCGGAGCGCTGTGGGGAATAGCGACGTACCAGGAAACCGGGCTAGCCCGTCAGTCGCTGAAAGAAGGAACAGTGGCGGCACTGTTCGCCGCTTTTGTGGTAGCAGCTCTCTGAGCCGACCGCCATATAATCGCGCCCGCTTCGGAGGAAAGTGGGCGCGCTGTTTTAATGCGTTGCAACTTCCGTAACGGCAAGCTTGATAAAAAAGAGCGTGAGGAGCGAGAAAATCGCGGCTTGGATGAAGCCAACGAAGACTTCGAAAGCCATAAATGGAACTGGTAGAAAGTACGGAACAAAGTATGCGATGACAAGTATTAAAACTTCGCCTGCGAAAATGTTCCCAAAGAGACGGAAAGAGAATGATACAAGTCGCGCAAGCTCCGAGAAAAATTCTATTATCCCTACAAAGAATCCTATGACAGAGCCGAAGTTCAGAAATCTGCTCGAATATTTCCAAAAACCGATCATGACTATTCCTGTTATCTCTATAACAAGGAAAGAAATAATGGCAAGTGAGAGTGTCATATTGAGATCGGTGTTCATACTACGTAAGAGCGGCGTGAACTCGTTCCCATGAAAGAAACCGACACTGCCAATTCCTGGTGTGAACTCTAGTAGATTTGCGGTGAAAATAAAAAAGAAAATGGTCAGAAGAAGCGGGAAAAAACGGCGCGCCATTTCTCTGCTCTCAAGCGTATCAGCAATGTAGTCGTATATCCCGCCGAAGGTCCACTCAAGAAGCGTTTGGAAGCGGCCCGGTATTAGGGCGAGGTTTCGCCCGATAATAAAAGCGAGAACCGCAAGAAGAATCACAACAATCCAACTCATGAGGAGGGTGTTCGTTATCGGAAAACCAAAAAACTCGCTAATCTTCTCGGCCGCGAGCGCAATGTGAATTCCAGATTCCTCCATGCCAGGCATTTTACATTACTGTTCGACGATACGCATATGCGTCCACAAAATCCCAGAGAACCGACCTCTGAGTTTTCTAGGGTCTACCGCCGAAATCCCAGAGAACCGACCTCTGGGTTTTCTTCTACGGTGTGGTGCTCTCGGGCGGAAGAAGCACAGCGCTCACTAAGTACACGATACCGTTTCTGCCCTGGTAGGCCTTGATGAAGAACGAATTGTTCACCCGTGCTGTCTTGTCTGTTGTACTTACTTCGAAATTAAGGACATCTTTGGAGAGGGCCATTATCTGCCCGCTCTTTACAGCGTCCGGATCGATCGCGCGGCCAGATACCACATGGTACTGAACAAGGCGCTTCTTTTCCGCCGCGCTCATATTCGCTATCGTCCCGCTCTCTAGAAGTGAAAACGCACCGTCGGTCGGGACGAAAACCGTGTAGGGCCCCACTCCCTGAATAGTCGCCTTGATACCCGTCGAGGAAAAAAGCGAAGCAAACGTGGAAGCGCCGCTGATACCCGCCGCGATATCTGCAACATTCGTTGAAGTCCGTCTCTCTGTGGATACAAAGTCGCCCATGCCCCTCGATTCCAATGCCGGGATTTCGCCGCCATTTCCGCTCTCTACTCCCAGCGGGCCGCTTTGCTGGCGCGTTGAGAGCCACCACAAACCGAGAAGAGCAAGCACCACTAAAATCGCCGCCCCAATCCAAACACCCTTGTTGTCATTCATACTCGAAAGCGATTAGGTCCTTTATTAATATCCTCGCAATTATAACCTTCGCATCCAGTGAAGAATGAGTGAAGTGACTTTTGTCTCTCCTCCCTTTAAACTATGACTCACATCCGCAATAACGCCCGCCTGTATCCTCTTTCCGAGACGTCTCGCGAACCAGTCGGCAATTCTTCCAGCCGACCTGTCAGCAAACTCGTCTTTTTCAGCCAAAATGACAAGTAAGGGTTTTTGGATGGAACGAAGAACACGAGGGTTCTTTTTCGGCTGTGCATATGAAAAAATTTCTTCGATGCTGTCAGGCGTGTAGAGACTCAAGAAACGCTGTGCATCTATCGGACCAGGCCACAACTTTTGCGGCAGCAACTCGTGTTTCCGGCCGTTTCGCACGAGTGCTCGAGCTACAGCATTATTCTTGTCGATTCTCTTTTTACCTTTCAGATGTATTTCCGCCGCCCAATCGCTCATTGGTGCCAATAGAACGATGCCTTTGATGCCTCGGCCTTTTCGTTTGTATGCCCAGTATATGGATTTTTGGCAACCAGTTGAGTGGCCCACAAGAAATATCTCTTTGGCGCCGGCACGGCGAGCAAATCCTATAGCACCGTCGATATCGTCCACACACTCGGCAAATATTTCGTGCGCTCCTCCTCCCCATCTCGATTTGGCAATTCTCTTCTCACCAACTTTCGCAATGCGACTGATTGCGTCATGTCCGCGATTATTGAATGCGAGTACCGCAATACCTTTTTTCGCGAGTCGTTCCATGATGCGCTGCTTGCTGAACATCGAGCTTGCGAGTCCATGAACCCAAATTATCGTGCGCTTTGATTTTCGAGGCCTGCCTCGCGTCGACGAGCGGATGCGCGTCGAGGCGGGTCCGAACCACAACCCGTTGAGACGCACCTTCTTCGGCGTAATTATTTCGACGTGATGACACGCCCGCATTTCAAGTTTTGCTTTCATATACTCCCTACTTTCTACGTACTACTCTCTACTTACTAGTTCATGTCCCTTCTTGCCAGCTCGCTAGATATCTCTTCTGCTCCTCCGTGAGCGTATCTATCGAAAGTCCCATCGAGGCGAGTTTGAGACGTGCGACATCGTTCTCGATCTTCTCTGGCACGTTGTGCACACCCGGAGCGAGCCCTTCGGCTCCGCTCAGGACAAGCCATTCGCATGCGAGTGCCTGCGTCGAAAAGCTCATATCCATCACGCTCGCGGGATGCCCCTCGGCCGCGGCAAGATTCACCAAACGGCCCTCTGCAAGAACATAAATTCTTCTCCCGCCAAGCAAATACTCATCCACGTGTTCTCGAATTCCCCTTTTCACGCTGTCTGCCATTTTCTCTAGCGCTTTCACATTGACCTCGACGTCAAAGTGACCGGCATTGCACACAAACGCCCCATCTTTCATCATCTTGAAATGTTCCGCGCCTATGACGTTGATGTCGCCTGTGACGGTGCAGAACAAATCTCCCAAAGGCGCCGCCTCAATCATCGGCATCACGCGAAATCCATCCATCGCCGCTTCGAGCGCTTTCACGGGATCCACCTCTGTTACGATGATATTCGCCCCCATGCCGCGAGCGCGCATCGAAAGCCCCTTTCCGCACCAGCCATACCCGGCGACGACGAACACGCGGCCGGCGACGAGCATGTCTGTCGCACGTATGATCGCCTCCATCGTGGATTGGCCCGTGCCGTAACGATTATCAAAAAGATTCTTCGTCTTCGCATCGTTCACTGCAACGACGGGAATTTTGAGCGCGCCATCGCGCGCCATTGCACGCAAACGGATCACGCCTGTCGTTGTCTCTTCCGTGCTTCCAATCATGTGAGCGAGCAATTCTGGATGCTTCGTATGGATGGCGGTAACGAGATCTGCTCCGTCATCCATCGTTATGTCGGGTCTATATGCAATGACCGAATTGATATGCTTAAAAAAAGTATCGCGGTCTTCTCCAGAAATTGCAAATACCGGAATGCCGAGACTAACGAGGCCCGCCGCCGCCTCATCTTGCGACGAAAGCGGATTTGATGCACAGAGGGCGACGTCCGCGCCACCAGCTTTGAGGGCGAGCATCAGGTTTGCCGTCTCAACAGTCACGTGTAGGCATGCGCCTATTTTCATCCCCTTCAGGGGTTTCTCTTTCTCGAAGCGCTCTTTAATGCTCGAAAGAACAGGCATATCGCGCGCCGCCCATTCGATGAGCCGCTTTCCTTCCTCTGCCAGCGTGATGTCTTTGATATCGTTCGGCATGATTATAATTTACACGAGCGCCACCTTCTCACCATACGCAGATTTATATCGGGCGGCAACATCATCCAGAGTGAAGCGGTGGGTTTGCGTCCCGTATGCTTCAACTGCATACGACGCGACGATGCTCCCAAGCTTGGCACAGGAAGTGTACGGCAGATCACGGAGCATTCCCTTAACAAATCCCGCCCGATAGGCATCACCCGCCCCGGTAGGATCGATGGCGTCTTTCACGGGAGCGGCCGCCACGCGAGTCTCGCCTTCTCGCGTAACGATACGCGAGCCCTCCGCACCATATGTGACAACTATTGTAGACACATGCTCCAGTATCGTTCCTTCCGCCCATCCCGTCTTCTGAGCGATGAGGCCGAATTCGTAATCGCTCGCAAACAAAATGTGTGCGCCTGTTAAGCCGTCCTGTAAATTTTCGGACGAAAGCGAGAGTATCTGCTGGCCGGGATCATAGAGGTACTTAAGTCCTTTGCGGCGGTAATAATCGGGGAGAGACGTCATGTCGGAAATGCATCCGGGCGCGATGATAGCGAGCACGCGGCCGTCCGTCTCAACAGGCGTGTCATACGCGTGCCCCCCCGCTCCTGGATGAAATGCCGCGATTTGATTGTCTGCTTTGTCCGTAAGGACGACTGCGGAGGATGTCATCTCCCCTTCCACGATACGGATCGTCGTCGGATCGATGCCGGAGAGCAGCAAATGCGATTTATAAGATCCAAAATCAGTTCCGGCCGTTGCAATAATCGCGGGCTTTTCGCCGAGGAGAGCGAGATTGTATGCGATATTGCCCGCCGTGCCGCCGAATTCGACAGACATTCTGTCGACCGTGAAGCTAAGACTGATGCTGTGAATCTTGTCCGGCACGAAGTGATCGGCGAAGAGCCCGTTGTAATCCATGATGCGATCATACGCGAGCGAACCTGACACGATGACGTTCGACATACCCGGTTAGTAAACCTGCCTTTTGCGGCAGACGCCTACCGGCCGCCGCGGCTTAATAATAAATACCCTATTTTCTGCTTTGTCATAGTGATGATTTTTGATTCAAACATTGTGTAAGCCCAAGGCACATTACACTACCGGGCATATGAATGGATTATACATTACTGCAATCGCTCCTGTCGCAACAATGCGACCTTTATACTTGCGCCGCGATTGTAACCACCGGGCCGTCCGTCGGAGCGCACAACGCGATGGCACGGGATCGCCGAGTCATAATTCGTTCGCATTATCGCGCCGACGGCCCGCGCCGCCTTCGGATTTCCCGCTCGCGTAGCGACTTCTTTATACGTCAGCGTTTTCCCTTTCGGAATTCTCGCGACGATCGAGTGAACCTTTTCTCGAAATGATTTCATGTCGAACATTATAAATGGAGATGCCCGAAGAGGGCACCTCCGAGCTTCTAGGGGAGATCCGTCTTCTTTAGACGGCTTTGGAGAACCATGTAGAGGACTCCAATAGCTACAAGGAGCCCGAGTAACATCACGACCACCCACCATATGCTCATTTGCTTCTCCAGCTTTTGCCTCTTATTTGCAATCAGGAAAGAGGCGACAACCCGCTCATCATATTGTGCAGTAGACAAATTTCTCGTCAATTCTGTTGCAAGAGGAATCTATGCAGACGTTTAGTCCATTTCGGTCCTGCATCGCCGATGCCGATGCGAGGCGTTCGCAATATATCTTTTTGCGAGATTGCGAATCTCCTATCCTCAATCCATAAACCTGTCTCCTTGCTCGCCGGCATTGCGTTCAGAGTTCTGTCGATACGAAGTGCTCGTGTCAGCTTTCCCGGTCCATTATATGTATCAGCGCCGCGAATCAGAATTGCCGCGGGATGATCTTCCGGTCCTATTACAATATTTAGCATTTCGTACATGCCGTAACATAGATACACGTACCAATGCCCGCCCGGGCCATACATAACTTCGGAGCGCTTTGTTCTCTTGAACCCGTGCGACGCCCTATCCTCGAATCCTTCGTATAGTTCCACCTCAGTGATCATCGCTGCGATTTCTTTAGTTCCAATTTTGCGCACAAGGAATTTCCCCAAAAGCTCACGCGCCACGATTTCTCCATCGCGCACATAAAATTCCCTCTTCAGCGCTTTGCGCACTGCGGCAGTATACAAAATAATAGATGAAACATCTCGACTTGCCACAGACCATGTGGTGGCATATGCTTCCCGCAGTCCAGACGGCAGGCTGTGTCCGGACCTTCTAACCCACAGGAGGCATCATGAATACATGTTTGTCAACAAGCACGGTCCTCCCCGCAACATTGCTCAAGGCAGTGCGGCCGGAGCCCATACGACTCGGGCGCAATGAGCCTCTGCACGAATGCGAAATTGGCGTGAAGGCACGATGTGCCTATCTCGTGCTGGAGGGTGTCCTTTCGATTTACCGCATCAGCAGCCGTGCGAATGAGAAGGGACTCGGCATCGTAGTGCGCGGTGAAGCCCTCGGTATTGAATTGCTCGAAGGCACCTCCTGGTTCGGGAAAGCACGGGCTTATAAGTACGCGACCGTTCAGGGGATCCACAAGAGCGATCTCACGCCGGAGGATATCGAAGTAATCACGAGCAGCGACGCAAGAAGAACTCGCGCCGTGAAGGAGCTATATGCATGCGATGGTATCGAGGAAATGATGCTCAAACTATTCGAGCACTATCCCTCATTGTGGACGCCGCGTGCAGCAAGGCGGCATCACTCCACTCTCGTTGCGGTGCAGGTGGCATCCTCACGCGAGATGGTATCGCGCGTCTTCAGGAAGTGGCGCAATACTAAGTGGCCGGAGAAGCCGAAACCCAGAGGCTGACGCCCATCCGACGCTTAAACGGCCCTCCGCGGGGCCGTTTGTTTTTATATGACCCGCGACAGAGTTCGAATACGCTGCTTAGTCCGTCACTCCGAATAGCAAAATTTTGTGACGCATACGGGATTTGAACCCGTGTTCCTACCGTGAGAGGGTAGTGTCCTAGGCCCCTAGACGAATGCGCCTTCAGAAACAGTTTCAGTTTATATTTTTTAGTTTGTAGATACAAGATACGTCATATGCTGCACGCTATACGCTATACGCTGCTTCCCTATTCTATCTATCCGGCGGGATTTCGTAGTAATTTATCAAAAACTTCGCGATCTCATGGAAGGGGCGCGCGAGCGTGCGCGAGGCATACAATTCGCCGCGCGGCTCGAGGGCATACAGAAATACGATGAACTGCGGATCATGCGCGGGAAAGTATCCGAAGAATGAGTGCAAATAACGATCGTCGTAGTATCCCGCGCCGCCGGGAACCGCAATCTGCGCCGTGCCCGTCTTTGCCGCGATCGAGTAGCGCTCTTCACGAAGCTCGCCGTCCAAAAGTGCCTTGTCGTACACGGTCGTAAGCATGCGTGTTACGGTCTCGGCAGTCTCCGGCTTGAAAACTTGTCTCTGCTCCGCAACAGGAATTTTTTTCACAACGCCGCTCTGATAGCGAATTGCGGTCACAATATGCGGTACTGGTATCGCTCCGCCATTGGCAAGCGCAGAAAGCGCACGCACCATCGCAATGGGAGAAAACGCTATTCCCTGCCCAAACGAAGCTGAAGCATAGTCCACATCTGTCCCGCCCTCTATTGCGCGAATTAATCCTGCCGATTCATTCGGCAGATCGATTCCCGTTTTTTCGCCCAATCCCGCCGCATGGATGTAATCCGAAAAAACCGAATGTCCCGTCTTTTCCGCAATAAAGGCCGCGCCCGTATTAAGCGACTGATTGAGTACCTCTTGCATGCTAACAACTCCCCGCGCCTTTCCGTCAAAATTTGATATTTTCTTACCGCTTCGCATGATGAATCCCCTATCTTCATAGATGCTCTCGGGCCTGATGGCGCCGGCGTCAATTCCCGCTGCAACAGTGAGGGGCTTCATGATGGAGCCCATCTCGTAAATATTTTCCACGAGCGGGTTAGAAAATATGGCAATGTCGGAAACGAGATTGTACGTATTCGGATTGAAGTCCGGCTTCGCGCCGAGCGCGATAATCTCGCCTGTTCGCGGATTCATGACGATCCCGCCGACAATTTTTGCATCGTATTTTTCTCGCACTTCTTCGAGCGCCTCTTCCAACTCCTTCTCCACGGCCGGCTCTATCGAAGTGATGATATCTCCCTGCCGTCCACTCGGATCGCTCGCGAATAAATCGCCAACGTTCGTGAAAATCTCTGCGAATGGATTGACGTAGTGATCTCTCGATGTGCGCGTGAGCGTGTCCTGCCAGCTGCGCTCAAGCCCGTACACGCCCGTTTTTGTATCGCCCTTATAACCGACAAACCCAACCGTGTGTGCGGCGAGCGCGCCCGCGGGATAGTAGCGCCACTCGTCCCGCACAAGAATGATGCCCGAAATCTTTTTTGCGCGAATAGCGCTCGCCGCGTCGTCGGGAACCTTGAATGCCACTTCTTCATACGGGTCGCCTGTCTTATCCGCGCTGCCAAAAAAGCGCTCCCTATCTATGGGAGTGAGGCCATTTAGTTTTTCATATATTGCCGCGGGGTCCGTTAAGCTTTTTGGTTGAATAGCAATGCGCCATCCCGATTGCATGACAGCGGCTGCGACCGAGGCGCCATCGTTGCGAGTGAAAAAAATTGACCCGCGCTCCTGCGTATCCGGCGCGGGCGCGACATATTGCCCCATTGCATCGCGCGCGAATTTATCACCGTGGATGATCTGCACAAAATACAGTCGCACAATGAGAAACCCTGCGACCAATATGAATATGCCGGAAAGTATGCGGGCGCGATTGCGTAATCTACTCTTTGCTGTCTGCGGCATTGTCTACACTGTATCCGATATTTTTCATATACCGTTCTCAAGAGCGCCGTCGGCGAGACCGAGTGTGCCCGGACGATTGACATACGCAACCTCTCCCACTGGCCGAAGGCCGAATTGTCCGCCCGATTCTGCCGTCAGATTTTTCGACAGTGCAAAATAGTCCCGCTCATGGTTCCCGATCGCGGTGCTGATCGCAGCTGATTGCGTGAGCGCATCTTTGCGAGCGATGATATGGAGAATGGATGCCCCGACAAAATATAGATATGCGAATATGAGGCCGACAAAAATGACTAAAAGCGCGCGCAGGAGAAGGCGCTCGAAGGGATGCTCAATACTTAATATGGATATACGCTTGTTCATTTTTTGTACGTTGCTTTACGACACGAAGTTCAGTCAGATTTCTTGTAGGACTTTTTTGACAACTCGCAATTTCGCACTTCGAGCGCGCGGATTGCGCTCGATTTCCTCCCTCGTTGGACGTATCGGCTTTTTCGCTACTCGTTTTCCACTCCCTGATTTCTCCCACCCGGCGAAGAGATGTTTTACTTCCCTATCCTCAATGCTGTGGAACGTAATGACTGCGATGCGCCCATCCTCCCGTAGGTGTTCCCATGCGGCCGAAAGTCCCTTCGAGAGCGCACCGAGTTCGTCATTGACCGCGATCCGAAGCGCCTGAAATGTTTTTGTCGCGGGATGAATTCTGCCGAATCGATACTTCGGCGGCACTGCCTCCTTCACAATCGCGGCAAGCTGCATTGAAGTTTCTATTGGCTCTCGAGTCCGACGCTCCACGATTTTTTTTGCGATGCGTCGCGCATAGCGCTCCTCGCCCCATCCGAATAAGACATCGGCAATGCTATCCTCGCTCCATTCATTCACGATCGTGCGAGCAGTAAGAGTTCCCTCCCCCGGCTCCCCATACGTCATGAGGAGTGGCTCATCGCGAAGAAAGGAGAATCCTTTGCCAGCAGCGAGCTGATATCCGCTCCATCCGAGATCGAAAAGCGCTTTGTCGATAGTTGGCACGTCTAACGTGTTCAAAATGGCAGCAAGATTTCGAAAATTCCCCTCGATGAGATGAATCTTCGTATTGTTGAAATGTGCGAGCGCGTTTCTCGATCGTTCGATTGCGGCGTGATCAGCGTCTATGCCGATAAGAAGGCCTTTAGCGCCAAGCCGCTCCGCGATTGCGGATGCGTGGCCGGCTCCGCCGAGCGTGGTGTCAACGACGATGTCGCCCCGCGCGATTGCGAGTTCTCTGATTGTTTCGTGTAAAAGAACAGGAATGTGTCTCGTTGCCTCTGTATCAAGCAACGTGGCGCGGTGCGCTACCTTTGATGGCGGCACCGGATCGCTGGAGGAATTTAAACGTCGCGTGCGCATGACGATTATATGGATCCCCCAGCTATCCCGTGCCACCACTAGTTAGTAGTTAGTAGAAAGTAGTTAGTAGGTATCGTCTAATTTGCTCGTTTGAATTACTACTTACTACTTACTACTTACTACTTATAGTGCTCCAATTTCTCCCAGCTTCTCTGCCATCGCATCAGCTTGTTTTTCGATGCGTGTCTTGTAGTTCTTCCAAAGCGCCGCATCCCAGATCTCGACCCGGTCGGAAACTCCCGCGAATACGACCGCGCGCTTGAGATTTGCGAATTGCTTCTGATGGTCCGGAATGAGGATTCGGCCGGCTCCATCCGCCTCAACCTCAACCGCACCAGATAAAAGAAACCGATTGAATCCACGCGTGTCTGCTTGTGCAAATGAAAGCGCCTGCAATTTTTCTGCGACTTTCTCCCATGCGTCTTGTGAAAAAAGAAAAAGGCATGTATCGAGCCCGCGCGTCAAAACCATTTTCTTTCCCAATGTTTTGGAAAACGGTTTGGGCAGCGAAACTCGCTTTTTCTCGTCGAGCGTGTGTTCGTATTCTCCTATCAGCATAATTCGTTTATCCCACTTTCTCCCACTAATATGGAATATACACCACTATACCCCACCGCAAGCCAGTTATCCACATGACGTATAAAAAGAGCATGAATACAAAACGCGCTTACAGTGTCGTCAAACCAGTGTTAAAATCGCGCAATCATGCTCTCGTTATTCAAATCTGCGGATCCAGAGACTCTTGCCGAGATTGCAGAAGAAATGAAGGTGCGGAAAACAAAGCATCTTATTCTTCTCTTTTCAATGGGTTCGCAGTTCGATCATCTGATCGTCCAAACGCTTTCCAAATTGGGTGTTTACAGTCTCGTTGCAGATCCGGCAAGTGTTACCGCGGATGATGTGAAGAAATTGCAACCCGCTGGAATTATTGTTTCCGGCGGCCCCGCCTCCGTACAAGATGAGCCGCCGCCTTTTGATAACAAAATCTTTGATTTAGGAATTCCTACTCTCGGCGTTTGTCTTGGATTTCAAATGTGGGCAAAACATGTCGGAGCAAAAGTTACTCCGCAGGCAAAGCGCGAATTCGGAGTGCATAGTCTTCGCATCGCTCACGACGATGAGCTTTTCGACGGACTCGCTAGAGAAACGCCGGTCTTGGAAAGTCATGGCGACGCAATTTTTCCGGACGCGGTCATACAAATCCTCGGCTCCACCACAAATTCACCGGTCGCAGCTGGAAGATACAAGCATCTTGTGGGAGTTCAATTTCATCCGGAAGTCACGGAGACTCTCGAGGGAGCACGAATGTACGAGAATTTCTGTTTCAAAATTTGTAAGATCACCGATAGATTCCCTGCGCACAACGTATCGGAGGCAAAGATAAGTGAATTGCGTGAAAAGATCGGCGATAAAAAAGTTGTCATCGCGCTCTCTGGCGGTTCGGATTCTTCCGTCGTGGCATATCTCCTAAAAGAAGTGCTCGCAGGGAAAAAAAATGTACTCCTGGGAGTTTATATAAAAGGAATTGATAGGCCTGATGATGAGGCATATGTGCAAAAATATTTCGGAAGTGAGGATTGGATAAAATTGGAAATAGTTGATGCAACGGCAGAATTTCTTAAGGCATTGTCGGGAAAAACTGAGATGCGAGACAAGCGCGTTGCCATGCGAGATGTTTATAAGGCAGTTCTAAATGAAAAAATAAAATCATTTGGCGCAGATTTTATCGCGCAGGGCACGCTTTATACGGATTTGCGCGAGAGCGGATTCGGACACGCTACAGGCGCACGAATTGCCGAGATAAAAGTTCATCACAATACCGGATTGGATTTCTCTGTCCCGAAAATCGAACCGCTTTCGGATCAAGTAAAAGATTCGGCACGCTCTATCGGCCGCGATATCGGCATTCCCGAAGATCTTATTTGGAGACACCCATTCCCTGGCCCAGGGCTAGTTGTCCGCATCGAGGGCGAAGTTAACGAAGAGAGCTTACGAATTGCCCGCGCCGTTGACGGAATATATATAGAAGAATTGCGTGCCGCAGATTTGTACGAAACGGTCTGGCAAGCTGGCGCAACTGTAACGCATTCAATGCATACGTTTACGAAAGGCGACGATGCTGGCGCTGGTCATGTCGTTGCGCTTTGGGCAGTGACAAGCGTGAACGGATTCACGGCGCGCTTCGCGCAATTGCCATACGATTTTCTTGATCACGTGTCGCGGCGCATCACGAATGAAATTAGAGAGGTCGGCTCTGTTGTTTATCGAATTTCGGATAAACCCCCATCTGCGGATTTTGCATGAGAGCGAGAGCGCCGTATAAACCTGACGCGTCTTTGTGCTCTGCAAGACGAAGCTCGGGAAGTTTCGGATAAGGCGAGGAAAAGCGCTTAAGCGCCGATGCGACATCGAGAAGTCGATAGCCGTTATTTTCGTTCATCATTCCGCCTCCGAGCACGAAAACTTCGGGCGACCAATGCAGTACCATATTGTAAAGTCCGGCGGCGAGAATGGGCGTCATTTCCGAGTACCCTTCGCGCGGTGCCTTGCTCGGATGGACGCCATAACGCTTCTCAAAAGCGCGTCCGGAAACGAGCTCCTCCAATTCCCTGCCTTCTTTTGCATCCACGATCTGGTGCCCCGCCTCTAAATCGTAGACACCACTGTCGATGCGGCCATCTATTATGCGGCCGCAGCCGATACCGGTGCCGATGCCGACATAAGCAACAATACGTGCGCCTCTGCCTGCGCCGTACGCCGCCTCTCCGAGCGCGGCGCAGTCTCCATCGTTCAACACCTCTACGGGCGCCTCAAGCGCGCGCGTAAGCTCCTCGGCAAGCAAGACATCCTTCCACTCCGGAAGATTGGGCGCGTATTGAATTGCGCCACCACCCACTACGCCGGGGAAACCGCCCACTGCGGCTTCGATTGATTCATCTCCCGCGCATTCGCGCATTAGGTTCGCGAGCGCTTTGACACCATCTTTCGGATCCTGCGGAGTGAATATTCTGCGCGCTTCGCTGACGCGATCAGCTGCAGCAAGCGCCACGCGCATTGATGTGCCGCCGATATCGAATGCGATCTTCATCCCGTTAGAGATAGGAAGCGCCTATTGCATTAGCGCAATGGCATTCGCTATCGAGCTTAGTGATCATATTCGGTCAAGCATGTAATTAGTTTAGGCGTTTCCGTTTATTGTCATGATACCTTGATGCGCAATGTAATATTCTTCAGTCTTAACCATATATCGATCATGTATTGCAGCATCTCTAACGGGATTCACTGTTCCATCATATCAAGAACCAGAGCGCCCCACGTGAAATTGTGTGCACCTAGCCCCTTTCCTGTTTCCGGATTAAAGCACTCGCGAAATCCGGAACGTTCAAGCAGTAACTTGCTTTTATCGCAAATTTCAGCGGCTTCCTCTGTAAACCCATATCGTTTGAGCCCACGATAGATAAACCAATGAGCACCGATCCACACTGGTCCTCGCCACGAAAAAGCTTCCGCCTGCGATCGGTACGACATCTCATGAAGCGAGGTTGTACGTATGCCGAATCGCGCGCAACCATCTTCAAACATCTTCTCTCGCATTGCGCCGGCAACCGCATCGGCATTTCGTAGAAGAGTTCTCTCGTGCTCACCTCTATTGAGATGTGCAGCGATTTTCGCAAGCACGCGCAGATTCTCCACCAATACCGTATTAAAAAGCACGTCTTTCACCCAAAAGAAATCCCGCATGCAGTATCGCGCGTCAAAATTGCACTCTCTGTTTTTCTCCACAAGCTCAGTACGTTTCGCGAGATGATCCTTGAGTGAGACAGCGGGAGTTACCCCGAGAGGAACGTCAAAGCGAGGCGAGTTGTCCTCACCGGATTCATCCGGACTAATAATGCTGGCAAGATGATGGCTATTCGGATCACGCTCTGAAAGTAAGAAATCATAGTAAGCAATAAGTGCAGGAAAGATAGAGGCAAGGAACGGCGTGTCCTCCGAGCGGCGATGTATCTCCCACGCGGCGTATGCGATCATCGGCGGCTGAGTTATAGAGCTGGTGCCCTCCACACCCCAGCGGAAGAGGTGGAGAATGCCGGGCGCCCAATAGATGATGTGGGGCACAAGACCGCTTGAGAACTGCTTTGAAAGCAGCGATCGTATCTCGGCCTTCGCAGATTCCACGTCATATTGCGCGAGGATGATGGCGTGAAAACACGAATCCCAGAGCCATTGATAGGGGTAATGATCGCCGGAGGGCACGGTGTACTGGTGACCGTCCGTGATGCGGCGATTTTCTTCAAGAAGCTTGCGGACCTCGTGAAGAATATCCATCGTTCGAGTATATCAGAGGACTCTCACTGAGCGCGGCAAGCCCCGTTAGAGACCGCGAGGGCTCGCAGCGCGTTTTTGTCTCTAACGGGGCTTGCCGCGGGAAAAATTTCCGCACACTCTCTCCGGCGCAAATTGAATGTCGATGATGTGTGACAACTTGTTCACACGTCTCTATAAAATCGCTCGGTAATTGGGAATGTGCATATATAGTTATTCGATGCGTCGCTACCTGGTTGAGGAATCCCCTTTCTCACATTTTCTTCTTTCAGACACAAGAAGTTCGGTTCTCTGGCTCATTGTCCGCGTATATGTCGGCTGGCTGTGGTTGGAGGCTGGATGGGGAAAATTACATAACCCAGCATGGGTCGGAGATGCGGCAGGTACAGCCATTACCGGTTTTGTAAAAGGAGCGCTCGAAAAAACCGGTGGCGCGCACCCTGACGTTCAGGGTTGGTATGCATATTTCTTGGAGAACGTCGTCTTGCCGAATGCGGAAATATGGAGCACATTTATCGCCTGGGGAGAGTTACTCGTCGGCATTGCTCTCATCGTGGGTCTTCTCGTCGGTATCTCGGCATTTTTCGGTATTTTTATGAATCTCAATTTTATGCTTGCCGGTACTGTATCTGTCAATCCAATAATGTTCACACTTGGGATTGCGCTTGTCCTTGCGTGGAAAGTCGCTGGATATTATGGGCTCGATTATTTCGTTCTGCGTCTTCTGCATCGTTCTGTACGGCCCAAAAATATATTGGCGCCGTAATGGCGCGCCGGTACCAACTAATAGCCTTAGCCGTAGATTAAAATGCCGGCGACAATGCTGAAGTTGAGCATTGCAAATAGCGCATTTGCTATTCCAAGCGGCGGCTCACGATGCGCGAATGAATACAACACCCAAAGGATGTTGATCAAGCCGAGGGCCACCCACGTCGGCAATGCGAGACCAGAAGCATTTTTTTGCGAATAGAGCGTCCACACCTGCGGCATAAGAGCGACAGGCGCGGCTATCGCCGCGCCATACATCACATAATCGAGGCATCGTTTCCAAAAAATCGGGTGCGGATATCGCTCGTGCGTCCGATATAATCTTTTTCGCGTGTGCAGATGATGCATTCCACCGTCCATGATAAAAAAGCATATCACGCCCCAGGCCATGCTCGGCTCGTCCGAGATGCACTGGGGAATGAACGTTAGCTAGCCAAAAAAACTCCCGAACCTTCTTTTGCGCGCTGCGAAAGTTTGATTGCCGCATCATCTCCCTTTTTCGCTGCCGTGACATCCTCGTGATCGATCTGCAGCGATGCGACAGTATCTTCAAATTCCTCATCGCCCTTTCGCACTACGATCGCGTCGCCCTTACCGAGCTTCCCGGTGAGCCGAACGACCGCCACGCCGATTTTATCGTACCAATGCGTAACTGTACCAACTTGTTTTTCCGCCATAAAAGCGCCGTTTAAATGAGCCCATTAACGACCTTTCGTATAGCATACCATGCTCTCTGTGGTCATTGTATTAATAAGTTCGGACGCACTTCCAACAGAACCCCAGATGTCGCACGCTCCTCATTCAACAGAATGACCTACTGGGTCGGCGTGGTGACTCAAAACCGAAGCGCCCCGATCACGCTGGAAAGCGACTCGGACGCGCTCCCTCCGGTCGCGCGGGGGCGCGGGCGGGTTGTGTTATTCGTCAAATCAAATTTGGTGGACCCGAGGGGTTACGATCCCCTTACCTCCCGCATGCCATGCGGACGCTCTACCAATTGAGCTACGGGCCCAGAAGATTTGAGGCATATTACATCTCTTGAAGCTCTTCTGCTATATGTTTGAGTTCAAAATCTATAGCTGAAGAAAAATAATCGATCCGGCATACGCCCTTATATTCAACTTTACGCGTTGGCTTGTTTATCGAGCGCCTATCTATCTGTGCCCTATAAAATTGTCTTCTGGGTATGCGCGTTAGATCACTCCAAAAACGTTCGAGGCTTGGAACGTTTTGATCCGCGCGACATTGAACAGTTACCCTAAACTTCTTCTCGTCAACGGGAAAGGCCGCTCGTAATAAATTCAGAAATAATCTAATGACACCGGGGCTTGAATTACCGAACATTACTGATCGTCTATCGGTCTTTGATCCTTCAGCTAAATAGAGCATGACCAATGCGATCTTTTGAATATTCTTATCGTGTCTAAAACGTTTTTGCAGAAATTTATTATCTACGCGCATACGATTCTCCATTTCCCGCCTTGTTGCTCGCTTTAGCTCAAGAGCTACGACGCGCCCGATTGCTAAATTTCTGAGTGAGAGTAGCTCAATTCTTGTGCGACTTTCGCGAGACATTTTGGTACCTCGACACCAATAGGAAAGTGTCGATTTCGGTATATCGACCGTCAGAGTATTGCGGATTTCCGAATATGTCTTTCCCTGCTGTCTTAAGGTAACTGCTTTAGCCCGCACCTCATTTGTTTTCACTCCTCAATTGTACCCCTGTCGCAGCAACGTGGGGAGAATTATACCCATCCATAGAATAAAATACCTCGCAGCAAGCTGACGAGGTATTTTATTTTTTGAGAACCGTCGGTTCTCAACGCTCGCTTCGCTCGCTGCTCTCCTCCACGGAGAACCGGATGCGGTTCCCCGACCCCCTCCGCCCTTTGCGCAGTCCACCGCCGCAGCAGAGCTTCGGGGAACTCTGCGCAAAGATTAGAAAACGACTTCAATATTTCCATCAACCGCTGGAGAATTCTGAAGGCATTGGCGAAGCTCGACAGTTTCTGTCCATCCGCAGCGACCGTTCAATTGTCTTCCGCAGGATGCCTCACGATAGCATGCATACTCCGCGCGAAACTCACACGTCGTTACGATATCCCCCGCTTCGCTTGCCTCCACGCAGAGCTGCCCGCTGCATCCGGCAACAGCGCATCCGTTAAAAGCGACCTGATTTTGATCTTCAGTCGAGTCCGAATTGATCTGGCGCTCATTAACGAATGTCCGACCATCGGGCGTGCGACACTGCTCTGGATACGATTCCATGATTGGATATCCAGCCGCAGCGCATTCATCGAAATTCTTGATGTTCGCCGTAGTGTTCGCGGACGGTGCCTGTGCAGTGCGTGGAATCTGCAGCAGAAGCCACGCGAGAGCAGCTAGAATAATTGCAATAATAATGAGCGTACTTGTTTTTACATTTGGCATGTCCATAGTATATCGCGATTTTTACACCATGCGCATTGAGCGATTAAGAATGAGTGAAAGACTTGGAGTCGCGACTATTACCTTATATCATCATCTAAACTCGCTCCCATAGTTTAATGGATAGAACGTAAGCTTCCGGAGCTTATGATCGAGGTTCGATTCCTCGTGGGAGCATACGAGCGAAGTGAATGTGATATCGCGAGGAATCGAACAGGAAAGGGTCGGAAAACCTGCCGGTTTTCCGCAGAGGAAGGAATGGGAAAACCGTGGGTTTCCCAAGTGTTCCATTCCTCGTGGAAGCATTGCAAAATTTCCGACCGGCGCGAGAAAGCCTTGGAGTCGGTGGGAACCTTTGAGAGGTGTTCAGAATCTGCAGGGTTCGATTCACTCGTGGGAGCTTTGCGTTTTCTTAATATATAATATTGATGGCACTCACGCCGTTTTTTTTGAAAGGTTGAAAATGAGCCAGCTAGCAATCGCGCTCGATATGGGCACCCGTATCCATATAACGACGCCCGACGGTTGGCGCGTGGCAGTGGATAAGAACGATGTCGTCAGAAAAGGAGCAGGTTTTGCTGTTCGTCGCGGCGCGATGATACTTGCATCGCTCGGGAAGCACGATCTGCCACAATTCGTCGTCGAGTGTGGCGACGAATTCCTGGCTCGCGCTGCGGAGGCAGAGGCGGAACAGGAGAGAGACAGACAAGCAGGAAGAACCGTACCTAAAAAACTGCTCGCCCTGGCATGAGCCGGAACCGGAACGTAAGGTTGGCGCCCGCGAATGATGCGGGCGTCATTTTTATTCCGATTCAATCAAATAGAGCGCTCAACGATTCCCCCGTTTCGATGCGTTTTATGGCATCTCCAAAGATTTCGCCAACTGATACCACTTCAACTTTCTTCGAAAATGCGCGGTCGGCGCTTATCGTATCAGTAATGAAAAGCTTGCTTATAGGGGAGGCGTCGAGTGTTTCTTTTGCGTTGCCAGAAAGCACGCTGTGCGTTGTCGCCGCATACACCTCGCGGGCGCCACTTTCCTCCAGAAGCTGACCAGCGCGCGCGAGCGTGCCGCAGGTGTCCGCCATGTCATCCACGATGAGCGCGATCTTGCCCTTGACGTCTCCAATCAATTTCATGCGTGCGATCTGATTTGGGATTTCTCGTTCCTTGTGAATGATCGCAAGGTCCGCGTCTCTCTGGAGACGTTTTGCATAGGATTGTGCGCGCACCACTCCTCCTGCATCGGGCGAAACGACAACAAAATTATCATCGTCGAGCTTATCCTTGAATGATTCACGAAGATGAGAGATGAACACGGGACGAGCATACAAATAATCCACATTGATATTCCGGAAAAAGCCGCCGATTGCGTCGTTGTGTAAGTCCATCGTGAGGACGCGATCCGCGCCGACTGATTCGAGAAAGCGCGCGAATACTCGCGCGGAAATCGGGACGCGCGGCTTATCCTTGCGATCCTGACGACCATATCCAAAATACGGGATGACTGCTGTAATTTCATGTGCCGAAGCGCCGCGAGCCGCATCAATTGCAAGAAAAAGCCGCGCCCAGTTATCCGCCGGCGGATTCGTGGATTGGATTAGAAATACGTTTTTGCCGCGCAAATTTTCTAGAAACTGTATGCGCTGCTCGCCATCTGAAAATGTCTCGCATTTGATCTGCCCGAGTGCTGTGCCGAGCCGCTCCGCTATTTTCTTTGCGAGACCGTCATTGCTGCCGAGACTGAAAATTCGATGTTCCATAGCGTATAGAGTATAGCGTATAAATAAATGAATTCTGTGGTCATTGTATCAAAAAGTTAGAACCCATTTCAAACAGAACCCCTGACTTCGCACGCTCCGCGTGCGTGGTGGCTTTGACCCGCATCCTGCGCTCCGATCGCGTGGCGACCCTCTGAACCCCGCCACGCGCGGAGTACCGCGCGTCCCGCCCTCTCGCCTTGCCGCTCCTCATTCTTATTTTTTTGCGG